>JANMMD010000230.1:0-9225 GCA_031372905.1 Betaproteobacteria bacterium
GAGCGCGGCCATGTGCTGGCGCTCTGGCGCGCGGGCACCGACGCCGTCGACATCACCGGATCGCGGCGCCAGGACATCCGCCTGCCTGATGAAAAGCACGGCGTGCTGTTTGTCTTCCGCACCTTCGAGCGTGTGTCTTACGCGCTCATCCTGAACGTGCAGGAGCCGGTGCGGGCGGGCGACCGCTTCACGCAGCCCTGAAGCCCCCGGGCAGGGTGAACCAAAAGGCCCGGTGCGCGCGCACACTGCGGCCTTGATGGATATCAACGACGACGACTTCGCCGCCTGGTTCAGGCTGCTGGAAACACCTGGCCTGGGCCGCGAAACGGCGCGCAGGCTGCTCACCGCCTGCGGCAGTCCGGACGCGGTGTTGTCCGCTCCAGTGGCGACGCTGCGCGAATTGCTGGGCCGTCCCCTGGCCGATGCCTTGCAGGTCTTGCCACCCGACTTCGCACCCCGGCTGGCCGCAGCGCGTCAGTGGCTGCAGGGCGGCGCTGACCGCCACTGGCTGACGCTGGGCCACGCGGCCTATCCGCCCCTGCTGCTGCAGACGGCCGACCCACCGCTGCTGTTGTACCTGCAAGGCGATCTGGCCTGCCTGGTGGAACCTGCCGTGGCCGTGGTCGGCAGCCGCCACCCCAGCGCGCAGGGGGCCGACAACGCGCAGGCCTTGGCCAATGAGCTGGCGCGCGCCGGCTGGGTGGTGGTTTCGGGTCTGGCCCAGGGCATCGACGCCGCCGCGCATGAGGGCGCGCTCGCCGCCGGTGGGCGCACCCTCGCCGTCGTGGGCACGGGCCTGGACATCACCTACCCGGCGCGCCACCGTGCGCTGGCGCAACGCATCGTGGCCCAGGGCGCACTGCTCAGTGAATACGCGCCCGGCACACCGCCGCTGCGCGAGCACTTTCCGCAACGCAACCGCCTCATCGCAGGGCTGACGCGCGGCACGCTGGTGGTGGAGGCCGCGCTGCGGTCAGGCTCGCTCATCACCGCGCGTCTGGCCAACGAAGCCGGCCGCGAGGTCTGGGCGGTGCCGGGGTCCATCCACGCACCGCAGTCGCACGGCTGCCACGCACTCATCAAGCAGGGCGCGACGCTGGTCGAGAGCGCGCAGGACGTGCTCGACGATCTGCAAAGCCCAGGCCTGCGGCAAGCCACACTGCCATTGCAGCGCACCCCGGCTGCGGCCGCTGACGCCGCCGCGGCAGACCCGCTGCTCGCAGCCCTGGGCGAAGACCCGGTGACGCTGGACGCCTTGCTGGCGCGCACGGGCGAGAGCACCGCCACGCTCAGCGCCAGGCTGCTGGAGCTTGAGCTGTCGGGCCAGGTGGCGCGGCTGCCGGGTGGCCTCTACCAGCGTCGGCACAGCGGCTGACAAGCCGCCCAGTTCAGGCCCGGTCCGGCCCAGGTGCTCGGGTATAGTGGAATCATGTTCGAAGTACTGGTCTATCTCTACGAGAACTACTGGCGCCCCGACGCCTGCCCTGAGCCCAAGCAGCTCTCGCGCAAGCTGTCGGCAGTCGGCTTCGAGCCCGACGAGATCCAGGATGCCCTGCGCTGGCTGGATGGCCTGGCCGACAGTGCCGAAGCCGTCACGGGCCAGCCCGTGCCCGGCAGCATGCGCATCTACACCGATGCCGAGCGCGAAGTGCTGGACGAACACGCCGTCGGCTTCATCACCTTCCTCGAGTCGGCCGGCGTGCTGGCGGCACCGATGCGCGAGATGGTCATCGACCGTGCCGTGGCCGCCGGGGGCGGCCCGATGGCACTGGAGGACCTGAAGATCATCGTGCTGATGGTCTTCTGGAGCCTGGGCGAGGAGCCCGATGCGCTGGTGCTCGACGAGCTCTTCGTCGACCCCGACGACCGGGTGATCCACTGACCCTCTGCCCGCGGCTGGGCTTCAGTTCAGCAGCCGGGACGCATCCACATCCAGCTTGGCCAGCGCGCTGCGCGTGGCGCGCACGGTGAGCGCTTCGTCCTGCGCCGGCAGCATCAGGCCCGCCTGCAGGTAGCTCGCCAGGCGGTGCTGCTGGAAGAGCACGCAGCGCCCATGCGGCGTGACGAAGAGGCTGAGCTGTTTGCGCAGGCCGTGCCAGGCCAGCTGCACGGCTTCGCTGTGGCCGCCGCGGTCCAGCATGTACCAGCTGCCCACCTGCAGCTCACGCGCCCAGGCCAGCATCGCCGGGGTGGGCATGCTGCCGCCGTCGAGCACCACTTCCAGCTCGCTGCTCTGGTGGCCTGAGAGGTCGAGCACCATCGACTCGTCGATGTCGACATCGGCGGTCTCCGGCAACAGCTCTTCCAAGGTTTCCAGGCGCTCCATCAGCTCACGCAGGCGGTCGTCGGGGATCACCGCCGCCTTGGCCGTGAAGGCTGCGGCGAGAGAGTTGTTCAGCTGCTGGATGTGTTCGTCCTGCTTGGGCGTGTCCATGCCGGCCGAGGCCATGCCTTCACGCAGGCTCTTCAAGAGCTGTGGCAGCCGGCGGATGACCTCCGCGCGCTCTTCGCGCGTGACCTTGGCGCTGGCGCTCCAGATGAGATCGGCCGCGGCGCGCTTCATCTGCTTGGTCTGCGCGCCCTGCGGGCCGTAGCGCACGCCGGTGGTGGCCAGCACGTCGGCCCAGACGTGGAAGAGGAACTGGCGCACGCCTTCCTGCACCGGCACCTCGTTGAGCATCTTGCGCAACTCGATGGTGTACTGGATGGCCATGGTCTCGCGCTGCTCGACCTGCTGCGCCAGCGAGACACCGCGCTTGGTGGCCTCGTTCTGGTTCTTGAAGTAGTGCTCGAGGTACTTCTCGAACTCGGTCAGCACGGTCTGGAAAACGCGCCGGCCGGTGTCGGGGTAGGCCTCGACAACCTGCACGATGCGCTTGATCTCCTTCTCCAGCGCTTCATTCGGCTTGCCTGCCACCGAGGTACTGGCAGCGCTGTCGAAGCCCATCACGCAGGCGCCCATGCGGTCGATGAGACGACGCGCCGGATGGTCGATGGTGGCGAAGAAGTCGGGCTCGGTGACAGCCACGCGCAGCACCGGCATCTGCAGCCGCGCAAACCACACGCGCACGGCGGCCGGGATGCGGTCTTCCGTGAGGATGCTCTGGAACAGCAGCGCGACGATCTCGATGGTGGCGCGCTCTTCCGGCCCGGCGGCGGCCTTCTTCAGCACCTGCTTGCGCTGGTGCAGCTCTTCCAGCATCACCGGCGCGGTGACCATGGCCTCGCCGCCGCCCTGCATGGTGGTGCTGAGGCGCTGGCGTATGCCCTGCTGCGCGGTTTCGATGGCGCGCGCCAGGCCGGGCGACATCGGGTGCGCAGCGCCGCCGTGCTCGCCCGCGGCGCCGCCGGCAGCGGAGCTTCCACCGGCGCCGCCCGCGCCACCCCCGCCCAAGCCCGCCGAGCGCGTCGAGCTGGCGAACTCGGGCACGTGGCGGCCGATGAGGCGGTTCAGCCGGCCGAGTACCGCCTCGGCATGTTCACGGCTGCGTGCCAGAGGCGCACCGCGCGTCATCAGTCGGGTTTCGTCACCCACGCCGCCCCGGCCGCTGGAATGCCCGCCCGATTGCGCGCTGTAGCCGCTGGGGCCCGGGCCTGGCGCGCTGGCGTAGCCCGTGGGGGCCGGGCCGCTACTGCCGCTGTGCAGGCCCCGGCCGGCGTCCTGCCGAGAATCGGCAAAGCCCGTGCCGGCACCGGGCTGCCACCCGACTGGCGCGCTCGGATGCGTGCGCGAACGGCGGATGAAGGGCCGCAGGTCGACCTCGGGCAGCACGCGGTGGTCCACCAACCAGCGGTTGGTCTCGTGGTACGCCTCTTCCACGAGCAGCGCAAATTCGTCGTGCAGCACGGGCTGGAGTTCTCGCCAGCCCTCCAGCGTCTGCCCCGCGGCGCGCCAGGCGTCGAAGACGATGCGTGCCAGCACATGGGCGCGCAGCATGTCGTGCGGGTCGAGCTCGTTGCGGCCTTCGAGATGGGCGATGCGCGAACGCAGGTCGGCGAATTCCCACGAGGCCCGGTCCATCACCGCCAAGGCCAGGCGCGAGGTGACGATCTCCAGTTCGATGGCGTCGTCGCTGACGAGCGAGAGCGATTCGCGGCCGCTGCCCCCCATGCCCGGCAAGGGCAGGTCGACACGCGACGAAGTCATGGTGGGCCCGAGCGCCTGGCGCAGCCCCGCAACGATGCTGCGGTGCCAGGCCTGAGCGCCCGCGCTCAGACTTTGCAGCAGGTCGCGGCGGCGCGCAAAGACCGTGTGCTCGCTGGGCTTGTCGAGCAGATTGCGCGCGGTGTCCAGCGCCGTCTGCACCAAGGGCACCAGGCCCTTGAGCAGCTCTTCGGTGTAGAGCCTGCGCGCCTGGCCAGCAAGAGAATCGGGCGAGGCGCTCGTGGCCATGTCAGCGTCGGACTGGGTGCGGTGTGAAGACCGTCACACTCTACACGACGGCCCCGGCGTTCGGGTCGTTGGGGTCGACGTCCTTGTTCGTGGTCTTGACGAGATCTTCGCGCTTCACACCCAGCCACATCGCGATACCGGCGGCCACGAAGATCGACGAGTAGATGCCGAACAGGATGCCGATGGTCAGCGCGATGGCGAAGTAGTGCAGCGTGGCACCGCCGAAGAGCAGCATGCTCAGCACCATCATCTGTGTGCTGCCGTGGGTGATGACGGTGCGGCTGATGGTGCTGGTGATGGCGTGGTCGATGACCTGGCGCGTGCTCAGCTTGCGGAACTTGCGGAAGCTCTCGCGGATGCGGTCGAAGATCACCACCGACTCGTTCACCGAGTAACCCAGCACCGCCAGGATCGCCGCCAGCACCGAGAGCGAAAACTCCCACTGGAAGAAGGCGAAGAAGCCCATGATGATGATCACGTCGTGCAGGTTGGCGATGATGCCGGCCACCGCGAACTTCCACTCGAAGCGCACCGCCAAGTAGGCCATGATGCCCAGGATGGTGAAGCCCAGGGCCCAGGCGCCGTTGCTGTAGAGCTCGTCGCCCACCGAGGCGCTGACCGCCTCGCTGCGCTTGCGCACCAGCGGCTCCTTGCCGCCCGCTTGCAGGCAGCTCGGGCGGCTGACCTGCTGGCCCTCGGGCGTGGTGTATTCCTGCCGCCCCACCTGGCCCTGCTCGGCCGTGCACAGCGCCTGGAAGACACGGTCAGCGGTGTCGGTCTGCTTCTCGCCGGCGCGCACCGGCACGCGGATGAGCACGTCGCGCGAGGTGCCGAAGCTCTGCACCTGCACGTCGCCGTAACCGAGCTTTTCGACGGTGCTGCGCGTGCGGTCGATGTCGGCCGACTGGCTGTACTGCACTTCCACCAGCGTGCCGCCGACGAATTCGATAGACAGGTGCAGGCCGCGCGTGGCCAGGAAGTACACCGCCAGCGCGAAGGTGAGGAAGGAGATCACGTTCAGCACCAGCACGTGGCGCATGAAGGGGATGTCCTTGCGGATGCGGAAAAATTCCATCGTCGTGCTCCGGTTCAGGCTTCAGGCGTGGCTGCGCCGGGCTTGGCAACGGCCGTGCTGCCTGGGCCCGCGTCAGGCCGCCACACCTGGCCGATGGACACCGACTTCAGGCGCTTCTGGCGCCCGTACCAGAGGTTGACGAGCCCGCGCGAGAACATCACCGCCGAGAACATGCTGGTCAGGATGCCCAGGCAGTGCACCACGGCAAACCCGCGCACCGGGCCGGAGCCAAAAGCCAGCAGCGCGACACCGGCGATCAGCGTGGTGACGTTGCTGTCGAGAATCGTGCCCCAGGCCATCTCGTAGCCCTTGTGGATGGCCAGCTGCGGCGGCGCGCCGTTGCGCAGCTCTTCGCGCACCCGCTCGTTGATCAGCACGTTGGCGTCGATGGCCATGCCCAGGGTCAGCGCAATGGCCGCCATGCCGGGCAGCGTCAGCGTGGCCTGCAGCATGCTCAGCACCGCCACCAGGCACAGCAGGTTGAAGGCCAGTGCGATGGTGCTGAAGACGCCGAACAACAGGTAGTAGCAGCACATGAACACCGCAATCGCGATGAAGCCGTAGAGCACGCTGTTGAAGCCCTTGGCGATGTTCTCCGCGCCCAGGCTCGGGCCGATGGTGCCCTCTTCGATGATCTCCATCGGTGCGGCCAGCGCACCGGCGCGCGTGAGCAGCGCGAGGTCGGCGGTTTCCTGCGGCGTGAAGTTGCCGGTGATCTGGAAGTCGGTGCCGAACTCGCCCTGGATGGTGGCCACCGAGAGCGCCTCGCCCTTGCCCTTTTCGTACAGCACGATGGCCATGGGCTTGCCCAGGTTCTCGCGCGTGACGTTGCGCATGTTGCGGCCGGCCACATCGTCCAGCTTCACGCTCACGGCGGGGCGCTGGTCCTTGTCGATGGTGGCCGAGGCCTGCTTCAGTTGCTCGCCGGTGGCGATGACGTCGCGCTTCAGGCCAACGTCGGCACCGCCGCGCGTGGGCACCACTTCGGCCGCGGTGGCGGTGTCTTGCTCGACCAGGCGGAACTGCAGCGTTGCCGTGCGACCCAGAATGTCTTTGGCGCGCGCCGGGTCTTGCACACCGGGCAGCTGCACCACCACGCGGTCCAGGCCCTGGCGCTGGATGACGGGTTCGGCCACGCCCAGCTCGTTGACGCGCTTGTGCAGCGTCTCGACGTTCTGCGTCACCGCCTGGTTCTGCACCTCGGTGATGGCCTGCGGCGAGAGGCGGCCGATGATGCGCACGTTGCCGTCCTGGTCGTCGCGCGTCCAGGCCATCGAGGGCAGGCGTTCGAAGAGCAGGTCGCGCGCCTTCGCCGCCTCGGCGGCATCGGGCAGCGTGACGGTCAGGCCGTTGGTCTCGCGCGCGATACCGGTGAAGCGGATGCGCTTTTCGCGCAGCGCGGTGCGCGCGTCGCTGCTGTAGGTGTCGACGGCCTGCTTCAAGGCGCCGCGCATGTCCACCTGCATCAGGAAGTGCACGCCGCCGCGCAAGTCCAGGCCCAGATACATCGGCAAGGCGCGCATGCGCGCCATCCATTCGGGCGTGCGCGAAACCAGGTTCAGCGCCACGATGTAGCGCGCGTCGCGCAGGTCAGGGTTCAGCGTCTTGATGAGCGCGTCGCGGGCCTTGATCTGGGTGTCGATGTCGCCGAAGCGCGCACGCACCGAGGCACCGTCGAAGCGCACGTAGTCGGGTTTCAACTGCGCGGCCTGCAGGGTCTGCTCGACCTTGGCCACCATCGCGGCATCGACCTTCACGGTCGCCTTGGCGCCGCTGACCTGCACCGCCGGGGCCTCGCCGTAGAAGTTGGGCACGGTGTACAGCAGGCCAACCAGCAGCACGATGCCGAGGATGGCGTACTTCCACAGGGGGTAGCGGTTCATCAGGATGTCCTTGAGGCAGCGGGCAGGGCCGCGGGCGCAGCGTTTGCGCTTGGCGCGCTTTGACTCGCGCGTTCCCTTGCGCGTTGCGTTGCGCGTTTACTTGAACGTGCCCTTGGGCAGCACCTGCACCACGGCACCGCGCTGTACCTGCAGTTCAACCCCGCTGGCCACTTCCACATGCAGGTAGTTGTCGCCGAGCTTGGCCACTTTGCCCAGCAAGCCGCCGGCAATGACCACCTCGTCGCCCTTGGCGATGGCCTCGATCATGGCCTTGTGCTCCTTCTGCTTCTTCATCTGCGGGCGGATCATGATGAAGTACAGCACCACGAACATCAGCACCAGCGGCAGCAGGCTGAAGAGGGTGTCGGTGCCGCCGGGCGCGGCGGCGGGGGCGGCTTGGGCGAAGGCTGAGGAGATGAACACGGTCGGCAGTCCTGGCGCAAAAGTGGGAAGCCGTCACTCGGAACCGAGTGCCGGAAGATGTCGGGCAAACCCGAGAGTTTAGACCCCCGGGCTGTGGCGATCGAGAAGCACGAGCGACGGTGGGGGCGTGCGCCTGCGCGCCGCCTATCGCGCTCGGCTGGCGGCTGGCCGGGGCAGCGCCAGCGCGACGGCCAGCATCAGCAAGGTGAGGAAGGCGACCCGCGGCATGTCGAACAGACTGTCCACCATCCCGACGACGAGCAAGCTCAGCAGCGCGGCGGCCAGCGGCGGCGCCAGCGGGTGCTTGCGGGCAGCGCCACAGGAAACCCGCCACAAGGCCGCGGCGAACACCAGACCGAGAGCGGCCAGCCCCGCGAAGCCCTGTTCGAACAGCACGTGCACCGCCAGGTTCTTGGCGTGCCAGGGCAGGTGGTGGCGGTCGCTGCTGAAGAACCAGCGCTGCATGCCCTGTTCGAAGTCGCCATTGCGCAGCAGCACCTGTCCCTGGCTGTCGACGAGTTGCAGATCGTCGACTTCCACCCGGCTGCTGCGGCTGCCCAGTCCGATGGAAAACGCGATCGGCCGCGGCGCGTACCAGGAGCCTCGAGACAAGGGTTCGCCGTTCAGGGTCAAGGTCACCGTTTGCCAGCCTTCACCAGCGGCTTCAAGCTCCTGCGATCCAATCAGGCAGTGTTCGGCATACAGCAGCTGCTTTTCGCAGATTTCGGCGTGCAGGCCCAAGCGTTGCGCAGCGCGCGCGCGCAGCTTCAAGGTCACGGCGCCCGGCGCCGGCACCGCAATGCGCTGCGAAACGCGGAAGATCTCACCGAAGCTCTGGTCGTGCGGGCCGCTCGTCAGCACCAGGGCCTGCCCGGACTGACCGGGCTTGGCCACCAGCAAGCGGTAGTCACCCGCCACATCAGACGGCAGGCCGGTCAAGGTGTGGCTGCTGAAGTAACGCCCGAGTCCTCTGCCGAACATCCAGTCGTCAGGCTTGAGGATGTCCAGCGCTTGCTGCCAGTGCGCCAGCCTGCCCTGACCGTCCTGCGAACTGGCCGTGAAGCGGCCGCCCATGTAGGCGCCGCCGCCAAAGACCCCGACCACGATCGACGTGGCAACCATCGCGCCCAGGAGGTTGCCCTGCCAGCGGCGTGATTCCGGCCAAGCCGGCGTGCGCGAGAGCCCTGCCATCACGAGCGCAGCAAGCACCAGCGCCGCAGCCGCGCTGCTTGACGCCCAGGCCTTGCCTTCCGACCACTCGACGCCCACCGCCACGAGGGCGACGTTGACCGCGAGATGGAACGCCCACGCCACCTCACCCGCGAGCCCCGGTGGCCGCGCCGGCCCCACCTCCGTGCGCACCACGCACGCTGCGCTGACCATCCAGCACAGCCCGTAGGCCAGGTACGCACCCTTGGGCACCCAGCACGCAGCGGCCACGACCAGCAGCG
>JANMMD010000286.1:0-10707 GCA_031372905.1 Betaproteobacteria bacterium
GCCGATGGCGACGTTGTCGAACACCGTCAGCGGCAGCGACAGGCGCGAGCGCTGGAAGGTGCGCGTGATGCCGGCGCGGTAGACGTCCTGCGGGCTGCTGCGCGTGAGGTCCTGCCCGGCAAACTGTACGGTGCCGGCCGAGGCGGCATAGATGCCCGTGACGACGTTGAAGAAGGTCGTCTTGCCGGAACCGTTGGGGCCCAGCAGGCCGAGGATCTCGTGCTCGTGCACGGCCAGGTCCAGCGCGTCCAGCGCGGTGACGCCGCCGAAGCGCATCGTCAATCCCTTCGCCTGCAGCAGCACGGGGCTGGTGGTGGTCAAGGTGCTCAAGGTGCTCATGGGGCCGCCCCCGGCTTGCGGCCGGCAAAGTATTGCCGCACCTGGCGCGGCAGCAGACCGTCAGGACGGAACAGCAGGATGAAGATCACCAGCACCGCATAGAGCAGGAAGCGGTACTCCTGGATGAACTGGAATTTCTCCGGGAGGATGAGCACGATGGCCGCGGCCGGGATCAACCCCCAGGGGTTGCCGATGCCGCCGAGGATGACGATGGACACCAGGATCAGCGAATCGCCGAAGGTGAAGTTGTTCGGTGCGACGTAGCTGGTCATCATCCCGTAGAGAGCGCCGGCCACGCCGGCGAGAAAGTTGCCCATCGTGAAGGCCAGCACCTTGCCGCGCGCGATGCTTACGCCGAAGGTGGCAGCGGCCACCTCGTCGGTGCGGATCATGTCCATCGACAAGCCGAGCCAGGAACGTTCAACCCGCCGCACGAAGACGAAGGCCAGCACGCACAGCGCCAGCGCCAGCACGGTGTAGGCGGCGTAGAACGAGATCTCGGTGTTGCCGAACTCGATGTGCTTGTTGAGGTTCCAGCCGAACAGGTTCATGTCCGGGATGCGCAGGCCTTGCGGGCCGCCTAAAGCGTCGTTCACCTCGAGGAAATTGCGGAACAGGATGCCGAAGGCGATGGTCACCAGCGCCGCGTAATGGCCGCGCGTGCGCAGCACCGGCCAGATCAGCATCGAGCCCAGCACCGCCGCCACCACGCCGCCGATCAGCAGCACCAGCAGATGCGGCACCGCGGTGTGGGTCACCAGTGTGGCCGCGGTGTAGCTGCCGATGCCGAAGAAGGCCGCGCCGGCGAAATTGACGATGCCGGCGTAGCCGAACTGCAGGTTCAGGCCGAGGCCGACCACGGTGTACAGCAGCACCGAGGCCAGCAGCAGCAGCGCGAAGTGTTCGTCGTGCAGCGCCACCACCAGCGCCAGCGTGCCCAGCACGCAGCCCACGCCCAGCAGGCGCGGCGAGACCCGTGCCGCTTCGTCCAGTGGCTCGGCCACGCCGGCGCGGCGCAAGGCCCACAACACGGCCGGCACCGCTGCCAGCAGCACGCTCACGGCGAGTTGGCTCTCGGCATGCAGCAGGCCCCAGAGGTAGACGAAAACCACCACGAGGGCGGCGCCGAGCAGGAGACGGGGACGCGATGCGGTCATTTCACACCCGCTCGCTCGAACGTTCGGCAATCAGGCCCGTGGGCTTCCACGCCATCAAGAGAATCACCATCGTGAAGGCAAACACGTCCTTGTAGGCGCTGGGAATGGAGGGCGAGATGACCGGCAGCGCGACGGCGCCGAAGGTCTGCAAGGCCGCGAACAAAAAGCCGCCGAGGATGGCGCCGAGAAAGTTGCCCAGGCCGCCGAGGATGGCGGCCGAAAAGCCGATCACGCCCAGCAGCAGGCCGATGCCGAAGTTGACTTCGTTGTAGTACAGGCCGTTCATCACACCGGCCATGGCTGCGAGTGCCGAACCCAGGCCAAAGGTGACGAGCACGACACGCTGGAAGTCGATGCCCATCACGCGTGCGGTTTCGCTGTCTTGCGCCACCGCGCGGATGGCCAGGCCGAGCTTGGTGCGCGTGATCATCAAATGCACGCCGACGATGGTGGCGAGGCCTGCGCCCAGCAGCATCAGGCTGTCCGTGCGCAGCGCCAGGCTGCCGAGCATGAATTCACCGTCGGGCAGCAGGCGCGGAAAGGGCTTGGGGTTGGAGCCGTTCGGGTAGAACAGGCGCACCGCCTCGCGCAGTGCCAGGCCGAACATCAGCGTCACCAGCAGCGTGTTGATCGGCGGGGCGTTCTTCAGCGGCAGCACGAGATAGCGCGCCACGAAGGCGCCCACCGCAGCCGTCACCGTCACGGCCGCCAGCAGCATCAGGCCCAGCAGCACCGCCGGCTGCGTGATGCCCACCGCGCCAGCACCGACGTAGGTGGCCAGCGCGGTGAAGCCGCCGAGCATCAGCACGTCGCCGTGGCTGAACTTGATGACGTCGAGCACGCCGAAGAAGAGCGTGAAACCCACCGCCACCATCGCGTAGATCACGCCCAGCATCAGCGTGTTGACGAGGTACTGGCTGAGGATTTCGACGCTCATCGCTGGGTCACGGGTTCAGGGGCTCGCGATTTCACTGCCCGGGAAGCTTGCGCTTCTTGCTGGCGTACTCGCTGTCTTCCCACAGCACCCACTTGTTGTCCTGCACCACGTACTTGCTGATCAGCGGCACGATGTTCTGGCGCCGGTTGTCGAAGCTCACCTTGCCGATGATGGTGTCGGCGTCCTTGGTGGCGTTGAGCTCGGCGCGCACCTTGCGGCGGTCTGGGCCGACCTTTTCGATGGCGTCCATGATCAGCGTCGCGGCCGAGAACGCGAAGGGGCCATAGGCTTCCGGCGGCTCGTTGTATTTGGCCTGGTTGTACTTGGCGATGAAGTTCAGGCCGCCAGGCAGCTTCTCCCAGGGCGCGCCTTCGATGAAGCTCAAGCTGCCTTCGGCGAGGTCTTTGCCCAGGCCGTCGTGATAAGCCGCGCTCTTGATGCCCGAGGTGCCTTCGAACACCGCCTTGATGCCCAGCTTGTCCATCTGGCTGCGGATGCGGATGCCGATGGGCGTGAGGCCGCCGAAGTAGATGACGTCGGGCTTGAGGTTCTTGATGTTCGTGAGTTCGGCGGTGAAGTCCTGCTGGTCGGCGGTGACGCCGAAGGTGCCGACGATCTGCCCGCCGTTCTTGGCCAGGTACTCGCTGAAGTACTTGTTGTGGCCCTTGCCGTAGTCGGTGGTGTCGTGGATGACGGCGTAGCGCTTGTAGCCCAGCCCGGTCATGAACTTCGCGGCCACCTCGTTCTGGTTGATCATGGTGCCGTTGACGCGGTGCACTTCCTTGTGGTCGGCGCCATAGGTGATTTCGGGCAGCACCGCGCCCCACACGACCACGGGCATGCCGAACTTGGCGTAAACGTCCACCGTGCTCATCGCCACGGCCGAGCAGTAGTGCGTGACGCCGGCGACGATGGCCTTGTCGGCCGCGGCCTTGGTGGCCACCTGCACGCCGACGTTGGGCTTGCACTCGTCGTCCAGCACCACGAGTTCATACGTGTACTTGGCCTTGGGGTCGGCATTGCGCAGCTTCACGGCCAGGTCGGCCGAGTTGCGGCCGCCGATGCCGTTGGCGGCCACGCCGCCCGTCAGCGGGCCGATGAAGGCGATCTTCACGGTGTCCTTGGCCTGGGCGGCTGCGGCCAGCAGCAGCGCGGCGCAGAGCGGGACTGCAGCCCAGCGGCTGGGGGATGCGAAGGTTTTCATGGTCTAGCTCCTGCGACGGTGGAAGAAAAGTGGGCTTGCGAGACTGGCGGTGCGGCGGAGCTCGCACATTCAAGTGGCTTGAAGGCGGTGCAACCAGGGAAGCAACTCATGTGCCATCGAACCGATGCTGCCGTGGTGCACATCGTCAGAAGGTCGGTGGCGTGTTGATCCACAGCACCCGCGTGAGACCGGTGCCCGGGTTGCGGTAGCTGTGGGCCAGCGTGGACGGAAAGGCGAAGGAATCGCCAGGCCCGAGTTCGTGCTGGGCGTCGCCAATGTGCAGCTCGAGCTGGCCTTCCAGCACGTAGCCGACTTCGTCGCCATCGTGGCGCATGGCGCCCATGCTGCCGCCGCCCGGCGCCACGATGTGGATGTTGCCCTGCAGCAGGTGGCCGCGGCCATGCGGCACCAGGCGTTCGAGGGTCACGCCTTCGGCATCGCCCTCGCCAGCGGCAGCGATCCGCGGCCGCGTGCCTGCGCGCGCGACATGGCTCAGGCCCGTCCAGTCGGGGTCGAAGAGGGCGCCGATGTTGGTGTCCAGCGCCGTCACCAGCGCGTGCAGCACCGTCAGCGGCGGCAGCACCTTGTCGTTCTCGTACTTCGAGATCAGGCTGATGGAGACACCGACGCGCGCCGCCAGGTCTTTGATCAGCAGCGACTTGACGAGGCGTGCGTGGCGCAGCCTGGCGCCGATGGCGATGGCAACCGAGGGCGTGGCGGCCTGGACGGCCGCGGGCGTGCGCGGCGCCGCAGTTGCCCGTGACGCCGACCCACGGGCCTTGCGGGGCGCAGCAGGGGGTGACTGGGCAGGCTTTCTCATCTTGAAAGTGATTTGAACGAAAAGACATCGACTGCACAAGGCGGGTGCAACCCGCACCACGCGCTGGCAGCGCATGGGCCCCGGACGGCGGCCGAAAAGTTCCAACGCTGCGTATTTCAGCCAGCGATGCGAAACTCGTGCCCGCTTTCCTTCAACCCCAGCACGAGCATCAACATGTCCAATTCCCATTCCAGTCTGGCGCCTGTGGTCACCAAGCCGGCGGCCGCGGTATCGATCACCGCGGCCTTCGCCGCTGCGCTGGCCGTGCTGAGCGCGCCGGCCTTCGCGCAGGTCGATCCCAGCAAGATGGTCGATGCCTTCGAACGCGCCAATGGCAAGTTCGAAGGCTTTCGCCGCTCGGGCGCCAAAGGCCTGTGCGCCACCGCCGAATTCATCGGCAGCGCCGAGGGCCGGGCGCTGTCCATGGCTTCGGCCTTCAGCGGCAAGCCGGTGCCCGTGACGGTGCGTTTCTCGGTCGGTGGCGCCAACCCCAAGGCGCCCGACAACGCCCGCAGCCAGCGCAACATGGCGCTGCAGTTCGACCTGCCGAACAACGAGACCTGGCAGATGGGCAACATCTCGGCGCCGATCTTCGGCGCGGCGTCGCCCGAGCAAATGCTCGGCCGGCTCGAATCGCTGGCCCCCGATGCCGAGACCAAGCGGCCGAACCCCGAGAAGGTCAAGGCCTTCACCGACGCCAACCCCGAGGTGCTGATGCAGGGCAAGTACTTCGCCAGCCAGCCGGTGCCGGCGAGCTTCGGCAAGGTCAACTACTGGGGCGTGCACGCCTTTGCCTTTGTCGATGCCAAGGGCAAGAAGCAGTGGGGCAAGTGGATCTTCGAACCGGTGGGCGGCACGCAGACGCTGACCGACGAAGAGGCCAAGGCCAAGGGCGCCGAGTTCCTGTTCGACGACCTGCGCCAGCGCGTGGCAGCCGGCCCCGTGGCCTTTGACTTCAACCTGCAGCTCGCCCAGCCCGGCGACAAGCTCGACAGCGCCATCACGCCGCTGCCGGACGACCGCAAGAAGGTCACGCTGGGCCGCCTGACCCTGAAGTCGGTGGCGGCCGATTCGACGGGGCCGTGCGTCACGGTCAACTACAACCCGATGGTGCTGCCCAAGGGCGTCGAGCCCTCGGCCGACCCGATGCTGGCCGGTCGCGCCGCGCCGTACGCAATATCGCTGAGCCGCCGCTTGGTGGAAGGCGCCAAGCAGTAAGGCAGCCCCGGCCCGCGGTCAGCGCTGCCGCGGGTCGAGTGCGTCGCGCAGGCCGTCGCCCAGCAGGTTGAAGGCCAGCACCAGCAGAAAGATCGCCAGCCCCGGCCAGATGGCCATCCACGGCGCGTTGTCGACGTAATTCTTCGCCGTGTTCAGCATGCTGCCCCAGCTGGGCGCGGGCGGTTGCTGGCCGAGGCCGAGGAAGGACAGGCTGGCCTCGGCGATGACCGCGCCGGCGATGGCCAGCGTGGCCTGCACGATGAGCGGCGGCACGATGTTGGGCAGCACATGGCGCAGCGCGATGCGCCACGGTGGGTTGCCGACGGCGCGCGCCGCCTCGACGTAATCCTCGACCTTGACGTTGAGCACCTGCGCCCGTGTCAGCCGCACGAAGATGGGTGTGGCCGAGACGCCGATGGCGATCATCGCGTTGCTCAAGGAGGGGCCGAGGAAGGCCGCCATCGCGCTGGCCAGGATGAGGAAGGGGCAGGCGAGGAAGGCGTCGGTGATGCGCGAGATCAATCCATCGACCCAGCCGCCGACGAAGCCGGCCAAGAGCCCGATGGGCACGCCCAGCAACAGGCTGATCGACACCGAGACAACCCCTGCCAGCAGCGACGCCTGCGTGCCCCAGATGACGCGTGAGAGGACATCGCGGCCGATCTCGTCGGTGCCGAACCAGTGCGTGGCCGTGGGCGCCTTGCGGATGTCACCCCAGCTGGTGGCGATGGGGTCGTAGGGTGCGATCCATGCGGCCAGCACGGCCATCAGCACGAAGGCCAGCACCACCATGGCGCCGAAGACGGCGCTGCGCCGGCGCAGCAGGCGGCGCATCGGCCCGCTCATGAGCGCAGCCGCGGGTTGGCCGCGAAGTAGGCCAGGTCGGCCAGCAGGTTCAGCACGATGTAGGCCGTGGCCGTGACCATCACCACGCCCTGCACCACGGCGTAGTCGCGGTTGAAGACGGCATCGACGATGAGCTTGCCGAAGCCCGGGATGGTGAAGACCTGCTCGGTCAGCACCGCGCCCGACAGCAGCGTGCCGAGCTCCAGCGCGCCCAGCGTAATGATGGGCGTGAGCGCGTTGCGCAGGGCATGTTTGAGCACCACCACGCGCTCGCTCAGGCCTTTGGCGCGCGCGGTGCGCACGTAGTCGGCGCTGAGTACCTGCAGCATGGCGCTGCGCGTGTGGCGCATCAGCACACCGGCGATGGCGTTGCCCAGCACGAAGGCCGGCATCACCATCGCGGCCAGGTTGGCGCCGAGGTCTTCGAAGGGGCTGACATAGCCCGAGGCCGGCAGCCAGCCCAGCTGCACCGAGAACAGCATGATCAGCAGGATGCCGAGCCAGAAGTTCGGCGTGCTGATGCCCCACAGAGAAAAGACGTTGGCCGCCGTGTCCCACCCCGTGCCGCGCCCCACGGCCGCGACGATGCCCGCCGGGATGCCGATCACGAGCGCGATCACGAACGCCATCAGCCCGAGCTGCAGCGTCACGGGCAGCTTCTGCAGCACGAGATCCAGCACCGGCTGCTGGTTGCGCACGCTGTCGCCCAGGTCGCCCTGCAGCACGCCGCCCACCCAGAGCGCGTAGCGCATGGGCAGCGGCTCGTCCAGGTGTAGCTGCGCGCGCAGGTGGGCGATGACGGTGGGGTCCTGCTCTTCACCGGCCAGGATGAGCGCCGGGTCGCCGGGCAGCAGTTGCTGCAGGCCGAAGATCAGCATCGAGACGAACACCAGCGTCGGCACGATGGTGGCGATGCGCTTGACGAGGAAATCGAACATCGCGTGGTTCGCGTGCAGTGTTCAGTCGGGCGACGTCAGGGGTTCAGCTTGAGGCCGGTGATGCGCAGCAGGCCGTCAGGGATCTGCTGCACGCCAGTGAGCTTGGTGTTGTAGGCCCACAGCCAGTTGCGGTGGTAGAGATAGACGATGGGCCGCTCCTTGCCGATGCGCGCAGCGATCTGCTCGAAGAGCTTCTTGCGCGCGGCCGGGTCACGCTCGGTGCGCGAGGCCGCCAGCAGCTTGTCGGTCTCGGCATCGCAGTAGCCGCTGGTGTTCTGCGGCTGCTTGCAGCCGTGGAAGCTGAACAGGTTGCCGTCGGGGTCGGCGCGCCCGCTCCAGGCCAGCACATAGGCTTCGTAGTCGCCCTTGTCGTTCATGCTCAGGCTGGTGGCGAATTCGGCCGACTGGATCTTCACGTCGAAGCCGGCGTCGCGTGTCATCGCCTGCACCACCAGCGCGATGCGCTGCGCGTCGGTGTTGGTGCTGGTCAGCAGTGTGAAGCTCGGTTTCGGTACGCCGGCGGCCTGCAGCAGCGCCTTGGCCTTGGCGACATCGCGCTTGGGCACCGGCGAGGTCTTGGCGTAATAGGCATTCGTCGGCGATACCCACTGGTTGCCGACGAGCGCCTCGTTGTCCATCACCACCTGCGCCAGGCCCTGGCGGTCGAGCGAGAGTTCGAAGGCCTCGCGCACGCGGGCGTCCTTGCCCAGCGGGTTCTGCTGCGCACGTTCGCTCTTGCCGATGTTGATCGTGATGCCCTGGTAGCCGATCTCGGTGATGGACGCCGTCTTCAGCTTCTTGTCGTTCTTGAGCTTTTCGATGTCGGACGAGGCCACGCGTTCGATGAAGTCGAGCTGGCCCGATTTCAGGTTCGCCAAGCGCACCGTGGCGTCAGGGATGGGCGTGTAGGTGAGCTTGCCGAAGTGCACGGCGGCCTTGTTCCAGTAGCCGTCGAACTTCTCCAGCACGATGCGGTCTTGCGCCACGCGCTCGACGAACTTGAAGGGCCCGCTGCACACCGGCTTGAGGCCGAACTTGTCGCCCGCTGCCTGGGCTGCTTTCGGACTGACCATCATGCCGGCGCGGTCGGACAGCGCCGCCGTCAGCGGTGCGAAGGGCGCGCTCAGGTTGAAGCGCACCGTCATCGCATCGACCACGTCGACGCTGACGACGGGCGCCAGCTCCCCTCGGCGCTGGCTGCCGGGCAGGGTCTTGTGCCGCTCGATGTTGTATTTGACGGCGGCGGCGTCGAACTTCTCGCCGTCGTGGAAGACCACGCCCGGGCGCAGCTTCATCGTCAGCGCCTTGCTGTCGGTCGACCATTCCCAGCTGGTGGCCAGCTGCGGCACGAAGCCCAGCTTCGCGTCGACATCGATGAGCTTGTCGCACAGGCCCATGAAGACCATGCGGCCGACGAAGCTGCGCGCCAGCGTGGGGTCGAGCGCGTCGGCGTCTTCGGCCAGGCCGATGCGCAGCGAAGGCAGGGGCTGCGCTTGTGCGGGCACCTGCACGGTGGCGGCCAGAAGCAGGGCGGTGAACAGCAGTCTTTGGGTCATGGTGGCGGGCATTTCAGCGGAGGAAGGCCGACTGCAGGCGCTGCAGCCGGGCATTGACGGGCGTGGCCGAGGCTTGCAGGCCGGCGGGCGCGGTGATCTCGCGCCAGAAGTGGCAGGCCACGGCATGGCCTGCGGGGTCTTGCGCACCGTGTGCTTGTGCGACCGGCAGCTCGCTGCGGCAGCGATCACGCACATGGGCACAGCGCGTGTGGAAGCTGCAGCCGGGCGGCGGGCGCGTCGGGCTGGGCACATCGCCCTGCAGCACCACGCGGCCGGCACGGCCCGAGGCTTCGGCATCCGGCTCCGGCACGGGGATGGCCGACAGCAGCGCCTGCGTGTAGGGGTGGCGCGGCGCGGCGAACAGCTCGTGCTTGGGCGCGAACTCGACGATGCGGCCGAGGTACATCACCGCGATGTGGCTGGCGATGTGCTTCACCACGGCCAGGTCGTGCGCGAAGAAGAAGTAGGCGATGCCGAACTGGCGCTGCAGGTCCTGCAGCAGGTTCACCACCTGGGCCTGCACCGAGACATCCAGGGCAGAGACGGCCTCGTCGCAGACGATGAGCTTCGGCTCCACCGCCAGTGCGCGCGCGATGCCCACGCGCTGGCGCTGGCCGCCGCTGAACTCGTGCGGGAAGCGCTGCGCGTGTTCGGGCGCCAGGCCCACGGTGTGCAGCAGTTCGGCCACGCGCTCTTTGTGGCGCCCGTTGTGCAGGCCGTGCAGCCGCAGCGGTTCGGCCAGCGTCTGGCCGATGGTCATGCGCGGGTTCAGTGACGAGTACGGGTCCTGGAAGATGATCTGCATCGCGCGGCGCTGCGCGCGCAAGGCCGTGGCGTTCAGCGTGCCGAGCTCGGTGCCGGCAAAGACCACGCGGCCGGCGCTGGGCTCGATCAGGCGCAGCACCAGCCGCCCCAGCGTGCTCTTGCCGCAGCCCGATTCACCCACCACGCCCAGCGTCTGCCCGGCCTGCAGCGTGAAGCTCACGCCTTCCACCGCACGCACGGCGCCCTGGGTGCGGCCGAAGAGGCCACGGCGCACCGGGAAGTGCTTCACCAGGCCGTCGACCTGCAGCAAGGGCGTGCTCATGCCGTCGTTGCTTCCGTGGCCGGGGCCAGCAGTTCGTCGGCGTCCAGCGGCGCGCGCCAGCAGGCCGAGAGGTGGCTGCCCCCGTTGCCGCTGCCCACTTCGCGCAGCGGCGGCGCCTCGGCGTGGCACTTCGCCAGGGCGAAGGGGCAGCGGTCGGCAAAGCTGCAGCCGGCGGGCCTTTTCAAGGGGCTGGGCACCTGGCCGGCAATGGCCGCCAGGCGGTCTTGCTCACCGTGCAGGCGCGGAATGCTGCCCAGCAGGCCGACGGTGTAGGGGTGCTGCGGCTCGGCGAACAGCTGCCGCACCGGCGCCTGCTCGACGATGCGGCCGCAGTACATCACCGCCACCTCGTCGGCCACCTCGGCCACCACGCCGAGGTCGTGCGTGATGAGCACGATGGCGGTGCCACTTTCGCGCTGCAGCGTGTGCATCAGCTCGAGGATCTGCGCCTGGATGGTGACGTCCAGCGCCGTGGTGGGTTCGTCGGCAATCAGCAGCCGCGGTTCGTTGGCCAGGGCCATGGCGATCATCGCGCGCTGGCGCATGCCGCCCGAGAGCTTGTGCGGGTGCTCGTCGAAACGCTGCGCCGGCGCCGGGATGCGCAC
>JANMMD010000310.1:0-23706 GCA_031372905.1 Betaproteobacteria bacterium
CCTGCACCACCGAGCGTGACGGGGAGCACGCCACGCCCAGCACCAAGGCCGTGCCGACCATGCCTTCGCGGCCCACCATGCCCACCACCAGGCCCGGGTGCTCGTCGACCCGCGAGACCAGCGAGACAAAACCGTCGATGGGAAAGTAGACATGGCGCAGCGCAGTGCCGGCTTCGTCCAGCACCTGGGCCAGCGCCAGCTCCACGGGCTCGCACGCGGCCATCAGCCGGTCTCGGTCGCGCGGGGGCAGACGTCCGATGAGGTGGTTCTGGGCAGGGATCAAGCGCGTCTCCGGGTAACCCGGAGAGTGTGTGGTGTGCACAACCGTGATTCAGTGCAGCAGCACACCCAAGCCGGGCTGCGGTGCAGCCGCTCATCCCTGCGCTGACTTCAGGGCGTTTTGAGCAACAGGCGGTCGTACTCTCTCTTCACCACCGCATAACACTCGCAGGTGCGGGCTTCCAGGCCCGAGCGGTCCAGCACGTTGATATGGCCTCGGGCATAAGCGATGAGCCCGGCGCGCTGCAGCTTCAGCGCCGCTTCGGTCACACCTTCGCGGCGCACGCCCAGCATGTTGGCGATGAGCTCCTGCGTCATGACGAGCTCGTTGCCGGCCAGGCGGTCCAGGCTCAGCAGCAGCCAGCGGCACAGCTGCTGATCCAGCGTGTGGTGGCGGTTGCACACCGCCGTCTGCGCCATTTGCGTGATGAGCGCCTGCGTGTAGCGCAGCAGCAGGTGCATCACCGGGCCGAGGCGTTCGAACTCGTCCTTCACCACGCGCGCGCGCAGCCGCCAGCCCTGGCCGGCACTTTGCACCACCGCGCGGCTGGGCGTGGTGTCGCCACCCATGAAGAGCGCAATGCCCACGAGGCCCTCGTTGCCGACGACGGCAATCTCGGCCGAGGCGCCGTCTTCCATCACATACAGCAGCGAAACGATGGCCGTGGTGGGGAAGTACACGTGGCTCAGCGGGCGGCCCGATTCGTACATCACCTGGCCCAGCGGCATGTCCACCCATTCCAGCTGCGGCAGCCAGCGCTCGAAGTCGGCTTGCGGCAGGCGGCCGATGAGCTTGTTCAGCTTGGGCGCGTCCTGCACGGGTGCGTGGCCGCGGCCGGTGACGGGTTGAGGCATGAAGAGCTCCGAGGACGGCAGACAGGTCAGGGGTGCGGCAGTCGGAGCGGATGCGCAGGCAGGGTGCGGGACGGGCGCAAGACCGGCGCTAGACCGGCGCGGGCGAAGTTCAGTCCAAGAGCAAGGAGAGAGTTCGACAGCGGTTGCGGGGCCGCCCCCCACTGAATGTAGGCCGCGGCGGCTGGCGGCGTATGTGCGGCATCGCACCGAGGCCGGACCCGGTGCGTCAGCGCACCGACAGCCCGTGATGCACACCCTACAACGAGCGCATGAACCTGCGCCACGCCCATCACGCTTCAACCCGGGGCACGCCATGCCACCCCTGAACACTGCGCCTGTTTCGCCCCAAAGTCTATGGGCCACCTCGGCCGATGGCCAGGGCCCTGACACCGGCCCGGTCGAGTTGGACATGCTGTCCACGCACCTGCGGCACTGCACCGCGGCGCACTCGCGCCTGGCGGCCTTGCATTGCAGCGCAGAGCGCGTGCGCGGTTTCTTGCTCAGCCATCTGGTGTGCAGCGTCGCGCTGCTGCTCGTGCTGCCGGCTGCCGCCTGGCTGCTGCTGGCACCTTGAAGGCAGGGGCCGTGCTGGCCCCGGGCCTGCCCCCGGCGCTGGGGCGCTTGTTGACCGCGGCGGCAGGGCCGCTGCTGCCGCCGGTGCGTGCCGAGGTCTTCGGCCCGCAGCGCTTCGCTCAACACGGCGGCAGCCTGGCCCTGACCCACGCGGCACGGCGCCCCGCCTGGGGTGGCGCCGGCTTCTTTCCGCGCCTGCGCGACAACATCCGCATGTTGCGCGCAGCGCATGGCGTGCTCGCGATGCAGGGCGGCGCCGATGGCAGCGGCGGCATGGGCGATGAGCCCGGGCCCGCCGCGCAGTGGCTGCTGGACAACTTCGGGCTCATCGACGCGCAGCTGCTGGCCATCCACGAAGGCCTGCCGCGCAGCTACTTCCGCGGCCTGCCGGTGCTGCAGGCCGAGCCGCTGGCCGGGTTGCCGCGCATCTATGGCGTGGCCTGGGCCTACGTGGCACACAGCGACAGCGCCTTTGACGAAGACCTGCTGGTGCACTACCTGGGCGGCTACCAGGCGCAGCGCGAGCTCGGCCTGGCCGAGATGTGGGCCCTGCCCACCACGCTGCGCGTGGTGCTGGTGGAAAACCTGCGCCGCCTGGCCGAACGCCTGGCCACGCAGCAGGCCGCGCGTGAACTGGCCCGGCGCTGCAGCGACGAGGCCACGCAATGCACCGTGGCAGCACTGCAGGCGCTGTGCGCCGACCTCGCCACCCGCGGCGTGGAGGAGATCTTTCTCGCGCAGCTGGCCCAGCAGTTGCTGGACCCGCACCACAGCAGCGGCGAAGTGCTGCCGCCGCCGCTGCGCCACTGGCTGCAGGAGCAGCGGCAGAGCCGCCTGCTGCCGCCGGGCGCGCTGGCCGCACGCCAGCATGCCGAGCAGACCGCCGACAACCTGAGCGTCAGCAACGCGGTGAGCGCTCTGCGCGCCATCAACGACGCCGACTGGCCGCAAATCGTGGCACGCAGCAGCCCGCTGACGCAGCTGATGCTGGGCGACCCGCTCTTCGCCGCCGAACACCACAAGAGCCGCGACCAGACCCTGCATGGCATCGAAGCCCTGGCGCGGCGCAGCGGCCGCAGCGAGATGCAGGTGGCGCAGGCGCTGCGCGGGCTGATCACCCCCGAGCACCCCGACACCTTCGACACCGGGCCGATGAACGCCGGCGCGGCCAGCCCCCGCATCACCAGCACTGCCAGCCACTGGCTGCACGGCGCCGGCCGCCCGGCACTGGCCGCGGCGCTGGGTCTGCGCGAGCCCTGGGCCGCCGCGCGGCGCGCCGCGGCCAGGCACGGTGCCTTGCCGCTCTACCTGGCTGCGGTGGCGGCCGGCACCGCGGCCTTGATGAGCCTGCTGCTGCCCCCCGGCGCATGGACCGGGCCCGGCGCGCTGCCCTGGGCGATGCTGCCCTTGCTGGCGTGGCCGGCTTCCGAGACCGTCATCGCGCTGCTGCACCGCATGCTGGGCGAAAGCACGAAGCCGCGGCCGCTGGCGCGGCTGGCGCTGGCGCAGGGCATCCCCGCCGAGCACCGCGTGCTGGTGGTCATCCCGGCGCTGCTGAGCAGCGCCACGGCGGTGGAAGACCTCGTGCACAGCCTGCGCCGCCACCAGCTGGCCAACCCCGAGCCCGAAGCACAGTTCGCGCTGCTCACCGACTGGGCCGACGCCGACACCGCGCGTGCCGACAGCGACGCCGCGTTGCTGGCCCAGGCCGCGGCCAGCGTGGCGGCGCTGAACGAGGAGCACCCGAACGGGCCCACGCCGGCCGCTGGTGGCACCGCGCGCTTCCTGCTGCTGCACCGCCGGCGCAGCTTCAGCCGCAGCGAAGCGCGCTGGATAGGCTGGGAGCGCAAGCGCGGCAAGCTGGAACAACTGGTGGCCGAGCTCGCCAACGGCCCCGGCGGCGCGGAAGGCCTGCCGCAGGCCTTCGTCGACCTCGGCGTGGTGTCGCGCACCGCGCCCGGCACGCGCTACATCGTCACCCTGGACAGCGACACCCAGTTGCCGCCGGGCCGCCTGCGCGAGCTGGTGGGCGTGGCCGCGCACCCGGCCAACCGCCCGCGCCTCAGTGCCAACGGCCGCCGCGTGATCAGCGGCTACGGCATCCTGCAGCCGCGCCTGGTGACGCCGCTGCCGCGGCCCTGCGAAGACACGCTCTTCCACCGCCTGTTTGCCGGCCAGAGCGGCATCGACCCCTACGGCGCGGCCAGCTCCGAGGTCTACCAGGACCTCTTCGGCGAGGCCAGCTACACCGGCAAGGGCCTGATGGACGTGCAGGCCGTGCACGCCGTGCTGGGCGGTAACCTGCCCGAGGGCCAGGTGCTCAGCCACGACCTGCTGGAAGGCGCGCTGGCACGCTGCGCTGCCGTCACCGATGTGACGCTGGTGGAAGACGCGCCTTTCCACGCCGAAGTAGCGGCGTCCCGCGTGCACCGCTGGACGCGCGGCGACTGGCAGCTGCTGCCCATCCTGCTGCGCTCGCTGCTGCAGCCAGGGCGTTTTCCACTGGGCGCGGTGAACCGCTGGAAGATGGCCGACAACCTGCGCCGTTCGCTGGTGCCGCCGGCCTGCCTGGCGCTGCTGCTGCTGGCGCTGACGGGCCAGGCGGTGTCGCCAGGGGCCGCGCTGCTGCTGGTGCTGGCGGCGTTTGCCGCCGGCCCGTTGATGGGCGCGCTGGCCGGCACCCTGCCCACGCGCGAAGACGTGGCCTGGCGCCACTTTGCCTACCAGGCCGGCACCGACGTGCTGCGCGCCGCCGGTGCCGGCGTGTGGCACGTGGCGATGCTGCTGCCCCATGCGCTGGCTGCGGTGGATGCCATCGCGCGTGCGCTGTGGCGCGTGCTCGTCAGCCAGCGCCTGCTGCTGCAATGGACCACCGCTGCCGCCGCGCAGGCCGCCGCCAGCGCCACGCTGGCCACGGCGCTGCGCCGCAACTGGACGGTGCCCCTGGTCGCCGCCGGGCTGGCCACGGCCCTGCTCGCGGCCGGCACGCCCTACCCGGTGTTCAGCCTGCTGCTATGCGCGCTGTGGGCAGCCGCTCCGCTGTGGAGCTGGGTGGCCAGCAGCCGCAGCGTGCTCACGCAGCCGGCCGAGTGCCCGCCAGAAGACCGCGCCTACCTGCGCGGCGTAGCGCGCGACACCTGGCGCAGCTTCGAGCGCATGGTCACCGCGGCCGACCTGCATCTGCCGCCCGACAACCTGCAGACCATGCCGCACGAGATGCTGGCGCGGCGCACCTCGCCCACCAACATCGGTCTGTACCTGCTGAGCGTGGCCTGCGCGCGGCAGTTCGGCTGGATAGACACCCCCGAGCTGCTGCAGCGCATGCAGGCCACCCTGGACACGCTGGACACGCTGACGCGCCACCGCGGCCACTTCCTCAACTGGTACGACACCGCCAGCGGGCAGCCGCTGCTGCCGATGTATGTCTCCACCGTCGACAGCGGCAACCTCAGCGGCCACCTGCTGGCGGTGGCGCAGGCCTGCCTGGAACTCACACGGGCCACCGAGGCCCCGCCCGCGGGTGCCAGCAGCAGCGCCGAGCCCGCGCCCGCGCCCGACGCCGCCACCGTGATGCAGCTGCGCGCCGTGGCCGCACGCTGCCAGACGCTGGCATGGGCGCCCGATTTCGGCTTTCTCTACCAGCCGCGGCGCCATCTGCTGCACATCGGCTTTCGTGTCGCCGAACAGCAGCTCGACGCCGGCTTCTACGACCTGCTGGCCAGCGAATCGCGCCTGACGAGCCTGCTGGCCATCGCCAAGGGCGACGTGCCTGTGCAGCACTGGGCGGCACTCGGCCGGCCGTTCTACGCGGTGGGCACGACGGCGGGTTTGCGCTCGTGGTCGGGCTCGATGTTCGAGTACCTGATGCCCACGCTGGTGCTGAACGAACCCACGGGCAGCGTGCTCTTCGAAGCCTGCCTGGCGGCACTGGCCGAGCAGCGCAGTTTTGCCGCTGCCCAGGGTGTGCCCTGGGGCATCTCCGAATCGGCGCACGCCGGCTGCGACCACACCCTGGCCTACCAGTACGCACCGCAGGGCGTGCCGCGCCTGGCGCTGCGCCGCACACCGCCCGACGAACTGGTGATTGCGCCCTACGCCACCGCGCTGGCGGCGCAGCTGCTGCCGCATGCCGCCAGCATGAACTACGCCGCGCTGCAGGGTCTGGGTGCACGCGGCGCCATGGGCTTCATCGAGGCGCTGGACTTCACGCCCGCGCGCCAGAGCGGCCCGCAGGCGCTGACGCCCGTGCACACCGTGATGGCGCACCACCAGGGCATGAGCATCGTGGCGCTGGCCAACGTGCTGCTGAACGGCGCGCCGCAGCGCTGGGGCATGGCCGACCCGCACCTGGAAGCCGTGTCTTCGCTGCTGCATGAGCGTGCGCCGCGCGAGGTCTCGCGCCTGGTGGCACCGCTGGCCGGCCCGGCCCCGGTGGCGCAGCGGCGCAAGGCACCGACGCTGCTGCGCGAGGTCACGCCCGGCCGCCACGCGGTGGAACCCACGCACCTGCTGGGCAACGGCCGCTACGCCGTGGCCCTGCGCGCCAACGGCGCCGGCCGCAGCAGCCTGGGCGGCCGCGACCTCGGCCGCTGGCGCGACGATGCGCTGCGTGACGCCCACGGCCACTTCCTGTGGCTGCGCCGCGGCGCGGGTTTGGGGAGCTCGTCACCCGTGTCCTTGAGCCAGCACCCGGCGCCCGACCCGGCGGCCGACTACCGCAGCCAGTTCCACGCCGACCGCGTGGTGTTGCAGGCGCAATGGCCCACGCTGCACACCCAGGTGACGGTGTGGGTGAGCCCGGAAGACGACATCGAATTCCGCCAGATCGAGCTGCACCACAACGGCACCCAGGTGCTGGAGATCGAACTCATCTCGGCCTTCGAGCCCACACTGGCCGAAGCCCGTGCCGACGAGGCCCACCCGGCCTTCGGGCAGATGTTCCTGCAGGCACGCGGCCATGCGGCACAGCGCGCCTTGTTCTTCGAACGCCGGCCGCGCCTGGCCGGCGAGGCCGGGCTGCACCTGGCGCACTTTCTCGCCGAGACCGCGCCCGAAGTCACGGCCCTGCGCTACCAGACCGACCGCCTGCACTGGCGCGGCCGCAACCGCAGCGCCGCGCAGCCGCTGGCCGAGCTGCGAGAGTTCAGCACCGCCAGCGATGCCAGCGCGGCCCTCGATGCCGGCGGCTTCGAAACCCTGGATACCGGCCTCGACCCCGTCTGTGTGCTGGCGGTGCAGCTGCGCCTCTTGCCCGGCGCGCGGGTGCGCCTGTGTTTTGCCACGGCCGCGGCGGCCGATGGCGCAACGTTGCAGTCGGTGGTGGACAAGCACCAGCCGGCCAGCGCCATCGCACGCAGCTCGCTGATGTCGGCCACGCTGGCCGGCATCCGCCTGCGCACTTTGCGCATGGGTGCCGACACCTTCACCACGCTGCAGACGCTGAACACCGCGCTGCTGCTGACGTTGGCGCGGCCGATACGCGCTGGCACCGCGCTGCAGTTGCGCGACAAGCGGCTGCTCTGGCGCTTCGGCATCTCGGGGGACCGGCCGGTGGTGCTGGTGGCAGCCTCGGGCATGCAGGGCGTGGGCCTGCTGCGTTCACTCAGCCAGGCGCTCAGCCTCTGGCAATGGGGCGGGCTGGCCTGCGACCTGGTGGTGGTGAACGCCGAGGCCGCGAGCTACGAAATGCCACTGCAGCGCGAACTGTCCGCGCTGCGCGACCGCTTCGATGCCGACGCGGCCGGCCACGCCCCGCCGCAACGCTGCGGCTGGCACCTGCTGCGTGCCGACAACCTGAGTGCCGACGAAACCGCCACGCTGCAAGGTGTGGCGCGCCTGCGCCTGCGTGCCGATGGCCGCCCGCTGGCCGCACAGCTGGACGAATGGGCCGGCCGCCACGAGACCGAGCGCGCATCGCGGACGGGCGTGCCCGTGGCGGCGATCTCCTCGTCGGCATCGGTGGCCACGTCACCCGGCACCGCCCGCAACGCACCGCCAGCCAGCCGTGGCGAATTCGGTGCCCCCGGGCCGGCTGCCGATCATGCGCCGGGGCAGTTCAGCTTCCAGGCCGGCACGCACGCGCGCCCGGCCCGGCCCTGGTTGAACGTGCTGGCCAACGAAGGCTTCGGCAGCCTGGTGTCGGAAGCCGGTGCCGGCTGCAGCTGGGCCGTCAACAGCCGCATGAACCAGCTCACCGCGTGGCACAACGACGCCGTGGCTGACCCCCCTTCGGAATGGCTGCTTCTGCAAGACCGCGAGACGCGCGAGACCTGGGCCCTGGCGGCATCGGCAGAGGCGCCCGCCGACAGCACCTTCAGCGTGGTGCACGAAGCCGGCAGCACGCTCATCAGCCACCGCCACAGCGGCCTGGCGGTGCAGGCGCGCTGGTGCGTGGACACCGGCAGCGCAGTGCGGCAGCTGAGCGTGCGCGTCGTCAACCACAGCTCGCAGACGCGTAACCTGCGCCTGGTGTCAGTGGCCGAATGGATGCTCGGCGCGCAGCGCAACGACCGCGCCGGCGTCTTCACGGCAGCGCACAGCGAAGCCTTGCCGCGGCCCCTGTTGGCGCTGCTGGCCACGCAGCAGGAAAGTGCCGGCGGCTTTGGTGGCGGCACGGCTTTTCTGGCGTGGTTGCCAACCTTGGACCGCAGGAGCGACACCCGCCCCTATCTCAGCGCTGAGCGGCGCGCAGACCCACGCGCAGACCCACGCGCAGACGGCACCGCGCCAGACAGCCGAGCCGACTGGACTTGCGACCGCCAGGAGTTCTTCGACACCGCCGGCCACCCCGTCTTGCCCGACCGCCTGGGCCAGCGCGCCGGCAACGCACACGACCCCTGCGCCGCGCTGGGCCTGAACTTCACGCTGGCCCCGAGCGCGCGCGCCGAACACACATTGCTGCTCGGCTGGGCGGCCAGCCCCGCGAGCGCCTGCGAGCTGCTGCGCCGCGCCGTGGCCGTGGCGCCGGCAGCGCGGCTGCAGGCCGCACGCCAACACTGGGCGGCGCTGCTGGGCGCGGCCACGGTGGCCACGCCCGACCCGCTGTTCGACGCCCTGGTCAACCACTGGCTGCTCTACCAGGCGGTGGCCTGCCGCCTGTGGGCCAAGGCCGCGCTCTACCAGGCCGGCGGGGCCACGGGCTTTCGCGATCAACTGCAGGACAGCCTGGCGCTGGCCTGGGCCGCACCACAGCTGCTGCGCGCACAGATCGTGCGCTGCGCCGGGCGTCAGTTTGCCGAGGGCGATGTCCAGCACTGGTGGCACGCGCCCGACGGCGCCGGCGTGCGCACGCACTTTTCCGACGACCTGCTGTGGCTGCCCTTTGCCGTCACGCACTACCTGGCCCGCTGCGGCGACGCCAGCGTGCTGGACGAGACCGTGCCCTTCATCGAAGGCCTGCAGATCGCTCCTGGCGCCGAAGATGTCTACGGCGTGCCGCACACCAGCGAGCTGCTGGCGAGCGTCTACGAGCACGCGGCGCGCACCATCGACCGCAGCCTGCGCGTGGGCGCGCACGGCCTGCCGTTGATGGGCAGCGGCGACTGGAACGACGGCATGAACCGCGTTGGCCACGAGGGGCGCGGCGAATCGGTGTGGCTGGCCTGGTTCCTGTGCCGCGTGGTGGCCGGCTTTGTGCCGCTGGCGCGTGCGCGTGGCGATGACGAACGCGCGCAGCGCTGGGAAGACGCCGCGGCCGGCTGGCGTGCCGCGCTGCAGGGCCCGGCCTGGGATGGCGGCTGGTACAAGCGCGCCTTCTTCGACGACGGCAGCGCCTTGGGCAGCCAGGACAACAGCGAAGCGCGCATCGACCTCATCGCACAGACCTGGGCCGTGCTCAGCGGCGCAGCCGGCGCGGCCCCCCCCGAACGCCAGCAGCTGGCCCTGGAGGCTGCGCGCACGCAGCTGGTGGACGACACGCACGGCCTCGTGCACCTGCTGCACCCGCCGCTTTCGCAGCAGCAGCCCAGCGCCGGCTACATCCAGGCCTACCCGCCGGGCGTGCGCGAGAACGGCGGCCAGTACTCCCACGCCGGGGTCTGGTGGCTGATGGCGCAGGTGGCCCGCGCCCAGCACCCGGAGATGCCTGCGGCCGGCCGTCAGACGCTGCTCGACGCCGCCTGGCGCACCTGGCAACACCTCAGCCCCGCCCACCGCAACGCTTCAGCCGAGCAGGCCGCGGTGTACGGGCTGGAGCCCTATGTCATGGCCGCCGACATCTACACCGCCGCGCCCTACACCGGCCGCGGCGGCTGGAGCTGGTACACCGGGGCGGCGGCGTGGATGCACCGCGCGGCGGTGGAATCCCTCTTCGGCCTGGAGATCGAGCCGCACAGGCTGCGCCTGCTGCCGGGCCTGCCCAGCCACTGGCCGCAGGCCTCGCTGACGCTCAGGCGCGACGGCCGCGAACTGCACTTCCTGCTGCAACGGGCGGCACCGCAGCCCGAAGCCTTGGTGCTGTTGCCCGGCCAGTGGCTGGCATGGGCGGCGCTGGAGGGCGCGCACCACTACACCGTGCCGATCGAAGCGCCGGTGGTGCTGGCCGATCAGGCCTGAAAACGAGAAGGGCCGGCTGCAGCAAAGCAGCCGGCCCTTTCAAGCCCGGCAATCGATCAGCGGGTCTTCAACGCGCCGTTCTCGTCAGACAACACGATCTCGACACGGCGGTTGGCTTGGCGGCCACCGGCGTTGTCGTTGGCGGCCACCGGGTTGGCCTCGCCATAACCCTGCGCGGACAGCTGCCCGCGATTCACGCCCATGCCCGTCAGCGCGGTCATCACGGCTTCGGCACGGCGCGTGGAGAGCGCTACGTTCATGCTGTCGGCGCCCACGCTGTCGGTGTAGCCCTCGATCATGGCCTTGCGCTGCGGGTACTCCTTCAGGAAGCCGCTCAGGCGCTGCATGCTCTGCATCGCGCCCGAACGCAGGTTGGCCTGGCCGCTGTCGAAGAGCACGTCGCCGATGGTGATGACGAGGCCGCGGTCGGTCTGCTTGGCGTTCAGTTCGCGCAGCTGGGTTTCCAGCATCGCGGTTCGGCGCTGGGCCTCGTCCGCCTGCTGCTGCGACATCGCGGCCTGCTGCTGCGAATTGGCAGCCTGCTGTTGCGAACGCGCGGCGTCACGCTGCGCCGCGTTGGCCTGGCGCTGGGCAGCTTCGGCATCGCGCGTGGCAGCGCCGGCAGCGGCGGTGGCGGCATCGGCTTCGCGGGTGCGGGCATCCAGGCGCATGCGCGCGGTTTCATCGCCGGCCTTCGCCACCATGTCCTCGGCAGTCTTGCGGCTGGCCGTGGCGCGGGCCACGGCGGTGCGCTGGCGTGCCAGGTAGGAAAGCTGGTCGACCGTGGCCACATCGTCACGGCGCGCCAGCGCCGCTTCGGCCTGCGCCAGCGCCTCGCCGGCCAGGCGCAATTCATTCGACGCGAGGGCCTGCGTCTGCGCATCGGCCTGGGCCGCGCGGTAGTCGGTGCGCGCCTGGCCGAGCAGCACGTTGTCGCTGGGCGTGGTGCTGCAGGCGGCCAACACCGCCACGGCCATCAGCGTGAAGCTGGTCTTGATCTTCGAGTTCAGTGTCATGCGAGTTCCTTGAGAGAGTGGGCGGCGTTCAACGCTGTGGCTGCGGCTGGCGGGCCATTTCTTCGCGCAGCGCGCGGCCGGCCTCTTGCAATGCCATCGCCGAGCGACGCGCCTTCTCGGCCTCGGCCTTGGCTTGCGCCAACTGGGCATCGGCCTGGGCCTGCTGCGACAGCATCAAGGCCGTGCTGTTGTCCTTGGCGTCCATCGCGGTCTGCGCACGGCGCAGCTTCTCGCGCGAGAGCGCCATCTCTGCAGGGGCCATTTCCACGCCGCCAGCGGCAGCGGCGCTCGTCACCGCGGCGGTGGCCAGTGCCATCTGCGCGGTGGGTGGCGGGGTGCTGGCGCAGGCCGCCAGAACCAACGCGGCGCCAGCCAGGGCGGCCTGCGTCCAGCGCAGGCCAGAACGGGCAGCACCTGGGCGCAGAGAAGTGAGTGGCAGTTTGTATTCCATGGGGTGCTTTCTTCGTGTGAAGACCCAGGTTCGCGTTGCCGCAGCCACGAGTCAGTGCGTTGTCGCACACAGGAAGACAAGAGCCTGTCGTCCTACAAACCGACGGGTATGGAGCCTATCGCTCGGCCAGGATGCGCTGCCTACATTCGTATGCATCCCGGCGACACCCGGCCCCTTCCAGAAGAGAGCTAACGGACACCCACCATGGCGAACCCCCAAGACTCCACACGGCTGACGCAGCTCTCGCTGGCAGAGCACGCACCGCCCTCGCTGGACAACGTGGCGCTGGACCAGGTGCGCCGCCAATCTCTGCACCAGCAGCACGGCGCCGCTGAACTGCTGTGGCGCAAGGGCCTGGTCAAGCTGCTCAACGATGCTCTGGCCACCGAACTGGTGTGCGTGCTGCGCTACAAGCGCCACCACTACACGGCGCACGGCCTGGCCTCGCCGGCCATTGCCGACGAATTCGCAGTGCATGCCAACGAAGAGATCGGCCACGCCGACCGCCTGGCACGCCGCATCGTGCAGCTCGGCGGCGAGCCCGACTTCTCACCCGAAACGCTGCTGCAGCGCAGCCATGCAGGCTACGACGCGACGCTGGAGCTGGCTTCGATGATCCGCGCCAACCTCATCGCCGAGCGCGTGGCAGTGGAGAGCTACAGCCAGCTCGTGCGCCTTGTCGGCGATCGCGACCCGACGACACGGCGCCTGCTCGAAGACATCCTCGCCGACGAACAGAAACACGCCGACGAGTTGCAGGGCTGGCTGGCCGACTGAGCTGCACACCCCTTTTCTTTTTGACGTCCCGATTTCCCCAACCCCCCAGGAGCATTCCATGAACACATCCTTCAAGCGCTATTCGATGACCGCCCTTTTCGCAGCTGTTGCCGCCACCGCCATGCTGAGCACCACCGGCTGCGCCGTCACGCGCGGCCAGGAGTCGGTGGGCGCCTACGTGGACGACACCGCCATCACCACGGCCGTCAAAGCCCGCTTCATCGACAACAAGACCGTCGACGCCTCGGCCATCAGCGTGGAAACGCTGAACGGCACCGTGATGCTGTCTGGCTTTGCCAAGAGCACCAGCGAGAAGACCGTGGCCGAAAGCCTGGTCTGGAAGGTCAACGGCGTGAAGTCGGTGAAGAACGAAATCGCCGTTCGTCCGTAATCGCCGACAGCGCTCTGGTGCGGCATGCCAGGGCCTGGACGGCACCGTCCGGGCCCGGTGCGCCCAGCACCGCCCCTGCCACTTACGCAAGAGGTAGCACATGAACTGGGACCAAATTCAAGGCAACTGGAAGCAAGCCATAGGCAAAGCCAAGGAGCAATGGGGTCTGCTCACCGATGACGACCTCGATGTCGTGGCCGGCCGCCGTGATCAGCTTGCCGGCAAGATCCAGGAACGCTACGGCGGCGCCCTGCACGACGTCGAGAAGCAGATTGCCGAATGGCAGCGCAGCGCGAGCGACAGCTGGTTCAAACCCGGGCCGCCGAAGGCATAACGTGGCCGATGGTGGCCATGAAGACGCCAGTCCGGGGCGCGAAGAACAGCGCTCGCGCAGGCTCGACCGCATGCCGCTGCTCGGCTGGGGTCTCCTGGCCGCCGTCTGTGCGGCAGTGCTGTTGATCAGCTTCAGCCGCGCCGTGCACACCGTGGTGGCGCAAGGCACAGAACGCCGCGCGCAAGACGCGCAGAACGCCAAGAACCTGGGCCGCTGCAACGCCATTGCAGGCCGCCAGGCCCGTGACGATTGCCGAGTCAGTGCGCGCTGAGCGCGTGGCTGCGCGGCCTCGCTGGAGCATTCCCATGAAGATGACCTTCTCCCTTTTGCTGAGCGCGGCTGCCTGCTCGTTCCTGCTGGCCGCCACGTCGGCCACAGCCGCGCCTGCTGCGACCAAGGCGCCGGCGCAGAAGCCGGCAAGCAGCGCCACCCAAGAGGCGCACCGGGTCTTCCGTGATGAGATGGCGTTTTGCGCCAGTGGCCAGTCGGTGCAGGAACGCAGCGTGTGTGAAAAGGAAGCCCGCGCTGCGCACATGCAGAACCTGCGTGGCGCCTTGGCCGACGGCCGCGCCAGCACTGGCACGAGCGCACAGTACGGCCAGAACGCCGAACAGCGCTGCCTGCCCTTGCCGCCCGCCGAGCGCGCCAGCTGCATGGTGCGCGTCACCGGCAAAGCGGCGCCCGACGCCGTGGTGGTGGTGCCTGGCAGCGAGGCGCCGTTGCAGGCCACGACCCCGCCGCGCCCGTGAACCCGGCACGGCGGGCGCGCTGCTCCGTTCAGTCTGTCTTTGCCGGGCCCTGGTGCCACAGGGCATCGGCTTCGGCGAACACGCTGCGGCTGCCGAAGTGCTCACCGCGGGCGGCCCGTTGCGCCCAGGCCAGCGTGTCGTGCATCGGCCCGCGTTGGCGTGCCGCCAATCGTTCGGTCACCGGCCAGGCGTAGACACGGCCGTACAGTGCCGCATGCACGAATTTGCAGCGCCCGCCCACCCAGGCCAGCGCCAGCGGCGGCAGTTCGGGGGCGGGCTGCGGCTGCACCACCACATCCACCGGCAGGCCGGCGTCACGGGCAAAGAGCAGCACGGGCCAGACTGCCTGCAGCCAGCGCACTTCGGGCTCGGTGAGGCCGTTGCCGCTTTTCGGGTGGTCGTCGGGATCGGTCTGAGCGCTGCCGGCTGCGTGGCAGACCGGCCCGGCCATTGCCACCAGTCACAGAAGCGCACCCCACCGTGCACGCCACCGGCGCCCCTGGCTGACATCGTTGCTGTGCATCTGAGCCCCGCGCACCGGTGAACCGGTGTGTGCGGCTGTATCGGTCGTGCGCAGTCGCTCTGTAACCCCGGCCGGGCCCAAGTCGTGCCGGGTCGTGTCAGGCTTGACGGACTCTCGACTTGCCAACTCGCAGGATCGCATGCAGGGCGCCGCCGGGCGCCCTGCGAACCCGCGCAAGCAGGTCAGAAAACCAGCATCAACGCGAGCCACACCAACGAAGCCGCGCGGAGCACCTGTGTGGCGCGTGGCGTGCGCCACACGGCCGCCACCAGGAAGGCGTTCCATGGTGTCGGCGCAAAGTGCAGCAACACCGCCCAGCCCAGGGGCAGGCCCTGCGCGGCCAGCATCAGCGCGAGCAGGCTGAACCCGAGGTTCAGCACCGTGCCGAAGGCGAGCATGTCGCGCCAGAACAGCGTGCGCAGTGGCGCCTGTCCGCGCCAGCGCTGGCTCACAAAACCGGGGGAGTCTGGCGCTGCAGGCATTTGAGGGTCTCCTTGCCCGGTGCCAGGGTCGTCAATCCGCCCGCATGATGACGCACAGGCCGGCCCCGCCCCGGAGATGCCTTGCCCCACGGCAGCGTTTGTTGCAGAGTGCGCGGGCGATGCCGACCCGCGAACCTTCTGCTGCCATGCCCGCCGCGGCCAGCGCGCAAGCCTGGCTGGCCCGCGCCATGGCGGCCCACCAGCAGGGCCGGGCCGACAAAGCGCGCCAGGCCTACGGCGCGCTGCTCGCGGTGGCCCCAGAGCACCCTGACGGCCTGCACCTGCTGGGCATGCTCGAAGCGCAGTTCGGCTCGGGTGACACCGCGGTGGCGTTGATCTCGCGCGCCATCGCACTGAACCCGGCCGAGGCAATGTTCCACAACAACCTCGGCAATGCCCTGCTGCAGATGGGCCGTGAAGACGAGGCCGACGCCTGCTACCAACGTGCGCTGGCGCTGGACCCGAAGCGCTACGACGCGATGAACAACCGCGCACTGCTGATGGCGCGGCGCAATGACCTGACGGGGGCCGAGGCCGCGTTCACGCAGCTGCTGGAGCTGGCGCCCGGCTTCACCGACGCGCGCCAGAACATGGTGCTGGTGTGCCTGCGCCAGCAACGCCTGGACGACGCGCTCGCGCACTGCGTGGCCGGCCTCGTGACGGCGCCCCAGGCACGCGGCCTGCGCGAACTGCTGGGCCGCGCCTACATGCGCTGCAAGCTGCCGGACCAGGCCCGCGAGGTGTACCGCGCCTGGATCGCCGACGACCCCGAAGACCCGGTGCCGCGCCACCATCTGGGCGCGCTGGAAGGGCTGACGCCAGCGCGCGCCTCGGACGCCTACGTGGAGCGCACCTTCGATGATTTCGCCGGCAGCTTCGACCAGATCCTCGGCCGCCTGGACTACCGCGCGCCGGCGCTGGTGGGCGCCGCGCTGCGGGCGCGGCTGGGCGAGCCGGCGCAGCCGCACTGGCGCGTGCTGGATGCCGGCTGCGGCACGGGTCTGTGCGCCGAGCACCTGGCCCCCTACGCCGCAAACCTGGTGGGCGTGGACCTCTCGCGGCGCATGCTGGAACGCGCTGCCCAGCGCGGGCATTACCAGGCCCTGCATCAGGCAGAACTGGTGGCCTTTCTGCAGGCGCGGCCGACGGCCTACGACGTCATCGCGTCCGCCGACACGCTGTGCTACTTCGGCGCCCTCGAGGATTTCGCCGTGGCCTCGCGGGGTGCGCTGGACAGCAGCGGGTGGCTGATCTTCACCGTCGAGGCGCACGAGGAAAGCGCCGAGGCGCCCGACTACCGCCTGCACAGCCACGGCCGCTACTCGCACCGCCGCGATTACGTGCACGCGGTGCTGCGCAACGCGGGCTTTGTCGAGGTGCAGACCGAGGTCGCGGTGCTGCGCCAGGAGTTGCAGGACGCCGTGCAGGGCTGGCTGGTGAGCGCGCAGGTCTGAGCGTTCCCGCATGCGGCCCCGCCGCCGCGCCCAACGCGAACGGCGCGTTGTCCGACAGCCAGGCAAGGCGCCCCCCGGCATGCAGCGGCGCAGCAGCGTCACACACTGCCTCCAGCGCAACTGACGCCCCATGCGCCCGTTGCACCTGATGCGTCTCGGGCCCCTGAGGCGCGAAAAGACTGGAGACACCGTGAACTTGCAACTCGGCCTGACGCCACTGATCTCTCTGCTGGCAGGCATCCTCATCCTCGTCGTGCCCAGGCTGCTGAATTACATCGTTGCCATCTATCTCATCGTCGTCGGCCTGATCGGCCTCTTCGGCGCCACGGGTGGCCGCTTCGGCTGATGCCGACACCCGCTGCTGACTGCAGCTTTCCGCTCACCGCAACAACTCGCACCCTGACCGACCCGGTCGGTACGGCGCTTGTGGTCGCCCACGCATTCTCGAGGACCGCCCCATGAAAATCTCCACCTGGTCGCCGCGCCATCTGCGCGCCGCAGCATGTGTGTCCATGATCGGCTTGCTCGCCGCGTGCGGCGGCGGCCGCGACCCGATCCTGGGCAGCCCGGAAGCCGCCGCGCGGCCGATGGTGACCACCACGTCGCCGGCCACCACCACGCCCATCGTCACGGCCGTGGACACCCGCGCTCGCGTGCAGGCCACGTTCAGCAAGCCCATGCAGTCCGCGTCGATCACCGCCACCACCTTCACGCTGGCCTGCCCGGGCAGCGCTGCAGTGGCGGCCAGCGTGGCCTACGACGTTGCCACCCGCGTGGCGACATTGACCCCCGCACAGCCACTGCCGCCGTCCACCACCTGCGTGGCGACCGTCGCCGCAGCGGTGCAGGACAGCACCGGGCTGGGCATGGCAGCCCCCTACACGTGGAGCTTCACCACCGGCATCGCGCTGGCGACCGACACCACCCGGCCCACCGTACTGACCACCTCGCCGGCGGGTGGCGACATCAACGTCGCGCTGAATGCCCGCCCCAGTGCCGTCTTCAGCGAGGACATGGCAGCCGCGACACTGACCACCACCAGTTTCACGCTGCGCGACACGGCCGCCAACACCGCCGTGGCCGGCAGCGTGAGCTACAGCGCCGCATCGCGCGCCCTGGTCTTCACGCCCACCGCCGCGTTGCCCGCGGCCCGCAATTACACGGCCACACTGACCAGTGCCGCCACCGACCTGGCCGGCAACGCGCTGGCCGGCAACACCGCCGTGGTGCCGAGTGCAGGCAACCACGTGTGGGCCTTCACCACCGGTGCCGTTCCTGACGCGACTCCGCCCACGGTCGTCGCCTTCACGCCGGCCAATGCCAGCACCGGCCAGTGCCTGGGCCGCAGCGCCAGCGCCACCTTCAGCGAAGCGATGGACGCCACCAGCTTCAACACCACCAGCTTCGCGGTCACCGACAACGGTGTGGCGGTGCCGGGCAGCGTGAGCTACGACGCCAGCACCCGCGTGGCAAGTTTCCTGCCCACCAGCGCCACGGGCTTCGCGGCCAACCGCACCATCGTCGTGACCCTGATCGCCGGCGCCACGGGCGTCAGAGACCTGGCTGGCAATGGCTTGGCCGCCAATGTCAGCTGGAGCTTCGGCACCGGCACCCAGGCCTGCCTGGCCCCGGTGAATCTGGGTGCAGCCGCCAGCTTCGGTGCCTTCGGCGGCACTGCAGGCATCACCAACCAGGGCATCAACACCGTGATCGGCGGCGATATCGGCACCACCGCCGCGTGCACGCTGATCACCGGCCTGCATGACAGCCGCACCGTCTACACCGAGACGCCGCTGAACGTCGGCGGTGTCAACGGCAGCATCAACTGCGCGCCGCCGGCGCCGGGCACCGCCGCCACCCTGGCCATCGCCACACAGGCCCGTGCCGATGCACAGACGGCCTACAACACGCTGGCCGCGCTGCCCGCCGGCAGCGACCCCGGCGCGGGCCAGCTCGGTGGCCGCACGCTGAGCAGCGGTGTCTACACCGCCGCCGCCGGCACCTTCGCCGTCACCACGGGCGACCTGGTACTGGACGCTCAAGGCGACCCGAGCGCGGTCTGGGTGTTCCAGAGCGCTGCTGCCCTCACGGTGGGGCTGCCGGCCACACCGCGCCGCGTGCTGCTGATCAACGGCGCCCGCGCTCGCAACGTCTACTGGCAGGTCGGCAGCGCCGCGCGCATCGAAGACGGCAGCGTGATGGTGGGCACCGTCATCGCGCCGGCCGGCGTCACCCTGTCCACGGCCGGCCAAACCGCGCAGACCGTGCTGACCGGGCGCGCCATCGGCCTCACTGCCTCGGTGACGATGGTCAACACGACGATCGTTGCCCCTTGATTCAGCACCCCTAGACCACCGAAGGAACGACCATGACTCCAACACACACCGGGCGCTTGCTGGCCCTTGCCGGGCTCGGCACGCTGCTGGCCGGCGCCGCGCTCGCGCAGGACGACAGCCATTACTACTTCGGCATTGCCGGCGGCGCCGCACGGGCCACCATCGACCAGCCCGGCATCACACGCCAGCTGGGTGCCGCGGGTCTCACCGTCAACGGCTTCAACGCCGACAACCGCGACAAGGCCTACCGCGTCTTCGGCGGCTACCAGTTCAACCGCTACCTCGGCGTCGAGGCCGGCTACTTCAACCTCGGCAAGTACAACTTCAGCGCCACGACGACGCCGACAGGCCGGCTCGACGGCCAGATCAAGCTGGACGGCCCGCATCTCGACCTGGTCGGCACGCTGCCGATGACCGATCGACTGTCTTTCCTTGCCCGCGTCGGCGTGCATGGCGCACGGGCCCGAGACCAGTTCTCTGGCAGCGGCGCGGTGGCCGTGCTCAACGCCAACCCGCGCAAGACCGAGGCGAACTACAAAGTCGGCGCCGGTCTGCAGTACGCCTTCAGCCCGGGCTTCTCGGTGCGCGGCGAGCTCGACCGCTACCGCGTCAATGACGCCGTGGGCAACAAGGGCGATGTCGACACCGTCACGGTGAGCCTGGTCTTCCCGTTCGGGCGTGCAGCCACCCCGGCACCCCGCATGGCGGCAGCACCGGTGTACGTGGCGCCGCCCCCGCCGCCGCCCCCGCCGCCGGTGATGGCCCCGCCGCCGCCGCCAGTGGTGGTGGTGCCAGCCCCGCCGCCGCCCCCGCCGCCGCCTGAGCGTCGCCGCGTGAGCTTCGAGGCCGAGTCGCTGTTCACCTTCGATCGCGCCGACATCAAGCCCGAGGGCCGCGCCGCTTTGGACAAGTTCGCTGCCGACACGCGCGGCACGAACTACGACGTCGTCGTCGTCGAAGGTCACACCGACCGGCTCGGGTCCGACCGCTACAACCAGGCCTTGTCACAACGCCGCGCCGACGCGGTGAAAAGCTACCTGGTGAGCTCGGGCGGCTTCGATGACGCGAAGGTCAGCTCGGTGGGCAAGGGCGAATCGCAGCCGGTCACCAAGGCCGGTGACTGCAAGGGCACCAAGCCCTCGGCGAGCCTCATCGCCTGCCTGCAGCCCGACCGCCGCGTCGAGATCGACGTCAGCGGCACCCGCTGATCCGACGCAGCGAGCGGCACGGATCGGCAAGCGCATCCCGGGCAAGCCCCGGGATGCGGTATTTCTGCGTACTGCGCGGCCCTCAGGGTTCGAGCAGCTCGACGTCTTCGCACTCAAAGCCGGCGCGCTGCCTCGCCTAAGATTCCCGGTTCCATGAGCGAACCGATGCGGCCCGAGCTGCCCCCTGCCTCTTCTGCCTCTTCTTCCTCTTCGGCACCTGCGGCTCAGCCTGCACGCGTGCTGCAGGACCTGTCGGCCCACACGCCCATGATGGCGCAGTACCTGCACATCAAGGCCGACTTCCCCGACACGCTCGTCTTCTTTCGCATGGGCGATTTTTACGAGCTGTTCTTCGACGACGCACGCAAGGCCAACCGGCTGCTCGACATCACCCTTACCACGCGCGGCCAGAGCGCAGGCGTACCGGTGGTGATGGCCGGCGTGCCGGTGCACTCGGTGGAGGGCTACCTCGGGCGTTTGATCAAGCTCGGCGAGGCCGTGGCCGTGGCCGAGCAGGTGGGCGATGTGGCCACGGCCAAGGGTCCGGTGGAGCGCAAGGTGGTGCGCGTGGTGACACCAGGCACCGTGACCGACAGCGAGCTGATGGCCGAGCGCGCCGACACGCTGCTGTTGGCCGTGCACCATCACCGCAATGTCTACGGCCTGGCGTGGCTGGGCCTGGCCAGCGGGCAGCTGGGGCTGACGCAATGCAGTGAACACGAACTGCCCAGCTGGCTGGCGCGCCTGGCACCGGCCGAGCTGCTGCACGATGGCAGCGGGCTTGCCGACACCCTGCAGGCCACGCGCGGCGCGCGCACGGCCCACACCGCGCGGCCCGCCTGGCAGTTCGACAGCAGCCTGGGCGAACGCAAGCTGCGCGCGCAGCTGCAGGTGGCCAGCCTGCAGGGCTACAACGCCCAAGACCTGCCCGTGGCCCACGCCGCCGCGGCCGCGCTGCTGAGCTACGCCGAACACACCCAGGGCCAGGCGCTGGCGCATGTGCGCAGGCTGCAGGTGGAGCGCAGCGGCGACTTGCTGGACTTGCCCCCGGCCACCCACCGCAACCTGGAGCTGGTGCAGACCTTGCGCGGTGAAGACAGCCCCACGCTGCTGAGCGGGCTGGACAGTTGCCGCACCGGCATGGGCAGCCGTTGCCTGCGCCACTGGCTGACGCACCCCCAACGCGAACGTGGCGTCGCGACGCAGCGCCACGAGGCCATCGCGCAGATGATCGCCCAGGGCTTCGAGCCGCTGCGCGAGGCGCTGCGCGGCGTCAGCGACGTGGAGCGCATCGCCTCGCGCGTGGCGCTGCGGCAGGTGCGTCCGCGTGAACTGGCCGGGCTGCGCAGCACGCTGGCCGCACTGCCCGCGCTGCGCGACGCCGCCCCGCGCGGCACGCAGCTGCTGCACGCCCTGTGCCTGGCGCTGCAGCCCGAGGAGGCCCTGCCCGAGGTGCTGAGCGCGATCGCCGATGAACCGGCGGTGCTGCTGCGCGACGGCGGTGTCATCGCCACGGGCGTGGATGCCGAGCTCGACGAACTGCGCCACATCAACCAGAACTGCGACGCCTTTCTGCTCGACCTGGAAGCGCGCGAACGTGCGCGCACGGGCATCCCGAACCTGCGCGTGCAGTTCAACAAGGTGCACGGCTTCTACATCGAGGTGACAGGCTCGCACCTGGAGAAGGTGCCCGCGGACTACCAGCGCCGGCAGACACTGAAGAACGCCGAGCGCTTCATCACGCCCGAGCTGAAGGCCTTCGAGGACAAGGCGCTGTCGGCGCAGGAGCGCGCGCTGGCACGCGAAAAATGGCTGTACGAGCAGGTGCTGGATGCGCTGCAGGCCCACCTGGCCCCGCTGCAGGCACTGGCACAGGCGCTCGCCAGCCTGGACGCCCTGGCCGCCCTGGCCGAGCGCGCCGCCACCCTGGGCTGGTGCCGGCCCGAGTTCGTGCCCTACCCTTGCATCGACATCGAGGCCGGCCGCCACCCGGTGGTCGAAGCGCGGCTGGCTGAAACCGGCGGCGGCGCTTTCATCGCCAACCACTGCCGCATGGACGCCAAGACCAAGCTGCTGGTGATCACGGGCCCCAACATGGGCGGCAAGAGCACCTTCATGCGCCAGGTGGCCATCACGGTGCTGCTGGCGGCGATGGGCAGCTATGTGCCGGCCACGGCCTGCCGCCTCGGGCCCGTCGACGCCATCCACACGCGCATCGGCGCCGCAGACGACCTGGCCAATGCGCAGAGCACCTTCATGCTGGAGATGACCGAGGCCGCGGCCATCGTGCACGGCGCGACCGAACAGTCGCTGGTGCTGATGGACGAGATCGGCCGCGGCACCAGCACCTTCGACGGCCTGGCGCTGGCCGGCGCCATCGCCACGCAGCTGCACGACCGCAACAAAAGCTTCACACTGTTCGCCACGCATTACTTCGAGCTGACGCAACTGCCCTTGAAGCATGAGCGTGCCGTGAACCTGCACGTGGGCGCGGTGGAAAGCGGGCACGACATCGTCTTCCTGCACCAGATCGAACCCGGCCCCGCCAGCCGCAGCTACGGCGTGCAGGTGGCGCGCCTGGCCGGCATGCCGGCCGCCGTGGTGCGCCAGGCCCGCAGCGCACTGGAGGCGCTGGAAGCCAAGGCGCAGGCCGGACAGGCGCAGGTGGACCTGTTCGCGCCGCCGCTGGCGGCCCCGGCCGCCGAGCCTTCAGCGGTGGAGCGCGCGCTCGCCGCGCTGGAGCCTGATAGCCTCAGCCCGCGTGAAGCGCTGGAAGCGCTTTACCGGATCAAGCAGTTGCACAACGAAAGCCAGCCATGACCTATTGCGTCGGCATCCGCCTCAACGCCGGCCTCGTCTTCCTCAGCGACAGCCGCACCAACGCCGGCCTGGACGCGATCAGCACCTTTCGCAAGATGATGATCTACGAGCAGCCCGGCGAGCGCTTCATGGTCATGCTGAGCGCCGGCAACCTCAGCATCAGCCAGAGCGTGCGTGAGCTGCTGCAGGTGGAAAAGCTCGACAACGGCACCGAAGCCGGGCTGACGATCTGGAACGCCAAGAGCATGTTCGACGCCACGCGCGTGCTCGGTGCGGCCGTGCGCCGCGTCTACGAACAGGACGGCGCGGCGCTGCACAACGCCGGTGTCGACTTCAATGCCAGCATGGTGTTCGGCGGCCAGATCAAGGGCGAGGCGATGCGCCTCTTCCTCGTCTACAGCGCCGGCAACTTCATCGAGGCCACGCGCGAGACCTGCTTCTTCCAGGTCGGCGAAAGCAAGTACGGCAAGCCCATCCTGGACCGCGTGCTGACGCCCAACACGGCGCTGGACGAGGCCGCCAAGTGCGCCCTCGTCAGCATGGACAGCACGTTGAAAAGCAACCTCAGCGTGGGCCTGCCGCTCGACTTGCTGGTCTACCGCGAAGGCACGTTCCAGAGCGACGAGATCGCGTGCCTGGACGAGCGCAACCCTTACTTCCAGATGATCCACAGCACCTGGGGCCAGCGCCTGCGCGAGGTCTTCGAGAGCATCGACGACCCGCGCTGGGACGGCGGCGACGCCACGCACCCGCTGATGGTGCGTAGCGAGCGCTACGAGCCCATGCGCAAGATCAGCAAACCGTCGGAGCGCATCGTCTGACTGCCACTTCTCACGCGTCTTCCCGCGCTGCTTCTCACGCGCCTTCGCGCGCCGCCACCATCGTCTTCAGCCACGCCAACGGCT
>JANMMD010000316.1:0-7813 GCA_031372905.1 Betaproteobacteria bacterium
AGCACGTCGTTGACGCTGCAGTTCAAGCCCTTGCCGATGGTCTTCACGTCTTCCAGCGACATCGGCTCGCTCCACGCCACCACCTTGCGGCCGGCGGGCTTGCCCTTCAGCGCGGTGGGCGAGTCGTCGGGCATCAGCGCCAGCGCGGCCACGTCGCCCAGCACCTTGTAGCCGGTGCGCGCCATGTCCATGCTGCCCAGCAAGGGTTGCGTCGGGTTGGACAGCATCTCCATGCTCTTGGCCATGCCGCCGCCGTACATGCCGATGGCCTTGATGGTGATGTCGGTCAGCGGCTTCAGCACGGCGTCCGAGAGCCAGTCGGGTTCGGCGTGCTCGTCATCCGCCTCGCGCTTGCGGCGTGGGCTGCGCCTGGGTGGGTCGGCACCGCCGTCGGTGATGCTCATCATCACACTGATGAGCGCGATGCCGTCGCCGATGCAATGGTGGATGCGCGCGATCAGCGCGCTGCCGCCTTCGTAGTTTTCGATGAAGTGAAACTGCCACAGCGGCCGCGACGCATCCATCGGCGTCATCGCCAGTTCGCCGCACAGGCGCTGCAGCGCGTGGCGCTCGCTCTCGCCGTGTGCCGGCTGCAACTGTGCAGGCAGCACGTGACGCGTGATGTCGAAGTGCTCGTCGGTCACCCAGTGCGCGCCCATTGCGTCGGCCACGGCCTTCTGGCGAAAGCGGTCGTACTTCAGCAACTTGCCTTCGATGCGCTCGCGCAGGGCCTCCAGCGTGATGGCCGGCGTGAGCAGCCACACGCCGACGATCATCATCAGGTTGACGTCGTTGTCCATGCGCAGCCACGCGGTATCGACGCGCGACATGCGTTCAGCGGCCATGGACATGCAGCAACTCCCGGGGGGATACGTTCTTTGAAGGATCGGCCCACGATGCTGGGTAACATCCGGGTCGTCAACCAAGGATTTTCACCCACGAAAGTGCGCTGCCATGGCCAATCTCAAAGCCCAGTTCGAAGCCGCCGTCGCCGCCAGCAAGCAGTTGCCGGAGAAGCCCGACAACATGACGCTGCTGAAGATCTACGCGCTGTACAAACAGGCCAGCGAGGGTGACGTGGAAGGCAAGCGCCCGGGCTTTACCGACATGGTGGGCCGCGCGAAGTACGACGCCTGGGCCGCGGTGAAGGGCAAGAGCGGCGACGAGGCGATGCAGGAATACATCGACCTCATCGACTCATTGAAGTAGCCGCCTTCAGGGGCCGGCAGCGGCTGCGGGCCCACGGCCCGCGCGCCGGGACGGCGGTTACCTGGTGGCCAGCGCTTTTTCGATCTGCGCGACCATGGGCGCGCCGGTGGGCAGCACATTGCTGTCGTAGCTGCCCAGCGGCTTGCCGTCGCGGCCGATCAGGTACTTGTGGAAGTTCCAGCCCGGCGCCTTGCCGGTACTCTTGGCCAGCTGCACGAACATGGCGTTCGCCGACGCGCCCTTCACCGAGCTCTTGGCGAACATCGGGAATTTCACGCCGTAGGTGTTGAAGCAGAAATCGGCGATTTCCTTGCTGTCTTTCAGCTCCTGCCCGCCGAAGTCGCCGCTGGGAAAGCCCAGCACCACCAGGCCCTGGGGGCCGTACTTGGTGTGCAGCGCTTCCAGCCCCTCGTACTGCGGCGTGAAACCGCATTTGCTCGCCGTGTTCACCACCAGCACCACCTTGCCGGCGTATTGGCACAGGTTCTGCGGCTTCTCGTCCTGCAGGCGCGGGAAGCTGTGGTCCAACACCGCGGGGCAGCTGGCCGCGGCGGGTGCCGCTGCCGGTGCGGCCTGGGCGTGGGCCAGGGGCAGCCAGGCGTTGAGTGCCAGCGTGGAAAGAACCAGGGTCGACAGGGCAAGGTGCTTCATGGGTGCGGGCCGGGGCTGATCTTCAGGAATCCCGGATGCTGCCAGCAAGTGAGGCCTGCAGCAGCGGCAGGGTCATGGGCCGCGGGTGTTCGAGGTCGTCGTGCACCCAGGCGGCGCCTTCGAAGGCGGGTGTCTGGAAGTAGATGCTCCGTGTCACGCCACAGGCGATACCGGCCGCGCGTGCGGCCTGCAGGCCCGCGGGTGAATCCTCCAGCGCGAAGCAGTGCTGCGCGGACAGGCCCAGACGCTGCAATGCCAGCAAGTAGGCCTGCGGGTCGGGCTTCTTGTCGGGCGCGTCTTCAGCGCCCACGACCGTGGCAAACATCGCCGGCCACGCCGCACCCCAGATGCTGGTGAACAGCGCGTCGACGTTGCCGCGGCTGGTGGTGGTCACCACCGCCAGCGCCACGCCTGCAGCGCGGCATTCGGCCACCAGCCGGCGCACGCCCGGGCGCGGCGTGAGGCCGCCCTGCGCCACCAGCGCGGCGTAGATCTGGTTCTTGCGGCGGTGCACTTCATGCACCAGTGCGTCGCGCTCGGCAGCGCCGGCCGGCGCGTCGGGCCGCGTGGCCATGTCGTGCAGCAGGCGTTCACGCCCGCCCATCACGCGCAGCAGTTCACCGTAACGCGGCACGCTCCAGTGCCAGCCCAGGCCGAATTCGGCGAAGGCCTGGTTGAAGGCGATGCGGTGACCGTCGCGCTCGGTCTCGGCCACCGTGCCGTCGACGTCCCAGAGCAGCGCTTGCAGCATGGCGAACTCAGGCTTGGACGACGCGCATCACCGCGGCCGCCACGAACGCGCCCGCCAAGGTGTGGCCGCGTGCCATCACAGCGCCCCCAGGGCGCGTTGGCGGCGCTCCATCATGCGCCAGATGAAGGGCGTGAAGATCAACTGCATCGCGAGCTCCATCTTGCCGCCGGGCACCACCACGGTGTTGGCACGGCTCATGAAACTGCCATCGATCATCTGCAGCAGGTAGGGGAAATCGATGCCCTTGGGCTTGGCGAAGCGGATGACGACCATGCTCTCGTCGGGCGCCGGGATGTCGCGCGCGATGAAGGGGTTGCTGGTGTCGACGCAAGGCACGCGCTGGAAGTTCACGTGCGTGTGCTGGAACTGCGGGCAGATGTAGTGCACATAGTCGGGCATGCGGCGCAGGATGGTGTCGGTCACGGCCTCGGTGCTGTAGCCGCGCTTGCTCTTGTCGCGCCAGAGTTTCTGTATCCACTCGAGGTTGATGACGGGCACCACGCCGATCAGCAAGTCGGGGTGCTGCGCGATGTTCACCTCGTCGGTGACCACCGCGCCGTGCAGGCCCTCGTAGAACAGCAAGTCGGTGTCCGCGGGCACGTCTTCCCACGGCGTGAAGGTGCCGGGCTGCTGCCGGTGGGGCGCGGCTTCCGCGTCGTCGTGCAAGTACTTGCGGCGCCTGCCGCCGCCGGTTTCGCCGTAGCTGCGGAAGAGTTGTTCCAGCTCGGAGAACAGGTTGTTCTCCGGCCCGAAGTGGCTGAAGTGCTTGTTGCCGGCCTTCTCGGCATCGGCCTGGCGCGCCTTCATCTCCTTGCGGTCGTAGCGATGGAAACTGTCACCTTCGATCACCGCCGCCTTGACGTTTTCACGGCGGAAGATGTTCTCGAAAGTGTGCGTGACCGACGTGGTGCCCGCGCCCGACGAACCGGTGATAGCGATGATGGGGTGGCGTTGTGACATGGGCTCTGGCGCTTCTTCAGTCTCGGAACAGGCTGCGCTCGGTGAACAGCGGGTTGCCGCTGTCCTTGGTGCTGGGTTGAAGGTGATAGCGCTCGATGCGCTCCACCTCGTTCTTGCTGCCGAACACCAGGCCGATGCGCTGGTGCAGTTCACTCGGCTTGACGCCCAGCACGTTCTGGCGCCCGGTACTGGCGCGGCCGCCGGCCTGCTCGATGATGAAGCCGATGGGGTTGGCCTCGAAGAGCAGCCGCAGGCTGCCGGGCTTGCCGGCGTCTTTGGTGTCGCGCGGGTGAATGAAGACGCCGCCGCGCAGCAGGATGCGGTGCGCTTCGACCACCATGCTGGCGATCCAGCGCGTGCTGAAGTCCGTGCCGCGCGGGCCGGTCTTGCCGGCCAGGCATTCATCGACATAGCGCTTGATGGGCGGTTCCCAGAAGCGGCTGTTGCTGGTGTTGATGGCGAATTCATGGGTGTCTTCCGGCACCGTGATCTTCGGGTGCGTGAGCTTGAACTCGCCCAGGTTGGGGTCGAGCGTGAAGCCGGCGACACCGTCGCCCACCGTCAACACCAGCATCGTGACGGGGCCGTAGAGCGCATAACCCGCCGCCACCTGCGTGGTGCCCGGTTGCAGGAAGTCGGCTTCCGTCACGTCGCGCCGGCTGTCGATCACGTCCTGCGGCGCGCGCAGGATGCTGAAGATGCTGCCGACGCTGACATTGACATCGATGTTGCGGCTGCCGTCCAGCGGGTCGAACACCAACAGGTACTTGCCGCGCACGTACGGGGCGGGGATCTGGCACGGCGCGGCCATCTCCTCGCTGGCCAGGCCCGCCAGGTGGCCCGACCATTCGACCTGGGTGACGAACATCTCGTGGCCGATGAGTTCGAGCTGGTTCTGCAGGCCTCGTTGGGCCTGGACGGGCCCACCCGCGTCGCTGCCCTTCACGTCGCCGAGCTCACCAAACGCCACCGCGCGTGCGATGGCCTTGCAGGCGATGGAAACGTCCAGGATCAGCGCGTTCAGTTCACCGCTGGCACCGGGAAAACGGCGCCGCTGCTCGATGAGGTACTGCGTGAGCGTCTGGCGCTTGGAAAGTGGCATGGCCGGGCCTCGCTGGGTTTCAGGGCAGGGCCGGGCTGCGTTGACCCCGGGGCGGCGTCACTGTAGGCTGGCCGTCACTTCAAAAAAAGTCAGAACTTGTTTCGCTACCCATAACAATTCTCTGACGCATGAACCTCACTTTTCGCCAGCTTCGGGTTTTCACCGAGGTGGCCCGCCACGGCAGCATGGCCCGCGCGGCCGAGGTGCTGCACCTCACGCCCCCTGCGGTGAGCATGCAGATCAAGGAGCTGGAAGGCCATGTCGGCCTGCCCCTCTTCGACCGCCAGGGCCGCGCAGTGGCCTTGTCCACCGCAGGTGAGTACTTCCTCGTGCATGCCAAGCGCCTGCTGGCGGCGCTGAAGGAGGCCGACGACGCGATGGCGCGCATGAAGCGTGTCGAGCGCGGCCTGCTCACCATCGGCATGGTCAGCACCGCGAAGTACTTCGTGCCGCACCTGCTGGCGCGTTTTCATGAAGAGCACCTCGGTGTGGAGGTGCGCTTGCGCGTGGCGGCCAACCGCGAACAGCTGGTGGCGCTGATGGCCAGCGGCGAGGTCGACCTCAGCATCATGGGCCGGCCGCCGCGCGAGATCGCCACGCGCGCCGAAGCCTTTGCGCCGCACCCGCTGGTGTTCGTCGCGCCGCCCGGGCACCCGCTGCTGCTGCTGCCGCAGTCACCGGTGGCGGCACTCGCGCCGTATGCCTTCCTGGCCCGCGAACAAGGCTCGGGCACGCGCGCGGCCATGGCCAACTTCTTCAGCGAACACCGCTTTGCGCCGCACATCGCGATGGAGATGGGCAGCAACGAGACCATCAAGCAGGCCGTCATCGCCGGCCTGGGCCTGAGCTTCCTCAGCCTGCACACCATCGGCCTAGAGTTGCGCAGCGGCCTCTTGAAAGTGCTGGACATCGCCGACACGCCGCTGATGCGCACCTGGCACGTCGTGCACCTGGGTGCGAAGGTGCTGAGCCCGGCAGCCGAGGCCTTTCGCTACTTCGTCATCGAGGAAGGCCAGGCCTTCTTGCGCGCGCACGACGCGTCGCTGTTGACGCGCTGTTGACAGTCCTTAGGCGTTGACGCGGCATCAACGCGTGGATTTCTTCGCCGCGGGCTTCTTGGCGGCCGGTTTGCCCGCTGCCAGCAAAGCATCGAGGTTCTTGGTGATCTCGCCCTCGATGGTCTTGCTGAAGGCGCCGAGCAGGAAGCCGAGCTTGGCGTCGAGCTCGAAGTGTTCGCCGGCCACGATGAGCCGGCCGCTGACGCCCGTGCGCTTGAACTCCACGGTGTCGCTGGTTTCGCCTTCGATCACGGTGCATTCCATGTCGAACTTGCTCTCCACTTCTTCGGCCCACTTCCAGGCGATCTTGCGCGCCTTGGCGAGGCCCAGGGTGTGGTCACGGTGGATGTGGATGTCTGCCATGGCTGGCCTTTCTACGGCGGTGTCGGGGAAGGGGTGATGCGCGGTGGCGAATTCAGACGCTGGCGGCGCTCGGCCGCGGGCAAAGCCGCCAAGGCTCGCACGGCCTGATAAAAACGGGCGTAGTCCCCACCCTCGGCCTGCAGCAGGGTTTCGAAGCCAGGCACCAGTTCGTTGTACGCAGCCTGCACGCCAAAGGATGCATTGTTGGCCCGGGCAAACCAGCCGTCATATCCCGCGAACCCGGCCCACCGCGCTGTCTTCAGGGTCGCGTAGTCGGCTTGAAGTTCCGCCATCAGGGCCGCCTTGCGTGTGCGCTTTTGGGCGTCTTCGTCGCTGCTGGCATACAGCTCGCGCAAGCGTTCGCGGTAGCGCTGCGTCAGCGCGCGGAAATCGTCGCGCCGTTGTTCCAGCGCCTGCACCTCGGCCAGTGCCGATGGCGTGCCGTGGGCGGCCAGCCAGCGGCGTGCGCCGTCGCGTTCCACCGCGGTGGCGAAGCTTTCGTTGAAGGTGGTGTCGTCGTCGACGTAGACGACCTGGTGCGCGAGTTCGTGGAAGAGCAGGCGCGCCAACTCGGCCTCCGACCAGTGCATGAAAGTGTTCAGCAGCGGGTCGCCGCCCACCCAGTTGCTGAAGCCCAGCGTGCTGTAGGCGGGCACGCCGTAGACCATCACCTCCCAGCCCTCGGCCTTCAACTGTGCGGCCAGGGCATCGGCCGCTTCGCGCTTGAAGTAGCCGCGGTAACCCACGCAGCCCATCACCGGGAAACACCAGGTCTTCAGCGTCAGGCCGAGCTCGGGCGCAGCGACCACGTTCCAAACCACGGCGTCGCGCTGCAGGTCGGCATAGCGCCGGTAGCTGCTGTTGTCGGGCAGCTTGAGCTCGGCCACGGCGAAGTCGCGCAGGCGCTGGCTGAGTTGCAGGCGCTGGCGCAGCGGCTCGGGCGTGGCGGGGTCGGCCACGGCGTCGGCCACCGGGCGGGCGCGCTGCATCAGGTCGAGGTGGCCGCCCGCCGCCTGGGCGTAGTACGCCAGGCTGCTGCAGCCCGTGCTGAGGCACAGCGCGGCCGTGGCCAGCAGCGCCGCGCCCAACAATCCCCCTGCTGCCATCAGCCCACGCCCCCAGTGATCACGCCAGCGCCGCCGACTCAAGCCGCCCGCACCTCGACCAGGCAATCGTAGAAGCTCGGCGCGCGGCCCAGGTCGGTGAGGCGCTGGTGCGTCAGCTCATTGACGTTGGTGCCATCCAGGCCCATCTTGCGCCACCAGATGCCCAGGCCGTTGACAACGCCGGGCCGCGCCCGTGTCGACACCGCCGCCTTGCAGCGGTACTGGCCGCGGTCGTTGAAGACCAGCACCTCGGCGCCGTGCGCGATGCCGCGGGCACCGGCGTCGTCGGCATGCATCTCCAGCAGCGGCTCTTTTTCTGCCGCGCGCAGGCTCGCGACGTTGACGAAGCTGCTGTTGAGAAAGTGCCGCGCCGGCGGCGAGATCATCGCCAGCGGAAAACGCGAGGCCAGTTCGGGCGACGCCTCTGCACACTCGTAGTTCGGCACATGGTCGGGCAGGCCGTAGCCCGGCGCATCGGCCCAGGCCTTGCCGCTGGGCGTGGGAAAGCCGCCTTCGGCAAACGGCGCATCGGCGATCTGCAGCTTCGACCAGCCGCGCGCCACCAGCTCGTCGAGGTTCACACGCCGGGCGTCGAAGGCGCCGCGCGCCATCG
>JANMMD010000331.1:0-7030 GCA_031372905.1 Betaproteobacteria bacterium
ACGGCCTTGAAGGCTTCCACCTCGGCCTTGGTGGCGGCTGGCCCCACCAGCATGCCGTAGCCGCCGGCGCCGTGCACTTCCTTCACCACCAGCTCGTGCATGTGGTCCAGCACATAGGCCAGATCGTCCCTCTCGCGGCACAGCCAGGTGGGCACGTTGTTGAGCATGGGTTTCTCGCCGAGATAGAACTCGATCATCTTCGGCACATAGGGATAGATGCTCTTGTCGTCGGCGATGCCGGTCCCCACGGCGTTGCTGAGCGTGATGTTGCCGGCGCGGTAGACATCCAGCAGCCCGGCGCAGCCCAGCGTGCTGTCTTCGCGGAAGACGCTGGGGTCGAGGAAATCGTCGTCGACGCGGCGGTAGATCACGTCCACGCGGCGCGGGCCCTGCGTGGTGCGCATGTAGACGAAGCCGTCCTTGACGAAGAGGTCTTGCCCCTCCACCAGTTCGATGCCCATCTGCTGCGCCAGGAAGGCGTGTTCGAAGTAGGCGCTGTTGTACATGCCGGGCGTCAGCACCACCACCGTGGGCTCGTTGACGCCAGCCGGGGCCACGGCGCGCAAGGTCTCGAGCAGCAGGTCGGGGTAATGCGCCACCGGGGCCACGCGGTGCATGGCAAACAGCTCGGGGAAGAGCCGCATCATCATCTTGCGGTTTTCCAGCATGTAGCTCACACCGCTGGGCACGCGCAGGTTGTCTTCCAGCACGTAGTACTCGCCGCTGCCATCGGCCTGCCCGGCGCGCACGATGTCGATGCCCGAGATGTGCGAGTAGATGTGGCCCGGAACGTTCACGCCCATCATCTCGGGGCGGAACTGCGCGTTCTTCAGCACCTGCTCGGCGGGCACGATGCCGGCCTTCAGGATTTCCTGCCCGTGATAGACGTCGTGGATGAAGCGGTTCAGCGCCGTCACGCGCTGCGCCAGACCGGCTTCCATCAGCGTCCACTCGCACGACGGGATGACGCGCGGGATGAGGTCGAAGGGGATCAGCCGCTCGGTACCCGAACCGTCCTCGTCCTTCGCGCCGTAAACCGCGAAGGTGATGCCGACGCGGCGGAAGATCATCTCCGCCTCGCTGCGGCGGGCCTGCATCAGTTCACGCGGCTGCTGCTGCAGCCACTGCTGGTAGACCTGGTACTGGCCGCGGACCTGCTGGTCGGCGGTGTGCATCTCGTCAAAGGCCGACTTCATGGTGTTCGGGTCTCCATCAGGGCTTCTCAAGCAAACGCCGTTCCGGCCGCGCGCTGGGGTCAAGGGTCGTTCCGTCCAGCACGCGCGTGTTGACGCCGACGCGCAGCGTGTGGCGGCCACCGCCGCCGCGGATGACGCCGCGCAGCGGCGTGACGTCGCCGAAATCCCGGCCCACCGCCACACGCACATGGCCGCTGCCGGGGATGAGGTTGTTCGTCGGGTCCAGGTCCAGCCACTCGCCGGGCACGCCGGGTGTGCTGGGGCACCACACCTGCACCCAGGCGTGCGACGCATCGGCGCCCTGCATCGCGCGGCCGGCTTCCTCCGCACCGGCCGGGGCGTGCGTCAGCAAGTAGCCGCTGACATAGCGCACCGGCAGGCCCAGGCCGCGCATCGCGCCGGCCATCAGGTGGGCAAAGTCCTGGCACACGCCGCGGCGTTGCGCCCACACCTCGGCCAGCGGCGTGTCGATGTGGGTGCTCTGGCTTTCGTAGCGGAAGTCGGCATGCACCCGGTGCATCAGCTCGATGGCGGCCACGGCCAGCGGCCGGCCCGGCGTGAAGGACGCGCCGGCATAGGCACGCAGCTGCGGCAGGCGCGGCACATAGGGCGAGGGCAAGGCAAATTCGACAGCAGGCTCGAAGGGCGCGCAGGCGACGTAGCGCAGCGCCTCGGCCACTTCGCCCCAAACCGGCGAAGCCTCGGGCTCCAGCACGGCGAAGCGCGGCAGCACGCGCACGCGGCTGGTGGCGCGCACGGCCAGCTGGCGGTGCGGCGAGGCCAGGCTGAAATGGTGCTCGGCGTTGCCCAGGACGTCCACGCCGTCACGCTGCGCACCCGGCGTGGGGACGGTGCTCAGATCGAAGGCCAGCAGTTGCTGGTGGGCGTCGTGCAGTGGCCGCAAATGCGCCAGGTGGTGGGCCAGCGACACCGGCGCACCGTAGTCGTAGCGTGTTTCGTGGGTCACTTCCAGCAGCAGACTGGCGGCCATGTTCAAACCCGCTGGTCCACGCCCTGGGCGAGGGTGAAAAAGCGTTCGCTCACGCGGTCGGCCATCGCGCCGGCGGTCTGGCCCAGGCTCACGGACAAGGCGCGCAGCGCGCGCGCGATGGCCGCCTCATCGGCGCCGCGCAGGCTTTCCAGCGTCAGGCCCGCGCCGTCTGCGGGCAGCAGGTGCAGCAGGGCCTGCTGCACCTCGGGCTCGCCCGGGAGCTTGACGATCTCGGTGCGCAGCCGCCGCAGCACGCCGGCAAAGGCGCGCGGGTTGGCGCTGTCCAGCACCAGCAGGTCGGCCACGGCCAGCAGGTCTTCATGGCGCTGGTAGCGCGCGCGGAAGGTGATGAGGCTGTCGAACAACTCGAGCAGCAGCTCTATGCCCTCCACCGTGCTGTGCTGGGCACCGATGGCCTGGCTTTCGATGAAGACGCGCAGGCGCAGGGTGACGCCGATCAGGCGCTCCAGCAGCCGGCCCACCGTCAGCAGGCGCCAGCCGTGGTCGCGCGTCATGCGATCGGTCTGCGCGCCGGTCACGCCGGCCAGCTGCAGGCCCAGGCGGTCCAGCGCCGCCAGCACCTGGCCGCGCCCGGGCAGCTCGCCGGCGGGCACTTCGAGCTCACGCGCAAAGTCTTCGCGCATCGCGCAGATCAGGCCCCAGTGCTCGGGTGACAGGCGCTCGCGCAGCGCCGTGGCCGCACGCTCCAGCGCGGCCAGGTTGTAGGCGATGCTGGCCGTGCCTTCGCTGCCGTCGCGGTCGCCCAGGCCCGCCAGCAGCGCACGCTCGAAGAGGTGCGCGCCTTGCAGCAGCGTGGGGACGCCCTGCGGCGCGAGACCGGTTTGCACGGCCAGCGTCGACAGGGCCGACATCAGCGCTTGTGTCGCTGCGCCGTCGGCATCGGCCATGCCCGGCGTGGCCAGCGTCACCAGCGTCGAACGCGCCAGGCGCACCAGCTGCTCGGTGCGTTCGGTGTAGCGCCCCAGCCAGAACAGGTTTTCGCCCGTGCGGCTGCTGACGGGCCGGTGGCGCTGCAGGATGTCGTCGACCTCCAGGCGCCGCGGCAACATGCTGAAGGTATCCACCGGGCCTTCGGTGAGCACCCAGGTGTCGAGGCTGGTGCCGCCACGCTGCATGCTGACGCTGCCGTCTTCGCGCCGCGCCACGCGGGTCATGCCGCCGGGCAGCACATGCCAGCGCCCACCACCTTCGGCAATGGCGTAGACGCGCACCATCGCCGGGCGCGGCGCGACCGCGCCATCGCCCCAGATCGGGGCGCGCGAAAAGCGCAGGTGGCCTTGCACGGTCCACGCGTCGGGGTCTTCGTCAACCGCGCCGGCGCTGGGGTCGCGCCGCAGGTCGCGCCGCAGCTCGTGGATCTGGGAGGTGCGCCCGTTGCGCGGGAAGGTGCTGCGCACGAGCTTGTCATCCAGCTGCTCACGCACATCGGCCCAGGCCGCGGCCTCACCACACCACCAGGTGGGCAGCGAAGGCAGCAACAGCGGCTGGTCGAGCAGGCGCCGCGCCACACCCGGCATGAAGCCCTGGATCGCCGGCGATTCGAGAAAACCGCTGCCCAGCGCATTGGCCATCACCACCGTGCCGGCACGCGCGGCCAGCAGCAGGCCCGGCACGCCCAGGGTGCTGTCGGAGCGCAGTTCGAGCGGGTCGCACCAGTCGTCGTCCAGGCGGCGCAGCAGGCCGTGCACGGGCTCCAGGCCTTCGACGGTTTTCAGGAAAAGGCGGTCGCCGCGCACGGTGAGGTCGCCGCCTTCGACCAGCGGCACGCCGAGGTAGCGCGCCAGGTAGGCGTGTTCGAAATAGGTCTCGCTGTAGGGGCCGGGCGTCAGCAGCACCACCCGCGGCGCGCCGTCACCCAGGCGCGCGGCCACGGCCCTGGCGGCCAGCTCCAGCGTGTCGAGCAGGCGGCGGTAGCTGCTGGCGATGCGCTGCACGCGCAGCTCGCGGAAGGCATCGGGGAACTGCCGCGCCACGACCATGCGGTTGTGCATCACATAGCCCAGGCCGGAAGGGCCTTGCGTGCGCTGCGCCACCTGCCACCAGCGGCCATCCGGCCCGCGCGCCAGGTCGAAGGCCACGATGAAGAGGCGCAGGCCGTCTTCACCGCCGGGCCCCGGCGGCGGCTGCACGCCCACCATCGGCCGCAGCCAACCCGGGTGGCGCAGCAGCAGGGCCGGCGGCAGCAGGCCTTCGTGCAGCAGGCGCTGGCGGCCCGGGCCGGTGCCGTACAGATCGGCCAGCACGCGCTGCTGCAGCTCGGCCCGCTGTGCCACGCCGGCCTCGATGCCGGCCCATTCCTGGGCCTCGATCAACTGCGGCAGCAGCTCCAGGCTCCAGGGCCGCGAGGCCGAGGCCACCGTCGGGTCGTCGCTGAAGACGTTGTGCGTGACACCGTCCTGCCGGATGCGCTGGGCCACCTGGCCGACGCGGCGGTCGAGCTCGTCGCCGAGTTCACCGCCCTCGGTGGACGGCGGCAAGGCCTGCGCAAAACGCGCCCAGGCCGGGCGCAGGTGGCCGTCGGGCTGGCGCAATTCGTCCCACACACCCGGCTCCGCAGGCAGCGCGCGGCTCAGCAGCGTGTGCGCACCGGCTGCACCCGGCACCGCACCGGCACCGGCCGGGGCCTCGAAGGGCAGCGATGTCTGCGACTGGGTCTGCGTCATGCGCGAGCTCGAGGGCAGAACTCAGACACGCAGGTCGATGGTGAAGGGGTGTTCGAGGCTAGCCGCGGCAGGCTTCACGTCCATGCGCCCCGGCGTGTGGCCGAAGCGGAAGAAGCGCGCCAGGCGGCGGCTCTCGGCTTCATAGGCATTCACCGGGAAGGCGTCGTGGTTGCGCCCACCCGGGTGGGCCACGTGGTAGCGGCAGCCGCCCAGGCTGCGCTGTTGCCAGCTGTCGACGATGTCGAAGGTCAAAGGCGCATGCACCTTGATCGTCGGGTGCAGCGCCGAAGGCGGCTGCCACGCGCGGTAGCGCACGCCGCAGACAAATTCACCGACGCGCCCGGTGGGCTGCATCGGCAAGGCGCGGCCATTGACGGTGACGACATGCCGGTTGCCGTTCATCCCGGTGGCCTTGAGCTCCAGGCGTTCCAGCGACGAATCGACATAGCGCACCGTGCCGCCGGGCGAGCCTTCCTCGCCCATCACGTGCCAGGGCTCCAGCGCATTGCGCAGCGTGAGTTCCATGCCGCCCACGGCCACGTCGCCCACCAGCGGGAAGCGGAAAGCGAAGTGCGGCGCGAACCAGTCGCTGTTGAACGCATACCCGGCGCCGTTCAGGTCGGCCATCACGTCGTCGAAATCCAGCTGCACGAAACTCGGCAGCAGGAAACGGTCGTGCAGGCCGGTGCCCCAGCGGGTGAGCCGTGTAGCGCCGTGGCCTCGGTACGGCGACTTCCAGAACCACGCCAGCATCGCGCGCAGCAGCAGCTGTTGCGCCAGGCTCATGCGCGCATGCGGCGGCATCTCGAAGGCGCGCAGCTCCAGCAGGCCCAGGCGGCCCGTCGGGCCATCGGGGCTGTACAGCTTGTCGATGCAGAACTCGCTGCGGTGGGTGTTGCCGGTCACGTCCACCAGCAGGTTGCGCAGCGTGCGGTCGACCACCCACGGAGGAACTTGGCCGTAAAGGCCGACCTGGCGCTCGAGTTCGTTGAGGCCGATCTCCACCTCGTAGACCTGGTCGGCGCGGCCCTCGTCGAAACGCGGTGCCTGGCTGGTGGGGCCGATGAACATGCCGCTGAACAAATAGCTCAGCGAGGGGTGGTTGTGCCAGTACGTGATCAGGCTCGCAAGCACATCGGGCCGCCGCAGGAAGGGGCTGTCTGCGGGCGTGGCGCCGCCCAGCACGAAGTGGTTGCCGCCACCCGTTCCCGTGTGGCGGCCGTCGAGCATGAACTTCTCGGTGGACAGCCGGGTGCGGTGCGCAGCGTCGTAGAGAAACTCGGTGTGGTCGACGAGTTCGGCCCAGCTGTGCGCGGGGTGGATATTGACTTCGATGACGCCCGGGTCGGGTGTCACGGCCAGCGTCTTCAGACGCGGATCGCGCGGCGGTCCGTAACCCTCGATGACGATCTTCATGCCCGTCTCGACGCAGGTGGCCTCGATGGCGGCCAACAGTTCGAGGTAGTCCTCGAGGAACTTCAGCGGTGGCATGAAGAGGTAGAGCACGCCGCTCTTGCCGCCGTGTTCACGTTCCGCCTTGGGGCCGTTGCCGCGCTGCGGGTCGCGCACCTCCACGCAGAGCGCGGTGCGCGTCAATTCGCCGGCGGATTCGAAAGGTCCGGGCACGGCCAGCGGGTCGCGCGGGAAGGCGTAGGCGGGCGCGTGTTCGGTGGCCGCTTCGCCGCTGTTGGCGCCGCCACCGGCGACCGTGCGGCTGCCGGCAAGACCCCAGGCCGCCGTGCTGGCCACGGCCTGCTGCATGCGCAGCGCCGCGGCAGAAGGCAAGGTGGCCTGCGGCGCGAACGGGTCTTGCGCCATCGCCACCGGGCGATCGCCCTTCGCGGCCCAGGCTTGTGAATCGAGCGGCAAGCGGAACCCCATCGGTGAATCACCGGGAATCAGGTACATGCGGTCGTCGCGCAGGAACCAGGGGCCGGTCACCCAGGCCGGGCCGGGCGACCACAGCTCGGGCGCCTGGCTCGCGCCACGGCCGCCATTCAAACCAATTTCCCATTCCCGCTTCAGCGGCAGCACGTGGCCCACCGCCGCGCTCAGGCCCTGGTTGAAGACGCGGGCCAGGCGCGCACGCTCCATCTCGTCGTCCAGCCGCGCGTCGAAGGGGTCGACGTTCACCGGCAGGCGGCGTTCCCGCCACAGGT
>JANMMD010000335.1:0-9059 GCA_031372905.1 Betaproteobacteria bacterium
GACGGCGAAGCGGTTGCGGTCGGCCACGTGCTCCCAGCGGCTGAACATGATGGTGCCGTCGGGGCGGATGACGGGGTTGCGGTCGTGGCTCTGGTTGAAGGTGATCTGCTGCACGTTCGCGCCCACGGCCGTCATGCTGTGCAGGTTCAGCACGCGCTCGCGTTCGTACTCGTCGGCGGCGAAGTAGGCGCGGCCCAGGGCCTGGTTGCGGCTGCTCTTGGCCTGGCGGTTGCTGGCGAAAATGACGCCGCGGTTGGCCGGCAGGTAGACGGGGTCGACGTCGTCGTCGCTGGTGCTGGCCGTGAGCCGCCGGAACACGCCTTCGTTGAGCTTGCCGCTGGGCGCGGCGCTCATGTCGTATTCCCAGATGTTCCAGCGGCCCGTGCAGGCCTTGGCGCCGCCGGGTGTGCCGTCCACCGTGGCGGTGTTTTCGGTGGGGCAACGCATCGCAAAGACCACCTTCTTGCCGTCGTAGCTGACCTCGGGGTCGCTGGCATCACCCACGCCCGCGGTGAAGCGGGTGGTGAGGTTGTGTTCGGCGGCCGTGGGGCTGCTCTTCTCGCGCAGCATCAGGTCGCCACCCGGGGCGCTGTTGGCGCCATCGGTGGGGTTCATGCCCAGGGTGGTGGCACGCTTGGCGTAGACCAGTGGCACGTCGCCGTTGACGGTGAGCGTGTCGGCGCTGTCGGTACTGCCGCCGCCCGAGCAGGCGGACAGCAGCGCAGCGGCGGCCAGCGCCGGAACGCAGAAACGGAACAGTTGTCTTGAGCGCATGAGGCCCTCCCTCGGTGATGAAGCGCCGCAGCTGACCGTCTTGGCCGCCCGGCTTGATGGATTCGAGCGACTTACTGGCAGGTCTCGCGCACGGCCGGTGCACCGTGCAGCAGGCCCGACGAGGCGTGCAGCACGCCGTGGGCATCGATCACCACGGCGTCGACGCCCGGTTGCGTTTCCACCAGCGCCAGGCCGCGCTGCACACCCAGCACGAACACGGCCTTGGACAGCGCTTCGCTGGCCAGGCCGTCGGCGGCGATGATGGTCACGCTGTGCACGTGCTGCGGGCTGCGGCCGGTGGCCGGGTCCAGCAGGTGGTGCACCCGCTCGGGGCCGTCGTCGAAGTAGCGTTCGTAGTCGCCGGATGTGGACACCGAGCAGTCTTCCAGCGGCAGCACCGCCACCACCTCGCCGGCGCGGCGCGGGTCGCGGATGGCCACCGTCCAGGGCCGGTTTTCGAGGGTGCCGTCGGGGCCGCTGACGCGGCGGCTGCCCACCACGCGGCTGTCGCCGCCGGCGCTGATGTAAGCGCGGTGGATGCCGCGCTGGCGCAGCAGCAGCGCTGCGCGGTCCACCGCGTGGCCCTTGGCAAAGCCGCCGAGGTCGATGCGCATGCCTTCGCGTGCAAAGCGCAGCGTACGCGCTTGGGCGTCGAACTGCAGGCCCTGCCAGCCCACCAGCGCCCGTGCGACTTCCAGTTCGGTGCCGGTGGGGCGTTGGCGCCGGCGGTAGTCGTAGAGCTGGCCGACAGCGGCGTAGCTGATGTCGAAGGCGCCATCGGTCAGGCGCGAGTAGTGCAGCGCCTTGGCGACGACGCCGGCCATCTCGGCGCTCAGCGGCACCGGCTGGCGCGCGGCTTCGCGGTTGATGCGGCTGAGTTCGCTGGTGGCCTTGTGCGGGCTCATCGCGCGGTCGATGCGGTGCATCTCGTCCATCACCGCAGCCGCGGCGGCCTCGCCGATGCGGCGGTCGTCGGCCCAGAGTTCGACGCGGATCGCAGTGCCCATGATCGCTTCTTCGCGCACCACCCAGCCGGCTACCGCGGTGGCGGTGCGACGGGCGAAATCGAAGCGCAGCTGCGCAGGTTGTGTCGTGGGCAAGAGCATGGGTCGCGGTGCTTGGCTGTGGATGCAAGGAAGGGTGCGGCGGCGCCGCCCATCCATGGATCACAAGTTAGCGGACCCGGCACTGATTCGAGGTGACGGCCGGTGCACCTTTGCGAGCAGATGCTTCAGATGTGTAGCGCTGCGCCGGCAGGCTGCAGCCGCGTGACGGCGTGCCGCTGCCGTGCAGATGCGCCAAAGCCGTGTGACGGCGTCGCACACCGCGCTGGCAGGTGTGCGGAAGCTCACGAAATTCGAACGCGAACTTCCGCACTGCGGGCTTCAGTTTTGCGCCGGGTCGCGTGCCGAACTCCGGGCACCTTGGCTCGCGCGGCGCCGGCATGCTGCCGGCGCCTTGCAGGAATTCACATTCCCTTGAAGAGCCCGGCGTAGCTGCGGCTGACTTCCAGCTTCTCGGGGTGGCCCTTCACGGTGACGATCTGGCGGCCGCGGAAGTCACGCGTGACGCCGGCGATGCTTTTCACGTTCACCAGCGTGCTGCGGTGGATCTGCCAGAACACGCGCGGGTCGACCTCGTCCACCAGTTCCTTGATCGGCTTGCGGATCAAGGCTTCCACCTGCGCCGTCTGCACGCGCGTGTACTTCTCGTCGCTGATGAAGAACAGCACCTCGTCGACCGGGATCATCTGGATGGCCTGGCCCACGGTGGCCTGTATCCACTGCAGGTGGTTGGGCGCGCCGCCGGGGTTCAGCCGGGCCTGCAGCTGGTGCAGCAGCTGCTGCATGTTGGGCGCGGGCGGCGCATCCACGCTGCCGGCCGGCGCGTCGCGCGCGGCCAGGCGTTGCTGGATGCGCTGCACCGTCACGAGCAGGCGGTCACGCTCGGCGGGCTTCAGAACGTAGTCGGCCACGCCTTGTTCGAAGGCTTCCACCGCGTACTGGTCGTAGGCGGTGATGAAGACGATTTCGGGCAGCAGCTCGTCCTCGTCGCCCGCTTCGCCGCCCTCGGCCTGGCGCGGCGGCAGCTGCGTGATCTGGCGCGCCGCCTCCACGCCCGTCAGGCCCGGCATGCGGATGTCGAGAAAGACCACCTCGGGGCGGTGTTCGTCGACCATCTGCACGGCTTCCAGGCCGTTGCGCGCTTCGCCGACGATCTGCAGCGCGGGCCAGACCTCGGCCAGGCGTGCGCGCAGCTGTTCGCGCATCAGGCGTTCGTCGTCGGCCAGCACCGCGCGGGGCGGGGCGGCGGGGGTGGAGATGGCGGGGGTGTTCATGCCGGCATCCTAGCGGCGGGCTTGCGGCGCAGCAGCAGCCACAGCAGCAAGAGCGGCAGCCACAGCGGCAGCAGCATCGCCCCAGCCACTGCCAGCAAAGAGAACAGCGCAGCCGCGATGCCCAGCGCCACGCCCAGCAGCGCCAGCGCCAGGCCCAGTGGCACCACCACCAGCACGGCCAGCAGCCCCACCATCAGCGCAGCACCGCCGGCCAGCAGGCCTGTCAGCACGGCCAGCACCGTGACTGGGCCGTCGCTCGTCCAGTCTTCGCCGTTCAGCGAGATGTGCACACCGTCGTGGAAGCCAGGTCCCAAGTGCCCCGTCTCCATCACCCAGGCCAGCCCGCTGCCCAGGGCCAGCAGGCACAGCAGCAGCAGGCCGCCGAGGACCCACGGCCAGACGCGGCGCTGGTGCGCGGTGGTTACGGTGCTCGTGACGGTGTTCATGCTGGCGTTCATGCAAAGCTCCCTTCCACGGTCTTGTAGGGCACGGTGATGGTGACGACGGTGCCACTGGGCGGGTTCTCGGCCACGGTCAAGGTGGCCTTGGGGCCGTAAAGCAGCTGCAGGCGTTCGCGGATGTTGGCCAGGCCCACGCCGGTGCCGGCAGTGGCAGCCTTGCCGAAGCCCAGGCCGGTGTCGGCCACGGTCACCTGCAGCTTGCCGTGCACGATCTCGGCCTTCAGCCGCAGGCTGCCGCCCTCGGCCTTGGGTTCCAGGCCGTGCTTGATGGCGTTTTCCACCAGGGTCTGGATCATCATCGGCGGGAACTCCGCCGAGAGCAGCCCATCGGGCACCTGGATGTCGGTGGCCAGGCGCTCTTCCATGCGCACCTTCAGGATTTCCAGGTAGGGGCGGATCACGGCCAGCTCGCGGCCGAGATCGCGCACACCGCCCATGCCGTCGCCGTTGGCCTCGCGCATCGTTGGCATGCTGGCGCGCAGCAGCGCGATCAGGTTCTTTTGCATCTGGCTGGCGCGCGCCGGGTCGGTCTCGATCAGGTGGTCGATGCTGGCCAGAGTGTTGAACAGGAAGTGCGGCTCCACCTGCGCCTGCATCGCTGCCATGCGCGCCTCCACGACCTGGCGCTTCAGCGCTTCAGCCTCGGCCGTCTCTGTCGCCTGCGCGGCCTTCACCTCGGCCTGCATGCGGCCCTTGTAGGTGTACTTCAGCACCGCAGAAGCAAACACCCACAGCAGGGTGAACTGCATCAGGAAATCGCCGATGCCCACGCGGATGCGGCGCGTCCCCGTGCGCGGCTTGCCCTGTTCCCGGTTCAGCTCCGCAATGGCCTGCTCGGCGTCGCGGCGCGCCTGCTCGGCGTCGCGCACGGCCTGTTCGGCGTCCTGGCGGGCTTCTTGGGCGGCCTGCTCGATCTCGCGCTGCGCCTCTTCCACGGCCTCGCGGATGGCTTCGCTCACCTCGCCGGGCGGCAGGCGGATCTCGACACCACCACCGCTGGCGGCAGCCGAGGAAGCGGCCGAGGCTGCCGATGCCGCGGCGGCCGAGCGCGGCGTGATGCGGATGCCGTTCTTGTCGATGCTGATCTGCACGTCGCCGAGCTGCTTGGGCAGCCTCGGAGTGGGTTCGATGCGCGGCACACGCGGGGGTGCCGGCGGCGCCGGCGGCATCACCACCACCCGCGGCGGCGGGCTTTCCACCCGTTCCGTGTAGGTCCAGGTGAAGGGCGGCATGTCGTGCAGGATGGCCATGCCGACGACGAGTGCCGTTGCCAACAGCAGGAAGCGCCGCCAGGTGATGCTGACCAACCAGGTGCCGTAAGCGTGGAAGGCACGGAGCGCGCCGGCGGCGAAGCGCTGCAGTCGCTGCTGCCAGAGGTCGGCGCGGTTGGGGCTGGACGTGCCGTTGGGATGGGCGTTCATGGGTGCTGGGCTGCTCGGATGCTGCGCACTGTACGCAGCGCATTCCGAGTTGCCAGCGTCACCCGACGCGGTGTGTCATGGGCATGACAGGTTGCAGGGGCTGCCGATGGACAGCCCGGGGCCGGCGCGCCTGGCCGGCCGTGCGGGCCCGTGCGCTCAGCTGCCCAGGCTGCTGGCCACGGCCAGCACCAGCGTGGCGGCGGCGGCGCAGACCACCAGGCGCAACAGGTGGCGGTCGGCAGCGTCGGTGCTGGCCAGCAGTTCGTTGGCGTCGATACCCTCGTGGCGGCTCAGCGCCGGCCACGCCCAGGGGCTGTCGGCGCCAGCGGTGAGGGTGTCGGCGAAGTCACGGCGCGGCGGGTGGTTGGCGAACATGGCGGGCTCCTGGGGCTCTTGTCTGGGCGCCCGTTGCGGGCTGCCATGACGAGGTTGTAGGGGCCGGGGCGTTACGCGGTCGTTACGCGGTCACCCTGCGCGGCGGGGCCCCAAGGCCGCGCGGCGTAACGCCAGAACCATCACCCACGGTGTCAGCGGGACAGCGGGCCCAGGAGCTGGCGGTGCAGCGGGTGCTGGTGCAGGAAGCTGTCGGCGAACTCCGGCGGCACATGGGCGGCCGCGGCGGTGCGCAGCCAGGCCTGGCCTCCGGCCCACAGCGCCTCGGCACGGGCGGTCTGCCCGCTGCGCGCCCAGGCCAGCGCCGGGGCGGTGTAGCGCATGGCGCGGTCGGCATGCAGCGCCTCGGTGCCGACGGCCAGGGCCACGGCAGCATCGGCCAACGCCGCCGCCGTCGTGGCCGCGGGTGCGATGGCGGTGGCGTGCAGCAGCGCGCCCAGCTCGGCGCCATGCAGGCTGAGCGCGTGGGCTTCGTCGGCCACGGCACGCAGTTGTGCCAGGGCCTCGGCAGGGGCCTCCGCCAGGGCCTGCTCGGTGCGCACGATCAGCCGCATCTCGGGCCAGCCGTCGGGCGGGGCCAGTGCTGCGGCTTCCTCCAGCAGCGGCGCCACGGGCTGGCGCAGGCGGCGCTGCACGCGCGCCAGCAGCACCAGCCAGCGCACGGCATAACGCGCCGGCATGCGCCGCGCCGCGGTGAGTGCTTCGCCGCCCAGCACCTGCAGTGCGCGCGCGTGCTGGCCGAGGTCGAGCCACACCTGCGCCAGGTGCAGGCGGGCCACGGGCACCCGCGAGGGGTTGCGCTCGGCGAGGATGTCTTCGGCGCGGCGGCACCATTCGAGCGCCGCGCTGTAGCGGCCGGCGCCGCGCTCGCACTGCGCCTGCAGCGTGGCGATGTAGCCGGCGCTGCTGCCCGCGCCGCTGCCCGCCAGCTCGTAGGTGGTGACGATGTGCTGCGACTGCGCGAGCTGGGCGCTGGCCAGCGCCACATCGCCGGCATCGAGCCGGCTGCTGGCGTAGTTGGCCAGCACGGTGGCGAGCTGGGCATGGTCGTTCAGCGCCCGGCCGAGGGCCAGCGCACGTTCGTACTCGGGCTGAGCTTCCGCGGGGCGGCCGAGGTTGCTCAACACCACGGCCAGGTTGCCGTGGAACTCGGCCACCGCATCCGGTGCGCCGACCAGGTGCAGGCCCGGCTCGGCAGCGCGCATGTGCTTCAGGGCGTCTTCGAAGCGCCCGGCCATGCTGAGCGCGGTGCCCAGGCGTTGCTGCAGCGTGTTCAGCAAGGCCTCGTCACCCAGCGGTTCGGCACTGGCCAGCGCGGCGCGGCCCTGTTCGATGGCGGCATCGAAATCGCCCAGCACGGCGCTGTACCAGGCGCGGTCGCCGGCGGCCTGCGCCTGCTGCAGCGGCGTGCGCGCCAGACGCTGCAGGCGTTCCAGCAACGGCAGGCCGTCGGCCTGCCGGATGGTGTTCATGTGGCCTTCGATGGCGTCGCGCACCAGCTCGAAGGCCTCGTCGTCGCGCTCTGCAGCTTCGGCGATGTCGGCCGCGCGCAGCAGGAAATCGATGCGCTCACCCTCGCGCAGGGAGCGGCGTGCCAGATCGGCGGCGGCGCGCAGCGACGGCAGCGCCCGCGCGCGCTGCCCGGCGGCTTCCCAGTGCGCGGCCACGCGCGCCGGCGCGATGGCGCGGCGGCTGGCGTCGGCATCTGCAGCGGTGTCCGGACCCTGCCCTTCCAGCCAGGCCGCGGTCTGGCCGTGCAGGTGGCGGGCGATGACCTCGGGCAGGCCCTGCAGCACGGCGTCGTGCACGAGGTCGTGCGCGAAGGCTTCGCCGCGCAGCACCTGCTGGGCTTCCAGCTCCGCCCAGGGGTCGGCCAGGTCGAGCGCGCCGCGGTTCAGCAGGTGGCCGGCCAGCGGGATGCTGAAGTCGACGCCCGCCACCGCCGCCACACGCGCCAGCTGCAAGGCCGGTGGCGACAGGCGGGCCAGCTGCTGGCCGATCAGCCGCGCCAGCGTGTCGGGCCGTGGCAGTTGTTCGGCGGCGCTGGGCGCGGCCAGGGCGCCCAGGCTGCCGTCGCTCCAGGCCAGCTTCACCGTCTCGAGCGCAAAGAGCGGGTTGCCGCCGGTGCGCTGGCACAACACGGGCGCCAGCAGCGCCCCTTCGACGCCGGGCAGGCCCAGCGAGGCGATGAACTCGGCCATCGCGCCTTCACCCAGCGGCTGCAGCCGCAGCCGCGTGTGCGGGCCGGCCGTGGCCAGCGATTCCAGCAGCCCGTGCAAGCGTGAGCCGGCCGCCGCAGGGCGCAGGCCGAGGCAGCAACGTGGCACGGTGTCGGCACGCGCAGCGATGATGTCGCGCGGCGCGGCCAGCAGGTCTTGCAGCAGCTCCAGCGTGGCGTCGTCGGCAAAGTGCAGGTCGTCGAGTGCCAGGGTCTCGACGCTGCGGCGTGTGCGTTGCAGCAGCGCCAGCACGGGCTGCACCAGAGGTTGCGGCGTCGGCAGCGCCGGGCCGTCGGCAGGGTCGGCCAGCTCGGGCAGCAGCGGCGCCAGCGCGCGCAGCAGGGCGGGGTCGGCGGCGGTGGGGTCGCGGTCCAGCAGCTGGCGCAGTGCGCGCGACAAGGTGGCGTAGGGCACCAGCGCGTCCCCCGGCCGGCCGCTGCTGTGCAGCACGCCGGGCCGCGCCGCCGCCAGCGCCTGCAACAGGCGCGATTTGCCCATGCCGGCTTCACCTTCCACCACCACCACCTGGCCCGCGGCCAGGCCGCGCTGCAGCGCGTGGAGCTCGGCATCGCGCCCCACCAGGCGCGGCGGGCGCAGCACCGCGGCGGGCAGCGCGCCGCGCACGCGCTCGCTGTGCGCCACCGGGGCCGACTGCTCGAGGGTCGCCAGCAGCGCCAGCGTGGCCGCCGAGGGCTTGGCGCCCACCTCGTCCTTCAGCAGCTGTTCGCAGCGGTCGAAGGCCAGCAGCGCCGCCGCACGGTCGCCGCGCAGGGAGTGCAGGCGGATGACGCGGCGGTGCGCGTCTTCGGACAGCCGGTCGCCATCCAGCAGCGCCAGCGCCAGCGGCAGCGCGGCGGCCACGTCGCCGGCGGCTTCCAGCGCCTCGATGCGGGCTTCTTCGACTTGGCGAGCATTGGCGCGCCGTGCAGCGCGCTGGCTGTCGAGCCAGGCGTCGAGTTCGGGTGATTCCGGCGCGCGCAGATCACCGAGGAGGGCGGTGCCGCCATCGAGGTCGTGCACCACGCCCGGCGCCAGGGCGAGCGTGGCGCTGCCGACGGCGGCATCCAGCCCCAGCTGTTTGCGCAGGCGGAAGAGGCGCTGGCGCATGGCGTTGCGCCCGGCGTCGGCACCGCTGACCGGCCACAGCAAGGCGGCCAGGCGCTCCCGCGAGGTCGGGCCTTCGACGGCCAGCCAGGCGAGCATCAGCGCGTCGATGGGGGCCAGCGCGACGGCCAGCCCGTCGCCATCAGCGCAAAGCGCGCGTGGCGGGCCGGCCAGCTGCAGCGTGAGCGGGGCGTGTTGCACGGCGCGGAGGATAGCGCCGGGCTTGCGCGTTTCTTGCCGCGGCCGGGGGGTGTTTTCCTCAGCCGAAGAGCTCGCCGCGCGCGGCGTGCGTGATGGCGCGCACGGCAGGGTGCGTGATGCGGCGCTCCGCCGAGATGGCATAGAAGCT
>JANMMD010000373.1:0-21754 GCA_031372905.1 Betaproteobacteria bacterium
AGAGCCGGGGTCGGCCATGCGCAGCCGGCGCGCGGCCTCCTCGGCCTTGGCGTCGTCGATCTCGCGCACCACGCCGGCCAGGTCCACCGGGCGCTTCGAGCCCTCGAAGTGGCCGGTCAAGGCGGTGTCGGGCCGCAGCAGACCCTTTTCGTACAGCGCCCAGATCTCGGGGCCGAACTTCGTCGGCAGCAGGGCCGGGTTGTAGCGGCCGAAGAAGTCGCGCAGGTTGTCGACATCGCGCAGCAGCAGGCGCTGCGCGTGGTTGTTGCCGGCGGCGTCCACGGCCTGCGGCAGGTCGATGATCACCGGCGCCGGCACGCCGTCGGTCATGCCCAGCAGGATGTTGAACTCCGACAGGTCGCCGTGCACCACGCCCGCGCACAGCATGCGCACGACTTCCGTCAGCAGGCTGGCGTGGTGGCGCGCCGCGTCCTCGGGGCTGAACTGCACGTCGTTCAGGCGCGGCGCAGCCTCGCCGTCGGGCGTGGTCACGAGGTCCATCAGCAGCACGCCCTCGAAGAAGTTGTGCGGGCGCGGCACGCGCACGCCGGCGGCTGCCAGGCGGTAGAGCGCATCCACCTCGGCGCTCTGCCACGCCGCCTCCTGCGATTCACGGCCGAACTTCGTGCCCTTGGCCATGGCGCGGGCCTGGCGGCTGTTCTTGACCTTGCGGTTCTCCGTGTAGTCCACGGCCTGGCGGAAGCTGCGGTTCGTGGCTTCCTTGTAGACCTTGGCACAGAGGATCTCGTCGCCACGCCGCACCACGAAGACCTCAGCCTCCTTGCCGCTCATCAGCTGGCGCAGCACGGCGTCGATCAGACCTTCGTCGATCAGCGTCTGCAGGCGCTTGGGAGCCTTCATCAGGTGATCCCGGTCTCGCGCAGGAAGCGTGGCGCGCGGCGGCGTTGGCTCGCCTGCTCGTAGTCGTGGCCATAGGCCAGCAGCTTGGCTTCCTGCCAGGCCAGGCCGCCGAAGCTCAGACCCGTGGGCAGGTGGTCGACGAAACCCATCGGCACCGTGAGGTGCGGATAGCCCGAGACCGCCAGCACGCTGCCGAAACCGCCGCCGCCCGAGCGGTCGCCCAGCAGGTGGTCGATGGGCCAGGCCACGCTGCCGGTGGGGCCGACGATGGCGTCGAGCTGGTGCTGCTTGAAAAGCGCGTCCAGGCCTTCGTCGCGAGAGAACTTGCGGCAGGTGGCCACGGCCTCGGTGTAGACGGTTGCGTCAAGCCCCGTGGTGGCCTCCGCCTGATCAAAAAGCTCCTGCGCGAAGATGGGCATGGCCTTGGGTGCGTTCGCCAGGTTCCAGGCGCGGATGTCGGCCAGGGTCTTCACCGGCGCGTCGGGCTGGTAGTCGCGCAGGTAGGCGGCCAGGCCGTCCTTCAGCTCGTGCAGCAGCACGGTGAATTCGGGCGCGCGGATCTTGTCGCGGTTGGGAATCTCCAGCTTGTCCACCAGCACCGCGCCCTGGGCGCGCAGCACGGTCAGCGCTTCTTCGAACAACGCCGCCACGCCCGGCTGCGTGGGCACGGCATGGCGGATGACGCCGATGCGCGCACCCTGCAGCGCACCGGGGCGCAGCGCAGCGGCGTAGTCGGGCAGGCTCGCGGGCTGGGCCACGGTGGCGGGGTCGCGCTCGTCAGGTCCGGCCAGGGCCTGCAGCAGCAGCGCGGCGTCGCGCACGTACCGCACCATGGGGCCGGCGGTGTCCTGGCTGGCCGAGATGGGGATGATGCCGCGGCGGCTGAGCAAACCCACTGTGGGCTTGAGGCCGACGATGCCGTTGAGGTTGGCCGGGCTGCAGATCGAGCCGTCGGTCTCCGTGCCCACCGTCAGCGGCGCCAGGCCTGCGGCCGCCGCCGCGCCCGAGCCCGAGCTGCTGCCGCTGGTGCTGCGGTTCAGCACATGCGGGTTGCGCGTCTGGCCGCCGCGGCTGCTCCAGCCGCTGCTGCTGCGGCTGCTGCGCATGTTGGCCCACTCGCTGAGGTTGGTCTTGCCCAGGATCACGGCACCCGCCGCGCGCAGCCGCGCCACGATGGGTGCGTCGGCCTTGGCGTGCAGGCCCGCCAGCACCAGCGAGCCGGCGGTGGTGGCCATCTGGTCGGCGGTGGCGATGTTGTCCTTCAGCAGCACGGGAATGCCGTGCAGCGGCCCGCGCAAGGTGGGGTTCTTGCCGCGCCGCTCGGCGTCCAGCGCCTTGGCCTGGGCCAGGGCCTCGGGGTTGAGTTCGAGCACGGCGCGCAGCGTGGGGCCGCGGCCGTCCAGCGCGTTGATGCGCTTGAGGCATTGCCGCACCAGCGCTGCCGAGGTGAGCTTGCCCGCGGTCATCGCGGCCTGCAGGCCGGCCACGTCCATCTCGTCCCAGGGCGTGGCGGGCAGGCCCGGCACCGTGACTCGCGCTGCCGAAGCGGCGGCCGAGGCCGACGCACTGCCCAGAGCAGCCCCCACCGCCACGCCAGCACTCGCCACGAAACCCCGCCGATTCACTGCACCCGCCATGCGCCCCCCGCCTTGTTTGAATGAAGGCGCGGATTGTGGCGTGGTGCCGGCACGCCGGCTTATTCGGGCTCGATCCTCGCGGCGCGGATGACAGCGCCCCAGCGCTGCACCTCGGCGCCGAGCAGGGCTTGCAATTCGGCAGGCGTGCTGCCCTGCAGCCGCAGGCCCAGCGGCGCCAGGCGCGCCTGCAGCTCGGGCGCGACCAAGGCTTCACGCACGGCGCGACCCAGGCGCTCCAGCACGTCGGCCGGGGTGCCCGCAGGCGCAGCCAGCGCGTTCCAGCTCGCCATGTCATAGCCCGCCAGGCCCGCCTGCTGCACCGTGGGCACCTCGGGCAGCGCAGGGTTGCGCCGCGCGGAGGTCACGGCCAGCGCCTGCACGACGCCGGCCTGCAGCTGCGGCAGCATCGGGCCGACGATCTCGAAGGCGATGTCGATCTCACCGGCGCGCAAAGCCGTCAGCACCGCCGGTGTCCCCTTGTAGGGCACCACGAGCAGATCGACGCCGGCCACGGTTTCGAAGAGCTTGGCACTGAGGTGCTGCGTGCTGCCCGGGTTGATGGTGCCGACGTTGAGCTTGCCCGGGTTCGCCTTGGCGTGCGCGAGCACCTCGCGCAAGGACGTGAAGCGTGAGCCAGCCGGCACGAACACGCCGAGGTCGAAATAGGCCAGCGTGGTGATGGGTGCAAAGGCCTTCAGCGTGTCGTAAGGCAGCTTCTTGAAGAGGCCCGCGCTGACGGCATTGCCGTTGCTCATCATCAGCAGCGTGTGGCCATCGGGCCGGGCACTGGCCACGGCCTGGCTGGCGACGATGCTGCCGGCGCTGGGCCTGTTCTCCACCACCACGGGCTGGCCCAGGCTGCGGCCCATCTGCTCGGCGACAGCGCGCGCGGTGAGGTCGGCAATGCCGCCTGGGGCAAAGGGCACCACCAGCATGATGGGTTTGTCGGGAAACCGGCTCTGGCCCTGGCCCGCAGCCGTGGCGGCGCATGCGGCCGCACCCAGGCCCAGCAAGGCAGCGCGGCGGGTGGCAAGGCGTGACATGGCTTCAGGCCGCCTGCGCTGAAGTCGCCGGCGAAGCAGCAGGCGCGAACAAGGCCAGCGCCCGCTCCCGCGCACGCACCGGCACGCTGCCGGCCAGCGCCACGGCAGCGGTGCGCTGGTGCATGGCAGCAAACACGCCCTGCACCTGCGCCGCATTCACCTCGTGCAAGGCCTCCAGCCAGGCCGCGTGTTCACGCACCCGGCCCAGCGCCAGCACATCCTGCACGGCCGATTCCAGCCTGCGCGTGGGCTGCTCCAGCGTGCGCAGGGCCCGCACCGCGAGTTGGCGACGGGCACGTTCCAGGGCCACGGCATCGGCGCGCTCGGCCTGTTGCTGCAACAGCTTGGCCACTTCGGTCAGCAGCTCTTCGGCCTGTTCGGGCGCCGTGGCGGCCTCGATGACGAATTGCCCGGCCAGCGCGCCGATGTCGGCCGAACACGCCGCGAAATAGGCCAGGCCGCGGCGTTCACGGATCTCGTCGAGCAGCGGCGAGCTCATGCCTTCGCCCAGCAGCGCGGCGGCCAGCACCCAGTGCAGATGGGCCGCGTCGTGCAGCGTCGGCGCGGCATGGCCCAGCACCACCTGGCATTGGCCGCTGCCGGCCATGCGGCGCTGCTTCACGCCGCCGTGCCACAGGGGCGCGGACACGGTGTTGGCGGCACCCGCGGGCATGGCGCCGAACGAGGCCTCCACCAGGCGCAAGAACTCCTGCGGTTCCACCGGCCCGGCCACGGCCACCACCAGGTTGTGGCCGGTGTAGTGCTGCGCCACCCAGGCCTGCAGGTCCGCGCGCGTGAAGCGCTTCAGGTTCGCGCGGTTGCCGATGACGGGCTGGCCCGCGGTGTGCAGGCCGTAGCAGGCGGCATCGAAGAGGCGAAAGGCCATGCCCGCCGGGTCTTCGTCGAACTCGGTGAACTCATGCAGGATGACCTGGCGCTCACGCTCCAGCTCTTCGGCCGGGAAGCTGCTGTTCAGCACGATGTCGGCCAGCATGGGCACGAAGCGCGACAGGTCGGCCGCCAGGCCGTCGATGTGAAAGGCCGTGTGGTCCTTGTCGGTGTGGGCATTGACCTCGGCGCCCAGGCCCTCGGCATCGAGGTTGATCTGCTGGCAGCTGCGCGTGGCCGTGCCCTTGAAGGCCATGTGCTCGACGACATGGCTGATGCCGTTCAGCCGCCGCGGTTCATGGTGGCTGCCCGCCCGGATGAAGACGCTGAGGTTGACCGACTGGCGCCAAGGCTGGGGGATGACCAGCGCGCGCACGCCGTTCGAAAATGGGTGCAGGAAGGTGTCGGCTGGGCTCATGGGTGGCAGAGGGTGCAGCCGCCGAGCATGCCACGCCCTCGTTGGCTGGCATCAGCGCGCAGCGCTGTTGGCCGCAGAAATAGGGGAAGCCGGCGCCAGGGCCTCGCGCACCGGCTGCGCGCAGGGGCCCGGGCCCGCGGGTGCTGGCTGGAACGAAGGCGCCACCGCCAGCAGTGGGTCCACCAGGCCCCGTGCCAGGGCGCCCAGGCCACTGGCCGCCACGCCCGAGCGGTGCAGCGCCAGCACGGGCTGATGCAAAGGCCCGCGCAGATAGACGGGGCCACGCAGGGCCTCTCCGCTGGCGAGCTTGGGGCGCGCGATGAAGTGAAGGTCCCAGGTCGCGTCCGTCAGGCTCACGCGGCCACGGCCTACCACCGTGCTTTCGGCGCTGTCCAACATCAGCACGCGAGGCAGAAGCTCACCGCGGGCCACGTCAAGCTCAGCCACGGCGCAATGCACCGTGATGACCTGCTCGGATCTGCCACCCGCGCTCAGCACCTGCAGCGGCCGCAGCCCGTCGTGCTGCATCAGCTGGCGGCTGATTCGCCCGCCCTGGGCGATGAGGCCGATGCGGCCCTCTGCGCTGGCCAGCAAGCGTGCCACCGAGGCGCCCTCGCCGCTGAGCTCGGCCATGCCGTCCAGCCGCCCGGCGTCGGCCCGCGCGAGCATGGAGCCGGGCTGCAAGCCCGGCAGATTCAAGCGCGCCAGTTGCACGTCGCGCAGTTGCAGGCCCAGCCGCACACGCAGCGGCTCGGTGCTGCCGTCCAACAGCAGCTTCGCGCGCAGCTCGCCACCGGCGACGCCGGCCGTCAACGGGTCCAGCGTCAGCTGACGGTCATGCAGCTGCACACGCACTTGCAGCTGGTCCAGCGGCAGCACGGCCGAGGTGGCGACGCGCAGCGCGCTGAAGTTCACATCGGCATCCAGGCCGCCCCAGCGCTCAGCGGCCGCAGTGACAAAAGGCCGGCTGGGCCACACGCTCAGCGTCTGGCCGCTGCCGGCCGGGGCTGCCCCGATGGCCGGGCCCAGGTCGGCCAGGAACAGCTGCCGCGACGCCAGCGTGCCGGTCAGCAACGGCCGCGTGCTGCCCGTGGCCAGCTGCAGCGCGCCGGCGATGTCGCTTTGCCCCACCTGCCCCTTGAAAGGGCCGAAGCGCCAGCGCTCGCCGATGCGATTCAGCCTGCCCTGCAAGCGGTAGGCGGGCGTGGGCGGCAGGGACACGCCGATCAAGGCGTCCAGCTCCGCCATGTCTTGCCCGATGAGCACCAGCTGCACGTCGATGGCGCTGAGTTGCAGCAGGCTGGTCACCGTGCCCCGGGCCTGCACTTCGGTGGCACCGATGCGGGCGCTGGCTTGCAGCACAGACGGAGCACCTGGGTCGCGCCAGGCCAGCACGGCGCTGCCGCTGCTGCCCTGCGCCTGCAGCGCTCGGCCACGCAGGCGCCCACCGGCTTGGAAGACCAGCGGGCGTTCGGGCGCCGGCTGCGCCTGCGCGGTGCTCAGCGTGGCCTGCACAGACGTGTCCTGGGCTGCATCGGTGTAACTGACTTCCGCGGTGTCCAGCCGCACCTGGCCGGCGACGAACTGCGCCGCTTCATCGGTCTGGGCGGGGTCGAGCAGCCAGGTCTTGCGCAGCACGCCGGCGGCATCGGCCGACTGCTCCAGGTAGAGCCGCGCCTGAACCAGCAAGACCTCGCCGACGACCACGCGGCCCCGCAGCAGCTCACGCAGATCGAGGCTGGCCTGCACTTCCTGCGCCTGCAGCAACTGCGGCGCCGTGGCCCAGGCCGGATTGGCGTAGCTCACACCCCGCGCGGCAAGTCTGGCAAAAGGCCAGGCGGGCACCACCTTCAACTCGCCGTCGATCCTCAAGGCGCGGCCGGTGTGCCGCAGCATCTGCTCCTGCAGCGGGCCGCGCGCCCAGTTCCAGCCGAACAGGGCCAAGGCCAAGGCTGCCAGCAAGAACAGGGTAACGAGACCGGCCAGCGCCAAGGTCAGGCCCCGGATGAGACGCGTGCGCATGCGGCCAAGCTTGTAGGGCGTGGCCTCGCCGTTGTCGGTGCGCCTTCACACCCAGGGCTGGCCACTGTGCGGCATGGAACAGACGAAGGCTACCGGTTTGCGCACCATCGGCGACCACTGCCGACTGCCGGATGTCCACCCCTGCCCCTGCCGCGCCTGCCGTCCCTGCGGATGGTTCGACCGAAGACTGGCCCGCCCGCGCCGCACGCATGACGGCGGCCTTGCGGGCCAGTGCGCGCCCGCCCGTGACGCAGGCGCCGCGCCACGGCGTGCTGGAGCGCGCCGGCCGCAGCGCCGCAGCAGCGGGGCAGCAGACGCTGGCCTTCCTGGCGTTCGTCGGCGAGGTGGCCGCGGCCGGTGCCGGCCTGGTGCGCCGCCCACGCGCCTGGCGCTGGCGGGTGTTGCTGCGCGAGATCGAGCTTGGCGGTTTCGACGCGCTGCCCATCGTCGGCGTCACCGCCTTCCTGCTGGGCGTGGTGGTGGCCTACCAGGGCGCCGACCAACTGCGCCACTACGGCGCCAACATCTTCGTCGTCGAGCTGGTGGGCTATGCCATGCTGCGCGAGTTCGCGCCGCTCATCAGCGCCATCATCATCGCCGGCCGTTCGGGCTCGGCCCATGCAGCGCAGATCGGCACCATGGTGGTGGGCGAAGAGATCGATGCGCTGCGCACGCTGGGCATCCACCCGCTGCAGCGGCTGGTGTGGCCCAAGCTCATCGCGCTGGTGATTGCGCTGCCGCTGCTCACGGTGTTTGCCGACCTGGCCGGCGTCTTCGGCGGCATGGTGATGGCACGCTCACAGCTGGGCATCAGCTTCACCGAATTCGCCGACCGCTTCGGCCGCGTGATGCAGGGCTCGGCGCTGCTCATCGGCGTCGGCAAGGCGCTGGTGTTCGCCGTGATCATCGTGCTCGTGGGCTGCTTCCAGGGCCTGCGCACCGCGGGCGGCGCCGACAGCGTGGGGCGGCAGACCACCACAGCGGTGGTGCAGGCCATCTTTCTCGTGATCGTGGCCGACGCGCTGTTTTCGGTGGCCTTCAACGTGCTGGGCCTGTGAGATGAACGCGGCCGCTGCCAGCGTCGCAGATTCAAATGCAGGCGCAGACGCAGACGCCGACACCGTGATCGAGCTGCAGGACATCTGCACCCGCTTCGGCAACCGCACCGTGCACGAGCACCTGAACCTGCGCGTGCGGCGCGGCGAAATCGTCGGCCTGGCCGGGGGCAGCGGTGCGGGCAAGTCGGTGCTGCTGCGCGAGATGATCCTGCTGCAGAAGCCGACCTCCGGCACCGTGCGCCTCTTCGGGCAGGACGTGCAGGCGCTGGACGAAGCCGGCCTGCTGGCGCTGCGCCAGCGCTGGGGCGTGATGTTCCAGCGCGGCGGCCTCTTCAGCTCGCTGACGGTGCGGCAGAACGTCGGCCTGCCGCTGCGCGAGCACAGCCCGCTGGACGACGCCCGGATCGACGAGATCGCCGAGTGGAAGCTGGCGCAGACCGGCCTGCCGCCCGACGCCGGCCTGAAGCTGCCCGGCGAACTGAGTGGCGGCATGCTCAAGCGTGCGGCGCTGGCGCGCGCCATCGCGCTGGACCCCGAACTGCTGTTCCTCGACGAGCCCACCTCGGGCCTGGACCCGGCCAGCGCCGCCGGTGTCGACACGCTGATCCAGGAAACCCAGGCCGCCAGCGGCGCCACGGTGCTCATCGTCAGCCACGACCTCGACCTGCTGTGGCGCGTGTGCCACCGCGTGGCCGTGCTCGGCGAGCGTCGCGTGCTGGCACTGGGCACGATGGCCGAGCTGGCAGAGAACCCGCACCCCACCGTGGCCGCCTACTTCGCGCCACGGCCGGGCATCGACAACAAGAACGGCGAAGCGGCCGACCACAAGCCCACCGCGGCAACCCCGGCCTGAACATGGAAGACAAGACCAACTACACCCTCGTCGGCGCCTTCGTGCTGGGCCTCTCCGCCGTGCTGGTGGCGGGCGTGCTGTGGCTGGCGGCCGGCATCGGCGGGCAGACGGCGATGGACAGCTACCAGGCCGTGATCCGCGAGTCGGTGGCCGGGCTCAACGTCGACGCGCCGGTCAAGTACCTGGGCGTGGACGTGGGCAAGGTCAGCTACATCGGCATCGACCCGCAGAACCCCGAGCAGGTGAGGCTGCGCTTCCTCATCGCCCGCGGCACACCCATCAAGCAGGACGCCGAGGCCGTGCTGAAGACACAGGGCCTGACCGGCATCGCGCATGTCGAGCTCAGCGGAGGCAGCGCCGGCGCGCCACCGCTGCGCCCGGGCCCGGACGGCGTGCCGCCCACCATCCCGTTCAAGCTCTCGCTGGGCGCGCGGCTGGAGAACGTGGTGAGCAATGTGCTGGCCAACGTCGACCGCGTCTCGAACAACCTGAACGCGGTGTTCGATGTCGAGAACCAGAAGGCGCTGAAGTCCACGCTTGCCGACCTGGCGGCGGTGGCCAATGCGCTGGCCGCGCAGAAGGCGGCACTGAGCGCGGGTGTGGCCGACGCCGCACGCACCGCAAAGCTGTCCACAGGCGCGGCGCAGAAGCTGGAGCCGACGCTGGACCGCATTGCGGCCAGCGCGCAGGCCGTGCAGGCCATGGCCGATGTGGCCGGTGCCGCCAGCAAGCGCGCCGGCAGTGCCGCCGACGCCGCGGCCACCACCGTGCAACAAGTGGGCGGCGAAACGCTGCCCGAGCTGCAACGCCTGATGGCCGAGCTGGCGGCGCTGTCGGCCTCGCTGCGCCGGTTGAGCGAGCAAACCGCGGCCCGCCCCAACAGCCTGCTGCTGGGCCCGCCGCCGCCCCAACCCGGCCCTGGAGAAACCACCCCGCCATGACCACGACACCTTCATCGCCCGCACGGCGCGCGGCGCTGCTGGGCGCCACACTGCTGGGCACGGGCTGCGCCGGCGGGCTGCTGCCCAAGCCGGCGCCGGCGCCGGCGCGCTACACGCTGGGCGACGCGCCCGCGGCAACGTCACCGGCAGCGCCAGCGCGCACCCCAGCCGCGGCCACTCCCAGCACCGCACCCAGCCTGGTGGTGGCGCTGCCGAATGCCGCACCGGGCTTCGACAGCACCCGCATGGTCTACCTGCGCCAACCGCAGGCCTTGCAGGCCTACGCCTTTGCCGAGTGGGTGGACACGCCCGCGCGCCTGCTGCTGCCGCTGCTGGTGCAGGCGGTGCAGAACACCGGTGCCTTTCGCGCCGTGCTGCAGGCACCCTCATCGGCCACGGGCGCCCTGCGGCTGGAAACCGAGCTGCTACGGCTGCTGCACGACCACACGCAAAGCCCGAGCGAGGTTCGCCTGAGCTTGCGTGCGGTGCTGCTGGACACCGCCACGCGCCAGCCCTGGGCCACGCGTGAATTCGATGCCCGCGTGCCGGCGCCCAGCGACAGCCCCGCTGGCTGCGTGGCCGCGGCGGCCACGGCCACGCGCCAGGTGCTGGCCGAAATGGCGGCCTACCTGGCGCCGTTCGCGTCAGGCACGCGGCGCGAGCCGTGACGCTGCGCGAACATCCACGTCACCTCGGCGCCGTAGAGAAACACCTGCGCTGAGGCATACACCCACACGAGCAGGCCGACGATGGCGCTGGCGGCCCCGAACCCGGCGGCCATGCCGCTGCGGGTGAGCATCCAGCCGATCAGCACCTTGCCGAGCGTGAACAGCAGCGCCGTGATCAAGCTGCCCAGCATCACGTCGCCCCAGCCGATGCGGGCGCGTGGCATGCCCTTGTAGATGGCGGCAAACAGCAATGTCGTCAGCACGAAGCCGACGGCGTGATTGGCAGCGTCTAGCAGCAAGTGGCTGGCGCCGAAGGCCGGCGCCCACCAGCGCCCCCAGGCCGCCAGCGCGGCGCTGACCGCCAGCGACACCATGAGCAGGAAGCCCACGCCCAGCACGAGGCCGAATGACAGCAGGCGCGCGCGCAGCAGTTGCCACAGCGTGCCGCCGCGGCGCGGGGTGTCGACGCGCCAGATGTGGTCCAGCGAATCCTGCAGTTCGGCGAACACCGTGGTGGCCCCGATGACCAGGAAGAGCACGCCGATGATCGTGCCCAGCGTGCTCTGGCCGCTGCGGCGCACGTTGTCCAGCAGGCCCGCCATGGCCTCGGCCCCCTCCGGGCCCAGCAGCGCGTGCATCTGGTTAAGGATTTCCCCGCGTGCGGTGTCGGTGCCGAAGACCGCGCCGGCCACCGAGATGGCGATCAGCAACAGCGGCGCCAAAGAAAACAGCGTGTAGTAGGCCAGCGCGGCCCCCATCGTGGGCGCGCGGTCGTTGACCCAGGCCACACCCGCGGCCTTCAACAAGGACCCCAGGGCGCGCAGGTTCGGCCCCAGGTGGCCCGGTTGCGGCGATGGAACCGCGGCGATCGCCTCGGGCTCAGGCATCCAGCTTGATGGCCCCGAGGGACACGTAGTTGCGGAAGATGCTGACGGGCATCGTTGCCGACCCGCGCGATTCGCCATCGGTCCAGCTCAGCGTGGCGTCGGTGCCGGAGAGCTGCACGCCCACCGGGCCCGGCCGGATGGTGATCATCGGGCCGTCGCCTTCGCGGTACTCCACGGTACCGGTGATGTGCGCGGGCTGCGTCACCACCGAACTCGTCGCGGGCACCGCAGCGTCTGTCTTCGCTTCCTGGCTTGTTTCTCTGTCCGTTTGCGTCATGACTGCCCCAGCGTCCTGTGGGTGACGAGCATGGGCGCAGGCGCTGCCGCCGGCCAGCAGACATCGACGTGCGCAGGTGCAGGCCCTGTCCTACATCGCGTGAGCGGGCGGGCGTTTGTTTGCCCTACGGGCGCGCCTGGCGCCGCCGCAAGCGCCGCGTGTACAAAGCCATCAGCGGCGTCACCGAGACGCCATGCACGACGATGGAGCTCACCACCACCGCCACCGTCAGGCCCACCAGCAGGGGCGCAAACGCCTGTGGCACCCCGTGGTTCAGCGCATAGGCCAGGTAGTACAGCGAGCCGATGCCGCGGATGCCGAACCAGCCGATCAGCCGCCGCTGCAGCGATGAGGTGCGGGAACCCGCCAGGCCCAGCGCCACCGACAGCGGCCGCACCCCCAGCAGCACCAGCGGCACGAACCACAGCGCGGCCGGCACCCAGGGCACCGACCACAGCAGCAGCCCCAGCACCACCACGCCCACCATCTCGCCGATGCGGTCGAGCTGCTCGTTGAAGCTCATCACCGCATGCGCCATCTCGGCCTCGGCGGGCTTGGTCACCGCACTTTCGGCATGGCGCAGCGCCAGGCCCGCGGCGAACACCGCCAGGAAGCCGTAGCCCTGCGCCAGCACCGTCAGGCCATAGGCCAGCCCGATGAGGCCCAGCGCGAGGAAGTTCTCGTAGCCCTGTGCCGCCTGGTGCTGGCGCCGCAGCCACAGCACCAGCCGCCCGAGCGCCGTGCCCAAGGCACCGCCGATGGCCAGGCCGATGGCCGTGGCCCACACCACGTCCACCGCCAGCCAGCGCCAGCCGTAGGCGCCCATCTCGTGCGCGCCCATCAGGCCCAGGCCCAGCATCACCACCGGGAAGGCCGTGCCGTCGTTGAGGCCGCCTTCGCCGGTGAGCGCAAAGCGCAGCTGGTCGCGGTCGGCCACGTCTTCCACCTGCACCTCGGTGGCCAGCACGGGGTCGGTGGGCGCCAGGATGCCGCCCAACAGCACCGCCACGCCCAGCGGCAGGCCCAGCAGCCACACGCCCGCGGCGGTGACCAGCAACACGGTCACCACCATCGACAACAAGGCCAGGCGCAGCGGTGGAAACCAGCGCCGCTCGTACAGCCCGACGCTCATCTTCAAGCCCGAGGTGAAGAGCGACAGCAGCACGATCACCTCGGTGAGGTGTTCGAGCAGGCGCGCGTGGTCGCCGACGGCCGGCGCGGCCAGGCCCAGCACCAGCGGCCCGGCCACCACGCCCGCCCCCAGGTAGAGCATGGAGGTGCTGACCGGCATGCGCGAGAGCACGGAGCCGCTGAGCGCCATCAGCACCAGCAGCGAGCCACCAATTGCAAACCACAGAGGCCAAGTCATGCCCGAGCATGGCATGGCCACGCGCACGACCGGTGAGGCGCACGAAACCACGTCAGCGATAACCCTGAGCCCGCCCGCTAAAATTGAAGGCCTTGCCCCAGCAGGGCCCCGTGCCCAGCCCCGCCGACATGAGCGCCTTTCTCGAAGAACGTGTCCTGAGCGTCCACCACTGGACCGACCGCCTGTTCAGCTTCACCACCACGCGCGACCCGGCGCTGCGCTTCTCGAACGGCCACTTCACGATGATCGGCCTGCGTGTCAACGACAAGCCGCTGCTGCGCGCCTACAGCATCGTCAGCGCCAATTACGAAGAACACCTCGAGTTCCTCAGCATCAAGGTGCCCGACGGCCCGCTGACCAGCCGTCTGCAGCACGTGAAGGTGGGCGACACCATCATCGTCGGCAAGAAGCCCACGGGCACCCTGCTGATCGACTACCTGCTGCCCGGCAAGCGCCTGTACCTGCTGGGCACGGGCACGGGCCTGGCGCCCTTCATGAGCATCGTGCGCGACCCCGAAACCTACGAGAAATTCGAGCAGGTGGTGCTGGTGCACGGGGTGCGCCTGGTGGACGAACTGGCTTATCACGACATGCTCGTGGAGCACCTGCCGAACCACGAATTCCTGGGCGAACTCGTCACCAGCAAGCTGCGCTACTACCCCACCGTGACGCGCGAGAGCTACAAGAACATGGGCCGCATGACCGAGCTCATGGAGAACGGCAAGCTCTTCACCGACCTGGGCGTGCCGCCGCTGGACCCGGCCACCGACCGCGTGATGATCTGCGGCAGCCCGGCCATGCTGCGCGACCTGAAGCACATGCTCGAAGTGCGCGGCTTCAAGGAAGGCAACACCACGAAGCCCGGTGACTTCGTCATCGAGCGCGCTTTCGCCGAACAGTGAGCCGGCGCCCGGCAAGCCGCGTTTTCGCCCTCACTTCCGGGCCTGCCCGCGCCCAGGCTGGCCTATGCTCGCCGCACCATGACCGCCACTTCGACAGTGCCCTCCACGGCCTTCATCCCGCTGGAGACGGAGTCGCCGGCCTGTGACGGCTGCAGCCAGCCCGAGCGGCTGGGTTTCCACTTCGACTACGCCTACCAGCCCATCGTCGACATCGCCACGCGCCGCGTCTTCGCGCACGAGGCTTTGGTGCGCGGCGCCCAGGGTGAAGGCGCGGCCAGCGTGCTGGCCCAGGTCAACGACAACAACCGCTACCGCTTCGACCAGGCCTGCCGCGTGAAGGCCATCAAGGGTGCGCACGCTTTGGGCATGCAGGAGTTGCTGTCCATCAACTTCTTGCCGAACGCCGTGTACAAGCCCGAGGTGTGCATACGCACCACGCTGGAAACGGCGCGTGCCACGGGTTTCCCGCTGGAAAACATCATCTTCGAGGTCACCGAGGGCGAACGCGTGGAAGACGGCGTTTGGTTCGCGCAGATCCTGCGTGAATACAAGCGCACCGGCTTCAAGACCGCCATCGACGACTTCGGGGCTGGTTTTGCAGGCCTGAAACTGCTGGCCGACTTTCAGCCCGACATCATCAAGATCGACATGGACCTGGTGCGCCACATCGACGCCAGCCGGCCGCGCCAGGCCATCGTGCGCGGGCTGATGCGCTTGTGCGAGGACATGAACATCCAGGTCATCGCCGAGGGCATAGAGACGCCCGCCGAGCGCGACTTCCTGGCCGACCAGGGCGTGCGCTTGATGCAGGGCTACCTGTTCGCGCGCCCGGCCTTCCGCGCGCTGGCCGAGCTCGACGAAGCCGCCTGGCCGCTGCGCGCCTAGCGCGTTCAGTGCAGCTTCACGTGCGGCTCGGTGCGCCGCACGATCACGCGCGCGAGCGTGTGCAGGGCCACCTTCACATAGCCATGCAGCGCCAGCTCGTGCATCTTGTAGAGCGACAGGTACATCAGCTTGGCGAAATAGCCTTCCACCATCAGGCTGCCGCCGACCAGCCCACCCATCATGCTGCCCACCGTGCTGAACTTGCCCAGGCTCACGAGCGAGCCGAAGTCGCGGTACTGCCAGGGCTGCACCGGCTGGCCGGCGATGCGGCGGCGCAGGGCCTTGAGCAGATGCTGGGCCTGCTGGTGCGCGGCCTGGGCACGCGGCGGTACGTTCTGGCCGTCCTTCCACGCACAGGCCGCGCAGTCGCCAATGGCGAAGATGCGCTCGTCACGCGTGGTCTGCAGCGTGGCCGTCACCACCAGCTGGTTGCTGCGGTTGGTCTCCAGGCCGCCGAGGTCCTTGAGGAAGTCGGGCGCCTTCACGCCGGCGGCCCAGACGATGAGCTCGGCCGGCAGCACACGGCCGTCAGCCAGATGCACCGCGCCCGCCGACACCGCCGCCACCTTGGCGCTGGTGTGCACGGCCACGCCCAGCTTCGTCAGCAGTTCGGTGGTGGCGGTGCTCAGGCGCTCGGGCAGCGCGGGCAGCACGCGCGGCGCGGCTTCGATCACTGCCACCTGGATGTCCTTGTCGGCGTCGACACGGTCCAGCCCGTAGGCCACCACCTCGCGCGTGGTGCGGTGCAGCTCGGCCGCCAGCTCCACGCCGGTGGCACCGGCGCCGATGATGGCCACGTGCAGCTGCTCGGGCCGCAGCGGCTCGCTCTGCGAATGTGCGCGGATGCAGGCATTCACCAGGCGCTGGTGAAAACGCAGCGCGTCAGCGGCTGATTCCAGCCGCATCGCGTGTTCACCCACGCCGGGGGTGCCGAAATCGTTGCTCAGGCTGCCCACCGCCATCACCAGCGTGTCGTAGGGCACCGCACGTGCGGCCGCCACCTGTTGGCCTTCGTCGTCGAGGTAGGGCGCCACCTGCACTTCGCGCCGCTCGCGGTCCAGCCCCGTCATCTCGCCCACGCGGTAGGTGAAGTGGTGCCAGTGGCTCTGCGCGAGGTAGCCCACCTCGTGGTCGGCCATGTCCATGCTGCCGGCGGCCAGCTCGTGCAGCTTGGGCTTCCAGACGTGGGTGCGGTTCTTCTCGATCAGCGTGATGTCGGCCTGGCCGCGCTTGCCCAGCGTGTCGCCCAGGCGCGTGGCCAGCTCCAGGCCGCCGGCACCGCCACCGACGATGACGATGCGGTGGGCGCTGGGCTTCGGCGGTGGGGGCGTGGGCATGGGCTGAGGGGGGGCTGGGCAGGGGCGGCGTCTGTTGACTCTAAGGCCGGGCCAAGCCGTGCGGCCACAGCCACCGCACGCACCGCGAAGCAGCGAAAGACCTGGCAGCCGCACCGCGGCGGTGCGCTCGCCTGTGCACGGAAGTTGCGTCTCCGCTCGCCCATGACCCCGACCCCACCCCGTACCCAGGCCGACTCGCCGGTGCAGGCCTACCTGCAAGAGCTGCTCGAACGCCTGCGGCCGCTGCGCGCAGGCGACGTGGCCGCCTACATCCCCGAGCTGGCCAAGGCCGAGGCCGAGGGCTTCGGCATCGTCATCGCCACGGTGGACGGACAGGTCTACGAGGTGGGCGACAGCGATGTGCCATTCACCATCCAGTCGGTGTCCAAGCCGCTGGCCTACGGCGTGGCGCTGGAAGACCGCGGCGCCGAACGCGTGGCGCAGGCGGTGGGGGTGGAGCCCTCGGGCGAGGCCTTCAACTCCATCAGCCTGGAGCCCGGCACCGGCCGGCCGCTGAACCCGATGATCAACGCCGGCGCCATTGCCGTGGCCGGGCTCATCGCGGGCGCCTCGCCGCAGGCGCGCTTCGAGCGGCTGCAGCGCGCGCTGTCGGCCTATGCCGGCCGGCCGCTGGCGCTGGACGAGGCGGTGTACGCCAGCGAACGCGACACCGGCCACCGCAACCGCGCCATCGGCCACCTGCTGCGCAACTACGGCATCGTCGACGGCGACCCCGAGCCGGCGCTGGATCTCTACTTCCGCCAGTGCGCACTGCAGGTCACCTGCCGCGACCTGGCGCTGATGGCCGCCACGCTGGCCGGTGGCGGCGTGCACCCGATCAGCGGCGAACGCGCGGTGGCCGCGGCCACGGTGCCGTCCATCCTGTCGGTGATGACGACCTGCGGCATCTACGACTTCACCGGCGAATGGGTGCACCGCGTGGGCCTGCCGGCCAAGAGCGGGGTGGGCGGCGGCATCATGGCCGTGCTGCCGGGGCAGCTGGGCATTGGCGTGTACTCACCGCGGCTGGACCCGCGCGGCAACAGCGTGCGCGGCGTGGCGGTGTGCGCGGCGCTGTCGGCCGACCTGGGCCTGCATTTCCTGCGGCCGCCGCGCGTCACGCTGGCCACCGTGCGCGCCCGCTACACGCTGGCCGAGGTGCGCAGCCGGCGCCGCCGCCCGCCCGCCGAAACGGCCTTGCTGGCGGCGCATGGCGCCGCCACCCGGGTGCTGGAACTGCAGGGCGACCTGCGCTTCGCGACGCTGGAGCCGGTGCTGCGCGAGGTGGCGCAATCGGCGCCGGGGCGTGAAGGCCTGCTGCTGGACTTCAAGCGCGTCAACCACGCCGACGAGACGGCCACGCGGCTGCTGGCCCGCCTGATCGAGCACTGCGCCGCGCGCGGCGAACACGTGGTGCTGACCCGCGTGCGCCGCGGCGAGCTGCTGTCGGGCCTGGGCAGCGAGGTCGACCCGCGGCGGGCCACCGCCTACAGCTTCCAGTCGCAACTCGACCTGGGCATCGAAGCCTGTGAGCGGCGGCTGCTGGCCCGCCATGGCAGCGGCCATGCGCCTGCCGCCCTGGCCACGCTGGCCGAGCACCGCCTGTGCGCCGGAGCCGGCAGCGAAGAAATCTCGGTGCTGGCCTCGGTGCTGGAGCGCCGCAGCCTGGGCGCCGGGCAGGTGCTGATGCGGCGCGGCGAACCTTCTGACGCGCTGCTGCTGCTGATGCGCGGCGAGCTCAGCGTGGTGGTGCCGCTGCTGCAAGGCGGCACGCGGCGGCTGGCCACGCTGTCGGCCGGCATGGCCCTGGGCGAATCGGCGTTGCTGGCCGGTGGCCGGCGCAGCGCCGACGTGGTGGCCGACACCGAGGTCGAGGTGCTGGCGCTGACGCCCGCGGCCTTTGCGCAGTTGCAGCACGACTGCCCCGCGCTGGCCATCCGGCTGCTGCACAACCTGCTGGCCGCCAGCAGCGAGGCCGTCGAGCGGCTGACGGCCGAGGTGGCCGCGCTGGAAGCCTGACGCCGCCGGCCGCTCAGGCCGGCCAGTTCTCGGTGTCGACCTCGGTCTGGCTTTGCGCGCCGTAGCGATTGCCGGCGATGCGCTTCGGCGCGAACAAGGTGTCGAGCTCGGCCATCACCGTCGGTGGCAGGGCGACATCCGCCGCAGCGATGTTCTCGGCCAGATGCGCTGGGCTCGTCGTGCCCGGGATCGGGATGACGTGCGGCCCGCGCGCCAGCAACCATGCCAGCGCCAGCTGCGCCGGGCTGCAGCCGACCTGCCGCGCGATGGCTTCGTAAGGCGGCAGCAGCGCCAGATTGCTGGCATACGCGGCGGGGTCGAAACGTGGCATGCCGCGGCGGATGTCCTTGTCACCCAAGGCCGCCACATCGCGCAGCGTGCCGGTGAGAAAGGCGCGCGCCACCGGGCTGAAGGCGACGAAGGCCGCACCGATGTCGGCACAGGCCTGCAGCACGGCGATTTCGGGGTTGCGCGTCCACAGCGAGTATTCGGTCTGCACCGCGGCGATGGGATGCACGGCGTGGGCCTTGCGCAGCGTTGCGGCGCCGACCTCGCTCAGGCCCAGCGCGCGCACCTTGCCTTGTTCCACCAGGCGTGACATCGCGCCCACGCTGTCTTCGATGGGCACCGCGCCCGCACCCACCTTGTGCCAGCGGTGCAGGTAGTAGACGTCGATGACGTCGGTGCCCAGGCGGCGCAAGCTGTCTTCGCAGTCACGCTGGATGCTCGCCGGCCGACCGTCGATGACGCGTTGCAGCGCGCCGCCCGGCCCGACAGGCTGGCCTGTCATGCCGCCCTTGCTGCACAGCACGATGCGGCTGCGGTGGGCCTTGAGCACGCGGCCGACCAGGGTTTCGTTCGCCCCGAAGCCATAGAGCGCCGCGGTGTCGAACAGCGTGACGCCGCGGTCCAGTGCCTCCAGCAACAAGGTTTCCGCCCCGTCCGCCGGGGGCGGCGTGCCGTAGGCGTGGCTGAGGTTCATGCAGCCCAGGCCGATCTCGGCCACTTCGAAGGGCCCGATGCGGCGTGTTTTCATGTGGCCCTTCATGCCGCGTTCAGCTGCTGTTCGAGCTGGTGCAGCACCTCGTAGCAAGGCAGCACCTGCGCCACGCTGGCATTGGGCTCGCGGCCTTCGCGGATGGCGGCGAAGAACTCGCGGTCCTGCAGTTCGATGCCGTTCATCGACACGTCCACTTTGCTGACGTCGATCTTCTCTTCCTTGCCGTTCACGAGGTCGTCGTAGCGCGCGATGTAGGTGCCGGTGTCGCCGATGTAGCGGAAGAAGGTGCCCAGCGGGCCGTCGTTGTTGAAGCTCAAGGAGAGTGTGCAGATGGCACCGTTGGCGGCCTTGAGCTGGATGCTCATGTCCATCGCGATGCCCAAGGTGGGGTGAATGGGGCCTTGCAGCGCATGGGCCTTCACCACCGGGCTCTGCGCCTGGTAGCTGAAGAGATCCACCGTGTGCGCGGCGTGGTGCCACAGCAGGTGGTCGGTCCAGCTGCGCGGCTGGCCCAGGGCGTTCATGTTGCTGCGGCGGAAGAAGAAGGTCTGCACGTCCATCTGCTGGATGTGGAAGTCGCCCTTCACGATGCGCTGGCGCACCCACTGGTGGCTGGGGTTGAAGCGGCGCGTGTGGCCGCACATGGCGACCTTGCCGCTCTCCTTCGCGCGCTGCACCACGGCCTGGCCGTCCTTCAACACATCGCACAGCGGTATCTCCACCTGCACGTGCTTGCCGGCCTCCAGACAGGCCAGCGTCTGGCTGGCATGCATCTGCGTGGGCGTGACGAGGATCACCGCGTCCACCTCGCGAATGGCCAGGCTGTCTTCCAGCTTGGTGCTGACATGCGGAATGCCGTACTTGCGGGCCACTTCCTCAGTCTTGCCGAGATCGCGGCTGACCAGCGACACCACCTCGACATCGGGAATGAGTTTCATCGCATCGAGGTGCTTGAGGCCGAAAGCGCCGGCACCGGCGAGCGCAACCTTGATCGTCATGTGTTCTCCAGGATCAGATGGCCGACGGCCGTGTTGGATGCGGGCACGTGATAGAAGCGGTGCTTCACCAGCGGCGCCCTTTCGCTCATGGCGCCGCGCGCAATCAGCCACATCACGAGCTCGATGCCTTCGCTGCCGGCTTCGCGCACGTAGTCGATGTGCGGCAGCTGCGCCAGCGCTTCCGGCTCTGTGATCAGGCGGTCGAGGAACCTGTTGTCCCACTCGCGGTTGATGAGGCCGGCGCGCGGGCCCTGCAACTGGTGGCTCATGCCGCCGGTTCCCCAGATCTGCACGTTCAGGTCTTCGTCGTAGCTTTCCACGGCCTTGCGGATGGCACGGCCGAGGTTGAAGCAGCGCCGGCCACTCGGCACCGGGTACTGCACCACGTTGACGGCAAACGGGATCACCGGGCAAGGCCAAGAGAACCTGTCGCGGGGGGGCTGGCCGCACATCAAGGACAGGGGCACCGTAAGGCCGTGGTCCACGTCCATCTTGTTGACGATGGTGAGGTCGAAGTCGTCCTGGATCACGCTGTGCGCGATGTGGCTGGCCAGTTCCGGGTGGCCGATGACGGTGGGCACCGGGCGCGGGCCCCAGCCTTCGTCGGCGGGCTGGTACTCGGCTGCGGTGCCGATGGCGAAGGTGGGAATCATGTCCAGGCTGAAGGCCGTGGCGTGGTCGTTGAAGACCAGGAAGACGACGTCGGGCGGGTTGTCCTTCAGCCACTGCTGGCTGTACTCGTAGCCCTTGAACACGGGTTGCCAGTACGGCTCTTGCGTCTTGCCCAGGTCCAGCGCCGCGCCAATGGCCGGCACGTGGCTGGTGTAGACCGATGCGGTGATGCGGGCCATGTCAGGTCCTTCCCCACATCGGGCTGCGGCCGCCGGCGATCATCATGTTGCGGTACTCGTCTTCGCTCATGCCCGTCATGCTGCCGGCCATCTGCTGGAAGCTCTTGCCGTCGGTGGCGCCGATCTTGGCCAGGAAGTAGATGTTGCCGCCCAGGGCGATGCAGCGGTTGAGGTCACGCGCCAGCACGGCCTGCTTCTGGTCTTCGCTCATCGGCCACTCGTCGAGGTAGGCGCGCTGGTCGGCGAGAAAGCGTTGGCGGTTCTCGGCCTTCATCAGGCTCATGCAGAACTGGTTCAGGTGGTAGCCCTTGCGGCTTTGCTCGGCATCGAAGATGGTGGTGCCGGGCACATCGAGATAGGGTTTGTCGAGGCTCATCGTCTTTCCTCGGGCCAGTACAAGCGCATGGGGTTGTCGACCAGCAGTTTGCGCTGCAACTCGGGCGTCACCGCGATGTGGGGGATGAAGTCGACCAGCAGGCCGTCGTCGGGCATGTGGTCCTTCAGGTTGGGGTGCGGCCAGTCGGTGCCCCAGAGCACACGCTCGGGGAAGCTCTCGACGATGCGCCGCGCGAAGGGCACGACGTCCCGGTAGGCGGATTGCTCGCCGTTCAGCGCCCGCGGTCCGGCCACGCTCAGGCGTTCCGGGCAGCTCACCTTGCTCCAGACGTTGTCGTGCTCACGCATGAACTTCTGGAACAGCGCGAACTGCGGGCCGTCCACCGGCAGGCTCACATCCGGTCGGCCCATGTGGTCCACCACCACCGTCGTCGGCAAGGCAGTGAAGAAGTCCCACAGCTCGGGCAGGTCCACGGCCTCGAAATAGATGACGACATGCCAGCC
>JANMMD010000006.1:0-4512 GCA_031372905.1 Betaproteobacteria bacterium
TGCCCGCCGTACAGGCCCAGCACTGGGCCGGCCAGCTTGCCCGCCACGTCCACCGGGTGCACCGGCTGCAAGGCGCTGGGTGCGCCCACCAGGCGGCCATACCAGGCCACGCCGGCCTTCACGCCCGGGTTGTGCGCGGTGTACAGCCAGGTGATGCGCCCACCCCAGCAGAAGCCGGTGATGCCGAGCTTGCCCGTGTCGGCGCCCTCGGCCTTGGCCCAGGCCACGGTGGCGTCCAGGTCGGCCATGACCTGCGGGTCGGGCACCTTGCTGATGACTTCGGCGATCAACTTGGCCATCTCGCCGTACGAGGTGGCATCGCCCTGGCGCACGAAGAGCTCGGGCGCGATGGCGAAGTAGCCGGCCTGGGCGAAGCGCCGCGCGACGTCGGCGATGTACTCGTGCACGCCGAAGATCTCGCTGATCACCAGCACCACCGGCGCGTTCTTCCTGTCCGCGGGCGCGGCACGGTAGGCCGGCATCTTGAAGCCGCCGACGTCGATGGTGACCTCGCCCGTGATCAGGCCCTGGCTGCCGGTCTTGACCACGGTCTGCGCGGCCACCGGCAGCACCGACGCAGCGAAGCCGGTGCCGACGCTGCGGCCGACGAACTGACGGCGGTTCAGCGCATCCAGCGGCGAGGTGGCGGGCACCAGGGTGTCGAACTCTTCCTTCAGCATCTCAGGGTCTCCAGACGGGGTTGGGTGGCGCGCGTGCGCGGCTCGAAGCTGCGATTTTGGTGCATGAGCCACAGGTACGATCCAGCCATGGACGCAAGCGTGGGCGCGGTGGGAATGAATGGCCTGGGGCCTGGTGGTGCCGGTGTGGATGGCCTGGGGCCGCTGGCCGCCGTGGACATGGGCTCGAACAGCTTTCGGCTCGAGATCGGGCAGCTGCCGCACGGGCGCTACAAGCGCATCGACTACCTCAAAGAAACCGTGCGCCTCGGCGCAGGGCTGGACGCCGCCGGCAACCTGACCGAAGAAGCCCAGCAGCGCGGCCTGGCCTGCCTGCGCCGTTTCTCGGCGCGACTCGCGGGCTTTGCGCCCGGGCAGGTGCGCGCGGTGGCGACACAGACGCTGCGCGAGGCGCGCAACCGCAATGCCTTTCTGTTGCGTGCGCAGGAGGCTTTGGGGTTTCCCATCGAAGTCATCTCGGGCCGCGAAGAAGCACGGTTGATCTACAGCGGCGTGGCGCATCTGCAGCCGACCGAGAACAACAGCGAGAACCGGCGTCTCGTCATCGACATCGGCGGCCGCAGCACCGAGCTCATCCTCGGCCAGGGCAGCCGGCCGCTGGTGACTGAATCATTCGGCATCGGCTGCGTCAGCCTGTCGCTGCGCTTCTTCCCCGACGGCCGGCTCACGGCCGGCGCCTTCCGCGCCGCGCAGGTGGCCGCAGGCGCCGAGCTGGAAGAGGCGCTGCAACCCTTCGCGCGCAGTAAGTGGGTGCGGGCGCTGGGTTCCTCGGGCAGCGCCGGCGCCGTCTCGCAGCTGCTGCAGGCGGCCGGCCAGAGCGACGGCTGCATCACGCCGGCCGGGCTGCGCTGGTGCATCGAGCGCTGCGTGGAAGCCGGCCACGTCGACCGCATCGAGCTGCCCGGCCTGAAGGCCGACCGCCGCGCCGTGCTGCCGGGCGGCCTGGCCATCCTGTACACCCTGGCGGCGCAGTTCCAGATCGACGAGCTGTGGCCGGCCAAGGGTGCGCTGCGCCAGGGCGTGGTGGTGGATCTTCACGAACGACTGCAATCGCAAGGCGGCGCGCGCCCGCGCGACGCGCGCGACACCTCGGTGGTGGGCCTGCAGCGCCGGTTCCGCGTCGACACTGCACAGGCCGCGCGTGTGGCCCAGGTGGCGCTGAAACTCTTCGACGAAGTGATGCCTGACGCCGAGCCCGAAACGCGGCGTGAGCTGGGCTGGGCCTGCGCCTTGCACGAGGTGGGCCTGATGGTCTCGCACCACGACCACCACCGACACAGCGCCTACCTGCTGGCGCATGTGGACGCCGCCGGCTTTTCGCAGAGCCAGCAGCGGCGTGTGGGTGACCTGGTGCTCGCGCAGCGCGGCGGCCTGCGCAAGATAGAACCGCAGCTGGCCAGCGAAACCTTTGCCTGGCAGGTGCTGTGCCTGCGCCTGGCCGTCATCAAGTGCCATGCGCGCGGCGAGGTGGACGCACAGGCGCTGGCGCTGCGCGTGAAGGGCCGCGATGCCTGGCTCGGGTACAGCGCGGCGTGGGCCGAGACCCATCCGCGCACGCAGTTCCAGCTGATCGAGGAAGCCGCCGCGTGGGCACGCAGCGGGCCGCTGCGCCTGGTGCTGCCCCACCAGCCGGCCTGAGCCGGGCTGAGCCGGGCTTCTAGACCAGCTCGGGCGACACCACGGCGTGCAGCACCACCTGCAGCACGCCTTCACGCTCACGCGCACGCAGCCACCACAGCGCGCCCTTGCGCACGGCCCAGGCCTGCGGCTGGCTGGCCAGCAGGTAGGCCGCCACCAGGCCCAGCGTGGGCTGGTGGCCCACCACCAGCACGGGCTCGCGCGCATCGGGCCAGCGCACGGCGTGCAAGAGGCCTTCCACGGTGCCGTCGGGCGCCAGGGCGGGCAGGGTCTTGAACTTGCGCTCCAGCGCGGCGGCGGTCTGCTGCGTGCGCCGCGCCGGGCTCGCCCGCACGCGCGTGCTGGCAGGCAGCTGCTGGTTCAGCCAGTTCGCCACGCGCTGGGCCTGGCGTTCACCCTTGGAGGTGAGCGCGCGGTCCAGGTCGTCCTGCACCTCGCGCATTTCCAGGGCTTCGGCGTGGCGCCAGAGGATGAGGTCCATGCCGAACTTGCTCGCGTGGTGGCGCTTCAACCCAGGCGACGCATCAGCGCGTGCTGCGCGCTGGCGCCGCCTTCGGAGACGCGCTTGTAGCGCCCGCCGCTGTCCAGCAGCCAGGCGTCGCGCTTGTCGTGCAGATAGGGCACCAGCGCCTCGTCGATGATGCGCTGGCGCAGTGGTGCATCCCTCACCGGCCAGGCCAGCTCGATGCGGCGGAACATGTTGCGGCTCATCCAGTCGGCGCTGCTGAGGTAGAGCACTTCGTCGTCGGCGCCCTCGCCCCAGCGGAAATACAGCACCCGCGTGTGTTCGAGGAAGCGCCCGATGACCGAGCGCACGCGGATGTTGTCGGTGCGCCCCGGCACGCCCGGCGGCAGCATGCAGGCGCCACGCACGATGAGGTCGATGCTGGCGCCGGCCATGCCGGCCTCGATCAGCGCGTGCATCAGCTGCGGGTCGGTGAGCGCGTTGATCTTCACCACCACACGCGCGGGCTTGCCGGCACGCGCCGCCTCGGCCACCTGCTGCAGGTGCCTGAGCATGCGCTTGTGCAGGCCGAAGGGGGCCGTCACCAGGTTCTTGGGCGGCTTCACCTGCGTCTGGCTGGCCAGCTGCAGGAATACCGCGTCGGCATCGGCGGTGAGGCCGGGGTCGGCCGTCAGGTAGCTCAGGTCGGTGTACATGCGCGCCGTGCGCGGGTTGTAGTTGCCGGTGCTGAGGTGCCCATAACGGCGCAGCCGCGTCTGCGCCGGCTTCTTGCCTTTGGCGGGCGAGGCGATCTCGCGGCGCGTCACCAGCAGCATCTTGGCGTGTGTCTTCAGGCCGACGATGCCGTAGACCACCTGCGCGCCCACAGCCTCCAGACGTTCGGCCCAGTTGATGTTGGCCTCTTCGTCGAAGCGTGCCTTCAGCTCCACCACCGCCAGCACTTCCTTGCCGCGGCGCGCGGCCTCGATCAGCAAGTCCATCAGCACACTCTGTGCGCCAGTGCGGTAGATGGTCTGCTTGATGGCAAGCACATCGGGGTCCTGCACCGCCTCGCGCAGGAACTGCACCACGGGCTCGAAGCTCTCGAAGGGGTGGTGCAGCAGCACGTCGCGCTGGCGCAGCTGCACGAAGATGCTGCGGCCCAGGGGCAGGCGGCCGGTGGGCCAGCGCGGCTCGAAGGGCGGGAAGCGCAGGTGCTCGGCCTCGGCCTGGTCGATCAGCTGGTTCAGGCGCACCAGGTTCACCGGGCCGTTGACCTTGTACAGCGCCACTGCCGGCAGGCCGAACTGTTCGAGCAGAAAGCGCGTGAGTTCGTCGGGGCAGGTGCTCACCACCTCGAGCCGGATGGCCTGGCCGAAGTGGCGCAGCGTGAGGCCGCTGCGCAGCGCCTGGCGCAGGTTTGTGACATCGCCTTCGTCGACTTCCAGGTCGCTGTCGCGCGTGACGCGGAACTGCGAAAAAGACGCCACCGTGCGCCCGGGAAAGAGCGCGCCGAGGTGGGCGCGGATCACGCTCGTCAGCAGGACAAAACCCTGGCGCGCGGGCGTCAGTTCTGCAGGCAGGCGGATGACGCGCGGCAGGACACGCGGCACCTTGACGATGGCGATCTGGTTCTCGCGCCCGAAAGCATCACGCCCGCTCACGCGCGCAATGAAGTTCAGGCTCTTGTTGGCCACCTGCGGAAAGGGGTGGCTCGGGTCCAGGCTCAGC
>JANMMD010000047.1:0-4695 GCA_031372905.1 Betaproteobacteria bacterium
GTGCGAAGCCGTCGCCGAAGTCGGCGCCCGGGGCGTCGCCAGCCTGCGCCAGGCGCGGCAAGTCTTCGGCGCAGACCACCGAGAAGTGCATGCCCTCGGCCATGCGCATCGCTCGGCCGCCGCTGCCCGCGAAGGCCGCGCTCAGCCCCAGCAGCGGCTCGAAGCGCCCGGCGGCTGCTTCGCCCAAAGCCAGCGGCAAGGCCGAGGCCATCGCGGGCACATACATCGGCAGCCGCGTCATGTTCAGCAGGCCGTCTCGCGTGAGCACGAGCTTTTCAGCACGGCCGGTGAGCGGGTGCGCCACACTCACTTCACGCGGCAGGCTTGCCAGCAGTGCTTGCCAATCGGCATGCAGCCTGGGGTGGCGCTGAGCGCAGGCGGTGTCGGCCTCGCAAGCCTTGAAGACCTGCTCCAGCGCAGCCTGGTTGTCGGTGCTGAACGAGGCCGGCAGCACCATGTCGGGCGGCGCCACGCCGTCGATGACCGCACGCCGCACGGCCTGCGGGAACTGGCGCATGTACTCCAGCACGGCACGGGTACCGTAGCTGCCGCCCATCAGGTTGACCTGCGCGGCACCCAAGGCCTGGCGCACGGCGTCGGCGTCCTGCATGGCCACCCAGGTGGTGTAGTGGCGCAGGTCGCCGTGCGGCAGCTTGCGCAGCTGGGCGCCGCAGGCCTGCATGCGTGCGGCCTGGCGCTGGCTGTCCAGGCCTTCGCCGAGCGGCGCATCGGGCCGGGGCTCATCGCAGAACAGCGGTGCCGACCGGCCTGTGCCGCGCTGGTCGATCAGCACCACGTCGCGGCGGTTGGAGAGCCGCGTGAGCATGCGGCTCACGGAGCCAGCCAGGGCCATGGCGCTCTGCCCCGGGCCGCCGGCGAAGAACAGCACCGGGTCGGGCTTGCGGTTGCGCGCCAGCGCAGGCAGCACGGCGTAGTGCAGGTCGATCTGCACGCCTTGCGGCGCGGCAGGGTCGAGCGGACGGCGCAGCACACCGCAGTAGGCGTCGTGCGTCACGCCTTGCAGGCGGCAAGGTTTGAGGCCGGCGCGGCCTTCGGCGGCCTGCGCCGGTGCGCCAGCGCCCGACACAGCCAGCGCCAGCGCTGCAAGGCGGAGAAAAAGCAATGACTTCATGGCCGCCATTCTGGGCCGGCGCTGCCGCCGCGTTGGGCCACCGCGCGGCGAATGGCGGATGGGCGCGATGAACGGCCGGTACCAGCCGCCGGGCCGCTCAGGCCAGCAAGCGCTTCAGCTCGCCGCTGGCAATGAGCTTGTCCACGTCCTGCGCGCCCCCCACCAGCTGGCCCTTCACGAAGACGATCGGAAAGGTCGGCCAGCCGCTCCACATCTTCAGCGCGTTGCGCCGCCGCCATTCGCTGAAGTAGCTGCCGAAATCGATGTCGTGGTGGCCCACGCCGGCGCCGTCCAACGCCTTGCGCACCTTTTTCACGAAGGGGTTCTGCGCCATGCCCACCACCACCACGGGGTGGCTTTGCACCGCAGCCTGCACCTGCTTCACGGTGCTGGCATGGTGTTCCGCGACGAGCTCGCGCACGGCGGGGTGGATGTGGCTTTCATCGAGCGTGGCGCGGGGCATGGCGGCTGTCCAGGTGGATGGCAAGAGTGCCCGCAAGTATGGGCCGCGCGGCCGCATGGCTATGCTCGGCGTTGTCTGAAACACCGCGGAGACCCCCATGACCAAGCTGTACTACAGCCCTGGCGCCTGCTCGCTCAGCCCGCACATCGCGCTGCGCGAAGCCGGCCTGCCCTTTCAGCTGGTGATGGCCAGCACCAAGACCAAGAAGCTGGCCGATGGCAGCGACTTTCTCGCCATCAACCCCAAGGGCCAGGTCCCCTTGCTGGAGCTGGACGACGGCGAGCGCCTGAGCGAAGGACCGGCCATCGTGCAGTACATCGCCGACCAGGCGCCCACCAGCGGCCTGATGCCGCCGGCGGGCACGATGGCGCGTTACCACGCACTGGAGTGGCTGAACTACATCACCAGCGAGATTCACAAGGGCTTCACACCGCTGTTCACGCCAGGCACCCACGAAGAAACCAAGGCCACCGCGCGCCAGAAACTGGGTGAGCGCCTGGCCTGGGTGGACACCCAGCTGGCCGGCAAGACCTGGCTGATGGGTGAGCACTTCACCGTGGCTGACGCCTACCTGTTCACGGTGGCGAACTGGGGCAAGTACGCGGGCGTGGATATCGCCCCGCTGGCCAACCTCAGCGCCTACATGGGCCGCGTTGCCGCGCGCCCCGCAGTGCAGGCAGCGCTGAAGGCCGAGGGCCTGCTGAAGTAGCCGAGCCCTGCGGCCTCAGGCCGAGGCTGCCTTCACCCTGCGACGCGTGGCCAGCAGGGCCAAGCCGCTGGCGGCCAGCAAGAGCCATGTCGACGGCTCAGGGATGCCCGTGCGGTTCTGGGGCGCATCACGCACCACCAGGAAAGACTGCGAGCTGGTGATGGGGGTGGCCTGGAAGACCGAGAACTCATAGGCGCGGTAATCCCAGCCATCCCAGTTGCCCGTCCTCAGGTTGTCCAGCAGCGTCGTGGCGTAGGCCGTCACAGCTCTGCTCGGGCTTGAAAGGCGCAGGCCGCCCGCCGTCGTGCTGTAGGCGCCGCCCTCGCCTTCCACTTCCCACAGCGCGTAGGCAAAGGCCGATGACTTCTCGGCCGCGCTCAACCCGGGGCCGTCGGTCGTGGTGCTGGCGTAGGCATGGTTGTAGAGCGCGACGATCTTGCTCATCACCGTCATGCCGTCGCGGTTGTCGTAGCCCGGCGCCAGGCCCAGGTAGTTCGGGCTGCTGAGCGCGAACTGCTGCTCGTACCCGCCGCCGATCCCGAAGAAGCTCGCCAGGGTGACCGGCTGGTAGTTGGACTTGCCCACCTGCGCATTGGTGAAGGGGGACAGGCAGTAGGCCCACTCGCCGTTGCTCAGCTGGTAGCTGCCGATGGCGATGTTGCTCTTCGTCGCCGTGGCGCTGGCGCTGTTCACATCGCTGTGAAAGGCGATACCGCCTGCCTGGGTGCGCGAGCTGGTATTGCTCAGCGACAACGACACGGTGGCGGCGTGGGCACCAGAAACGGCGAAACCTGCCGTCAACACGGCGGCCAACACGAGCGCTGCACCCGTCGAGCTAGGGATTGAAAACTTCGTCATCATGGGTTCCTGGATCTGATAACAAACTGTTACAGGCCCAAAACACCCTCACAACCCCGCGCCCCCGGGGGCAGTGGCCCCGGAGCGTGCGGAAAACCCGAGTGGCGCGGGTTTATGGCCGCGGCAACTGCCGCAGGCAGCGGCTGGCTGGCTCAGACGGCCTTCTTGGCCGCCGGCTTGAGCAAGGCCTGGCACGCCGCGCGCTGGCCTTCGGCGGTGTCGACCTTGCCGCACACGCCGTCCAGCTGCGTCTGCAAGCGCTTCAGCGTGGCGGCCTGCTTGCCATCGGCGTTCCAGCTCACGAGCTTGGTGCTCACGCGCTGCAGCGAACGCACGCTGCGGCCTTCGAAGGCGCCGTTGTCCTTGCCGGCTTCGGCAATCAACTGCGCCGTCGTCTTCTCGATGCGGCGGGCATCCTGCGGCGCCAAGTCCACCAACGCCATCAAATAAGTAGCGCCCCACTGCAGGCGCGTGGCCGGGCCTTCGCTCTTGTCGAAAGCCTGGCCGTACCAGCTCAGCGCCTCGTCCTTCTTGCCCTGCTTGCGCGCATTGCTGCCCAGCTGGCTCATCAGGTAGTAGGGCGAATGGCTCTTGGCCAGGTTGGCCTTGAGCAGCGCTTCGCTTTCGGACCACAGACCGGCCAGGCCCAGCGCACTGCCGGCGGCGGTGATGACGGCCTGACGCTCGTAGCCGTCGGTGATCTCGCGGTCGGCACGGGCGACGAAGTCACGCACGTCCTTCAACAGCGCTGCCGGCAGTTGCACCTGCGCGGTGTCTTTGGGGGTGTCGATGCGTGCGAGCTGAATGCGCGCATAGAGCGCATCCATGCGGTTGCCGCGCGCGAGCGTGGCGTCGTTCTGCAGACGCTGCAGCGCAGTGTCGAAGGCCGCCAGCAACGGCGCGCGGCCGGCGCTGCCCTCCGCTTCCAACGTGCGCACGATGTCGGGCGCACCGCCGGCCAGCGCGTCCATGTGCTCGCGCGCCAACGCGGGGTCGGCCAGCACGCGACGCACCAGATCACGCAGCATGGCATCGGCCTTCACGCCCTGGCCGTCGTCGCTGGCGGCGAGCGCCTTCAGCCACAGACGGGTGGTGATTTCGGCACCGGTGGCCGAACTGGCGTTCGGGCTTGCGGTGTGGATCGTGGCCAGGCGCGACAGCAGCGCCGGCAGCTCGGCCTTGGGCACCACCTGCGCTTCGTCGGTTTCCCACGAATAGAAAGCCAGCAGCTTCCAGTCGCCGGCCGACAGCGGTTTGGCCGCCAGCGCATCGGCCAGCACCGCCTTCACCGGGCGGCCGCCATTCAGGCCCAGTTGCAGCACGGCAAGCGCCTGCTCCGCATCCACCTCGCCCGGCAGGCGCGTGATTTCCTGGCCTTCGGGCGTGAAGAGTACCGTGGTCGGGTAGCCGCTGACCTTGAAGCGCCGGCCCAGCTTCTGCGCGCCGGGGCGGTCGCCGTCCACATGCACCGCCACGAAGTTCTTCGACAGCGCGGCAAATTCCTGCCGGTTGAACAGCGTGGCCTTGAGCTGG
>JANMMD010000070.1:0-19049 GCA_031372905.1 Betaproteobacteria bacterium
CGCATCAAGAACCCCTTGCTGATGGGCTACGGCGGCGCCGACAGGCGCGTGCCCATCGAGCACGGCCGGCGCATGTTCGACGCCGTGAAGGGCCACAACCCCGGCGCCGAGTTCGTGCTGTACGACAAGGAAGGGCATGGCTGGGCCCTGCCGGCCACCGAGGCCGACTGGTGGGGCCGCGTCGAAAACTTCCTGGCGCGGCACCTGGCCGTCACGCCTTAGGGCCACGGCGCGAACGTCGCGGCCAGCAGGCGGGTCAGCGTGCCGCCAGCCGACGCCGCGAGGCCCGTGCATGCGGCACCCAGGCCAGCGTGGACCAGCGGCGCCACATCAGGAGGCCGCGCAGCCATTCATCGGCGATGTAGGCCAGCCACACGCCGGGCAGGCCGAGTTCGAAGTGCACGCCCAGCAGCCAGCTGCCGCCGGCCAGCACCACAGCCATGCTGGCGGCACCCGCCAGCACCGGGTAGCGGGCATCCCCTGCCGCGCGCAGCGCGTTGATGATCACCAGGTTGAAGGTGCGGCCGGGCTCCAGCAGCACCGTCCACCACAGCAGCACGGTGGCCATGGCGATGATCTGCAGGTCGGCGGTGAAGATACGCATCAGCCACGGCGAGAGCAGCGCAGCCACGGCGGCCACGACCACGCTGAGCACGAGCCCGCGCGCCAGGCCGCGGCGCACGACGCCATGCGCCTGCTTGAAGTGGCCCGCGCCGATGAGATGGCCGACCACCGTCTCGGCACTGAGCCCTGTGACCAGGCCGCACAGCAGCACCACCATCAGCACCTGCTGCACATAGGCATGCGTGGCCAGCGCCGCAGCGCCCATGCCGCCGACCACCGCCACGCTGACCATGTAGGCCAGCCGGTAGGTGATGTTTTCGGCCGCACTGGGCAGGCCGATGCGCGCCACCTCGGCGAGCTCGGCGCGCTTCAGCTGCCACCAGTCGCTGCGCTGCGGGCGCAGGTTCAGGCGTGCGCGCCACAGCCAAAGAAGCAATGCGAGCGCTACCGCGCGCGCCAGCAACAAAGCCAGCGCAAAGCCAGGCAGGCCCAGGGCCGAGGGGACGAACCCGCGGAGGGTCAGGCCAGAGACCGTGCCGTACGTTACTGCCGACGTCATGCCGAACGTCACGCCATACATCAGCGGCCACATCAAGGCCAGGTGCAGCGAGTGCATCGCCACCATCACGGCCAAAGTCTCGCGGGCGCGCAGGTGGGCGCGCATCACCGCCGTCATGCTGGAGGTCCAGGCGTCCAGCAGCATGGCCGGGGCCAGCAGCATCAAGAGCGGCGCGGCCAGCGGCAGCACCTCGGCAGGCGCATTCATCACCCCCAGCAGGGCGCCGGGCGCGGCCAGCGCAGGCACGGCCACCAGCAGGCCCAGCCAGGTGCTGGCGCCCAGCACGGCGCGGGCGACGGCATCGGCCGCGTCACGCCGGCCAGCGCCCAGCGCCTGCGTTAGCACCACACCCACGCCCGCACCGATGATGCGAAACAGGATGAACAGCGTGCCGAAGACATGGTGTGCCAGCGCAAACGCCGCACCGGCGTTGTCGCCCAGGCGCGCGGCCAGCGCGGTGCCCACCACGCCCACGGCAATGCCCAACAGCAGTTCGAGGAACAATGGCCAGGCCAGCGAGAACAAACGCGGTCGCGGCACGGTCGTCGGCAAGTTCATGGGCCCGAAGCTTAGGTGCGGAACTGCATGTCCACGGCCTCTGGCACGGTGCACGCTTGCTGCCATCGCTGGCCTTGCAACTGCGAGCGGCACCCCCCGCAGCGACTTCAGGAACACCCCTCATGCGCCCGATCCCGCCTGCCCGTCTTTTCCACCGCCGCCGCCTGATTCAAGGCCTGGCAATGGGCCCACTTTGGCCGGCGCTCGGGCCCGCGCTCTGGCCCGCCCTGGCACGGGCCGGTGGCGGCAGCGCGCTCCGCCCCGAGCAGGCACGCGCCGATCTGCAGCTGCTGCGACGCGCCTTCAACGCCCTGCACCCCGGCTTGCACCGCCGCGCCACGCCAGCGCAGCTGGACGCCGCGTTTGCGGCCGCCGAACGCGCCGTGGCGGGCGGCAGCACGCAGGCGGGCATGTTCCTGCTGTGCTCGCAGATCGCCGCCACGGTGAACTGCGGCCACACCTGGGCCAGCCACTTCAATGCGCGCCAGGACCTGCGCCAGCTGCTGCTGGCCGGCCATGACAAGCTGCCCTTCACATTGCGCTGGGTGCAGGGCCGCGCGCTCGTCACCGGCAGCGCCGTGCCAGCGCTGGCCGCCGGCAGCGAGCTGCTCTCCATCGACGGCCGGCCGGTGGCAGACATCGCCGCGGCACTTCTGCCGCTGCTGCGCGCCGACGGCCAGCATGCCGGGGCCGTCGGCAAGCGCCTGGCGCAACTGGACACCGCGCCCGGGCCGGCCGGCGGCGCGATGGACTGGCTGTTTCCGCTGCGCTTTCCGCCCGAAGGCGGCCGCTGGCGGCTGACGGTGCGCGGCATGCAGCCAGACACACAAGCTGAGGCCCCGCGCGCCCTCACCGTGGCTGCCATAGCCATGGCCGAGCGCGGGCGCAGCCTGGCGGCGCCCGCGCCGGCCTGGAGCTTCGAGCGCGAAGGCGACACCGCGGTGCTGCGCCTGCCCACCTTTGCCTTCTGGAACAGCGACTTCAAGGCCGAGGCCTTTCTCACACGCACCTTCGCGGCCATTCGTGGCTTGCCCTACCTCGTGATCGACCTGCGCGACAACGAAGGCGGCGACGACGCCATCGCGCGCCAGGTGCTGGCGCAGCTGTTGCGCGCGCCTTACGAGGCCCCGGCCGTGCGGCTGGAAAGCGCCTACGAACAGGTACCCGACGACTTGCTGCTGCACCTGGGCACCTGGAACCGCGGCTTCTTCGACCGCCGGGGCCAGGCCACGGCCTTGCCGGGCGGCCGCTGGTTACTGCCAGCGCCGGCTGCCGTGCGCGTCGAGCCTGTGGCAGCACCTTATCCCGGCCGCACGGTGGCGCTCATCGGGCCGCAGAACAGCTCGGCAGGCTTCCTGTTCGCACGCGATCTGCAGCGCAGCGGCGCCGCCGTGCTGCTGGGCGCGCCGACGGGCGGCCACCAGCGCGGCTTGAACAGCGGCCAGATCGCCTGGCTGACGCTGCCGGCCTCGGGCGTGGCCGTGGATATCCCGCTGCGCGCCGTGTTCACGCTGGACGAAGACGGCCAGGCGCCGCCCGACCACGGCGTGCTGCCCGAACTGTCCGTGGTGCCGCGCTTCGAAGACGCCGCGGCGGGCGTGGACACCACGATGGACGCCGCACGCGCGCTCATCGCCGGCTGGCGGCCCGGGCCGCGGCCCCGCGTGGCGCCCACCAGCTGACAGCGCGGCCAGCGCCGGCCACCCCTGCGCTACGATGCCTGCATGAGCCACATCCACTTCATCGGCGGCGAAAAAGGCGGGGTCGGCAAGTCGTTGCTGGCGCGCGTGCTGGCGCAGCACTTCATCGACCGCAACCAGCCCTTCATCGGCTTCGACACCGACCGCTCCCACGGTGCGCTGTTGCGCTACTACGGTGACTACGCGGCAGCGCTGCCGCTCGATGCGCACGACAGTCTCGACCCCGTGATCGAGGCCGCCACCGCCGAGCCCGGCCGCCGCGTGCTGGTGGACCTGGCCGCGCAGACCCAGGGCCCCTTGCTGCGCTGGCTGGACGAGGCCAGCGTACCGGCCCTGGCCACCGAGCTCGGCCTGAAGATGACCTACTGGCACGTGATGGACGCGGGCCGCGACTCGGCCGACCTGCTGGCGCGCTGGCTGGATGGTGTCGGTGGTGGCGCCACCGGCAACGGATCTGGCGGCAACGCCGGCCTGCCGCTGGTGATGGTGCTCAACGAAGTGCGCGGCGACGGCTTCGAGCAGCTGGAAGCCTCGGGCCTGGTACCGCGCGCACAAGCCCTGGGGGCCCGCAGCGTGCGCCTGCGCAAGTTGCCCGACGCGCTGCTGCAAAAGGTGGACGCCAAGGGCCAGAGCTTCTGGGCCGCGACGCAGGCCGCCAGCAGCGGCCTGGGCCTGCTCGACCGGCAGCGCCTGAAGCTGTGGCTGCAGCGCACGCAGACCGAGCTGGCCACGCTGGACATCTGAGCCAAGCCGCGCGCCCCTCAGCCGCTGCCGCCTTGATCTAGGGCTGCCGCGGCGGCAGGCCGCGCCGCATCATGCGGGCTCCATACCAGGAGCCCGTCAATGGTCACTGCCAAGACCGCAGCCAAGCCCAAGGCACTGTCGCTGCACCTCGGCCTGAACACCGTCAGCCCGGCGGCCTACGAGGGCTGGGACGGTTTGCTCGCTGCGTGCGAGTTCGACGCCAACGACATGGCCGCCATCGCGCGCGGCCGCGGCATGACGCCCACGGTGCTGCTGGGCAGACGAGCCACGCGCAAGGCCGTGCTGGCCGCGCTGCGCAGTGCGGCCAGGGCGCTGAAGGCGGGCGACTTCTTCTTGCTCAGCTTCAGCGGCCACGGCGGCCAGGTGCCCGACACCAACCGCGACGAGCCCGACCGCAAGGACGAGACCTGGTGCCTTTTCGATGGCCAGCTCATCGACGACGAGCTGTATCTCGAACTCAGCCGTTTTGCCGCTGGCGTGCGTGTGCTGGTGCTGTCGGACAGCTGCCACAGCGGCAGCGTCACACGGGCCGGCACGCCGCCGCCACCGCCGCCCGGCCAACGCTACAAGCTGATGCCGCCGGCCGTGTGCCAGCGTGTCTACGCAGCGCACCAGGCTTTCTACGACGGGCTGCAGAAGGACGTGGCCACCGCCTCGGCCAAGGCCGCCATCGACCCCGACGCCGCGCTGGCCCAGGTGGCCACCAGCGTGCCCGCGGCGCAGGCCGTGCAGCTGGTGGGCAGCTTCAAGCCGGCGGTGCTGCTGATCAGCGGCTGCCAGGACAACCAGACCAGCATGGACGGCGACCACAACGGCGCCTTCACCGAAAAGCTGCTGCGCGTCTGGGACCACGGCAAGTTCAATGGCAACTACCTGAGCTTCCACGCGCGCATCCGCGCCGCGCTGCCGCCCAGCCAGAGCCCCAACCTCTTTGCGCTGGGGCCGGCGGCGGCCTTCGTGAAACAGCCGCCGTTCACCGTTTGACCCCCCGGAAACCAAGTACCGGGACCGGTGAATCCAGCGCGGCAGGTGTTGCGTATGCAGCAAGTCACAACGAGGGCCCGCCGCGCGTAACGCCCGTGTCACGCCGGGTGCGCAGACTGTCGATGTTCCCCACAGCAGCCTGCCCGCCCCACACCGAGAAAGACCGCCATGAACAGCACCCTGCCCCCCGACGCCTGGCGCAGCGAAGCCTTCGCCGAAGACCTGTGCGACGAATCCACCGAGTCACACCGCGCAGGTGAACGGGGCGGCATCACCTTGATGGTGTTGTGGGGCGTGCTGCCCGTGCTGGTGGCCGCGGCGGGCGCTGCGGTGATGGCCTGGTCGGGCGCCTGAGCGCCCGCCTTCGCCTTCAGCGTGTGATCAGCACACGCCCGAACAAAGGCGGCAGCTCCAGCCGCCACTGAGCGCCAGCCCTGACAGGCGGCGTACCGGCGCCCAGCACGTCCTGCAGCGCCGCTGCGGGCAAGCCTTTGGGCAAGGTCAAGTTCACCGTCTTGGCCGTCGGCGCGTTGTTCAACGCCACCAGCGCCCAGGTGTTGCCCAGCCGGCGCAACAGCACCAGCACATTCACATCCGCGAGCAGCGGCGCATCCAGGCTGCCGCGGCGCAGTACCGGGTGGGCGTGGCGCAGGGCGATCAGCTGCTTGAAGCGGGCCAGCAGCGCGCCATCGGGCCGGCCGCCGAGGTCGGCCCAGGGGTAGGTGGCGCGGTTGTAGGGGTCGTCGCCGCCGGTCACGCCCACTTCGTCGCCGTAGTAGACGGTGGGCGCGCCGGGATAGGTCATCTGGAAGAGCACGGCCAGCAGCAGGCGCTGCTTGGCGTTAGCGATGACGGCGGCATCCTTCGTCTCGTCGTGCCAGCCGAAGTGGTGCAAGGCCCGCGCCTGGTCGTGGCTGGACAGCAGGTTCATCAGCGCGTACAGCGCCTGCGGCGGGTAGGCCTCGCGCAGGTGCTCCAGGTGCAGGTACAGCGCTGCGCCGTTGCCGCCGGCCGCGTATTCGAGCACGGCATTGCGGAAGACGTAGTTCATCGTGCTGTCGAACATGTCGCCGAGAAAATACTTGCTGGCGTCGAACCAGGTTTCGGCCACTGTCAGTGCGTCGGGTTGGTGGGCCTTGATGGCCGTGCGCCACTCGCGCCAGAAGTCGTCGGGCACCCAGGGCGCGACGTCCATGCGCCAGCCGGCAGCGCCGCGGTCCAGCCACAGCTGCATCACCGAGTTCTGGTCGCGGTAGAAGAAGTTGCGCAAGCCGGGGCTGCTTTTGTTCAGCTCGGGCAGGTCGGTGACGCCGACCCAGCCTTTGAACTGCTTGTCGGGGTCGGCCTGCGCGGCGTCGAAGCTGTACCAGCTCGCGTAGGGTGACGCGGGGTTGATCTTGCCGTTCTGAAAGGCCCCTTCGGTGCCGAAGTTGCCATAGCGGTTGAAGTAGAGCGAATCGGCGCCGGTGTGGTTCAGGCTGGTGTCGGGGATGACGCGGATGCCGCGCTTGGCGGCCTCGCGCGTGAGGCGCTCGAAGTCGGCATTGCTGCCGAAGGCGGGGTCGATCTCGCGGTAGTCGGCGGTGTCGTACTTGTGATTGCTGCTGGCCTTGAACACCGGCGTCATGTAGATCGTGTTCGCGCCCAGGTCCCGGATGTAGTCGAGCTTCTGGATCAGGCCTTCGAGGTCGCCGCCGAAGAAGTCGTTGTTGTAGTGGGCGTCGCTGCCGTCACCGCTGTTGGGGCGGTAGGGGCGCTCGTTCCAGTGCTTGTGCGCCTCCACCGTGTGCTGGTGGTAGCGCGTGACGCCGGGCTTCGGGTCGTTAGCCGGGTTGCCGTTGCGAAAACGGTCCGGGAAGACGTAGTAATAGACGATGTCGGGCGCCCAATCCGGCACCTTGAACTCGGGGCTGTAGACGGTCTGGCGGAAGCGGCGGATCGACTCGTTGCGCGCCGGCTGGTCGGCCACCCGCGCAGCGCCACCCGCGCCTTTTTCGCGTGTCCAGAACACCGGCGCCGGGTTGTTCTGCAGCACATAGGTCTTGCCGGCGATGACGGCTTCGAACCAATGGCCAAAAACGGCCACGTCCGGGTAACGGTGGCTCGCGGTCCAGCGCTCGCGGCCCGCTACGTCGGCGGCCTGCTTCATGGGCATGCGCGCCACCTCGGTGTAGGCCAGCAGCTCCTGGTTGCCTTCGAGCCGGCGCTTCTCGACCACCAGCGTGAGGCGCTGTACGCCGGGCAGCGCGGTGACGGCGTACTCGACTGTTGTGCCGGCCTTTACCGCGCCGAAGGGTTGCTTGTGCGCCAGCGCGCGCGAATCAAACCGCAGGCTCAGGGCCACGGGGTCGGTGACGGCGGCGGCCATCGGGTCGGCAAAGGTCTTGGGGCCGACGCTCAGCTGCGGCCGGCCGGCCACGAAGAGCAGACGCAGTGTGTGTTCGCCCTCGAAGCTGCGGGTGAAATTGCCGGGGCCGTCGCCGAAGCTGGTGGCGTCTTTCCAGGCAGCGTCGGCCACCTTGAATTCATGGCGGCCGCTGAGCTTGACGTTCAGGTAATAGGCATCGCAGCTGTACTGGAAGGCCCAGTCGTCGAGCGCCGCCCAGTTGTTGGGCGTGCCGCGCAGGTAGAGCACGGTGTCGCCGAAGGGGGCGGGGTTGGCGCAGGTCTCCACCTGCAGGCGCGGCGTGTTGGCATTCATCGTGACGGTGAAACGGTGCACGCCGGCAAAGCGGCGCTTGATCTCGGGGCCGCGCAGGGCCAGGCGCTCGTCGGTGCCCTGGCCGAAGTCGGCATCGGCGCTCCAGTTTTCGTCGGCGAGCTTGAAGCTGTGCTCACCACTCAGTTTGCTGACCAGCTCCCAGCGGCTGCAGGCCCAGGTGAAACGCTGGGTCTCTGCGGCATTCCAGCTGTTGAAGGTGCCGCGCAGGTAGAGGCCGCGGCCTTGCAGCGGGTCAGGCTGGCAGGCGGTTTGCGCCGCCGCTGGCAGCGCCGAGAGCAGCACGCCCAGCAGCGCCGCCGCGAGCCGCACGCATCTCAACCCTTCACCCCGCCCGAGGTCAGCCCGCTGACGATCCAGCGCTGCGCGAGCAGGAACACCAGCGTGATGGGCAGGCCGCTCAACACCGCGGCGGCGGCGAAATCGCCCCACAGATACTTCTGCTCGTAGAGGTAGAACTTGCTGCCCACGGCCAGCGTGAGATTCGGTTCTTCGCGCAGCAGCACGCTCGCGATGGGGTACTCGATGATGGTGCCGATGAAGGCCAGCACGAACACCACCATCAGGATGGGCACCGCCATCGGCAGCAGCACGTGGCGGAAGGCCTGCCAGTGCGTGGCGCCATCCACTTTCGCGTTTTCTTCGATCTCCACGGGGATGGTTTCGAAGTAGCCCTTGATGGTCCAGATGTGCATGGCCACGCCGCCGACGTAGGCCACGATGAGGCCGGCATGCGTTTCTATGCCCAGCCAGGGCACGCGCGTGCCGATGCCTTCGAAGATGGCGTAGATGGCCACCAGCGCCACCGCCACCGGGAACATCTGCAGCAGCAGCATGCTGTTCAGCACCAGCTGCTTGCGCGCGAACTTCATGCGCGCGAAGGCGTAGGCCGCGGTGGTGCTGATGGCCACGATGAGCAGCGCGGAGATGGTCGCGATCTTGATGCTGTTCCACAGCCACAGCAGCACCGGGAAGGGTGGCTGCACCAGCGTGCCGTCAGGCTGCTTCACGGGGATGCCGAGCGCCAGCTGCCAGTGCTCGAAGCTGATGGTGGACGGGATCAACGAGCCCGAGGCGAAGTTGCCCGGCCGCAGGCTGATGCTGACCACGGCCAGCAGCGGGAACAGCGTGAACGCGAGCAGCACCCAGAGGAAGGCATGGGCGCCGATGACGCGCCAGCGCTGACCTTTTCCAGTGACGATGGCCATCTGCGCGTGTCCCTATCGCTTTGCGTCGCCGCTTTGGGTGATCTTGAGCTGCACCAGCGCCATGATGGCCACCATCGCGAAGATCAGCGTGCTGATGGCTGCGGCCAGGCCGAAGTTCTGGCCGCTGTCGGTGAAGGCGATGCGGTAGGTGTAGCTCACCAGGATGTCGGTGGTACCCGCCGGCAGCTTGGTGTTGAGGAAGTCGGGCCGGCCATCGGTGAGCAGGCTGATCAGCACGAAGTTGTTGAAGTTGAAGGCGAAGGCGCTGATGAGCAGAGGCGTCAGCGGCTTGGCGACCAAGGGCGCGGTGATCTTGAAGAAGTTGGTCAGCGGGCCGGCACCGGCAATCGCACTCGCTTCATACAGGTCGCTCGGAATGGCTTTGATCAAGCCACTGCAGAGAATCATGATGTACGGGTAGCCCAGCCAGGTGTTGACGATGAGGATCATCACCTTGGCCAGCAGCGGGTCGGCAAACCACGCCGGGCGCACCCCGAGCAGCGCATCGAGGATGGCGTTGATCTCGCCGAAGTTCTGGTTGAACAGCCCCTTGAAGACCAGGATGCTGATGAAGCCCGGCACCGCGTATGGCAGGAAGAGCAGCGTGCGGTAGAGCGCGCGGTACTTGAGGTTCTGCCACTCCAGCAAGACCGCCAGCGTCATGCCCAGGGCGGTGCTGAACAACACCGTGAGGCCAGCGAAAAGCACGGTCCAGATGAAGATGCTGACGAAGGGGCCGCGGAAGTCGGCGTCGAGCAGCAGGCGCGCGTAGTTCGCAAAACCGATGCCCACCTTGAAGCCGGGCTGCAGGCGTTCACCGGCGCTGGTCTCGAAGAAACCGGTGCTGCGGTTGGGCGTGTAGACATCGCTCGTGGCCAGCTGCTTCAGACCGCCATCGGGCCGCGCTGCCCACAGCGGCTGGACGAGGCCGAACTCGCGCAGACCGGCATAGCGGATGACGCCACCGCCCTGGTCAGGAGGCAGCTGCAATTGCAGCGCCATCAGCGCATCGCGGTGGCGCATCAGCTCGCGCAGGGTCAAGGCCTCGCCCAGTGCCGTGCTGCCCTGAGGCTGCAGCTGCACCGGGCCGGCCGGTGCGCCGCGCTGCAGCGGCAGTGTCGGTGTCAGCAGCGCCTCGCCGCCCTGGCCTTCCGGCGCCGTCAACTTCAGGCGGTAGGCAGCGCCTTCGGCATGCAGCGTGTAGGCGCGTGCCTGTGCTTCATCGACCACGCTCTGGTCGAGCAGGTAGGCCCGCGCGCGATCGAACTCCAGCAGGTTGCTCGACGAGTAATTCGTGAAGCCGATCTGCACCGTGTACAGCAGCGGAAAGGCCACGAAGAGCAGCATCCCGACCACGCCCGGGAACAGGTACTTCCAGGCCACGCTCTGCGCCGTGCCGTAGACCCACAGCGCGCTGCCGCCCACGGCCAGCACACCTACCGCGGCCAAGGGCTGCGCGGCCGTCCACAGGCTGAAGGCCAGCCACAGCAGCGCCAGCGTGACCAAGGCGGCAACGCCAACAAGCAGCAGCCGCGAAACCGGCTTCGCCGGGCCGCTGGGTGCGCCCCCCTGGGGGGGAGCGCCGAAGGCGCTTCGGGGGGGGCCCATCACCGCGTCTTCATCCGCGCGGCCGCGCCGTCGAGCGCGTCTTTCGGGCTCTGCCGGCCGTTGGTGATGGCCTCCAGCGCCGCGTCCACCGCCGGGAAGAAGCGGCCCATCTCGGGGATGTTGGGAATGGGCACGCCGCTGCGCGCGTTGTCCATGGTGGCGCGGATGCGCGGGTCGCTGCTCAGTTCGGCGTAGTAGGCCTTGTTGGCGGGCACGCCCAGCGGCACGTCGGCACCGATGAGCTTCAGGCTGTCCAGCTTCAGCAGGTGGTTCTCGATGAACTCGCGCGCCACGTCCTTGGCATTGCTGGCGGACGAGATCATGCAACCCAGCACGCCCACGAAGGGCTTGCTGGGCTGGCCGTCGATGCTGGGTATCGGCGCCACGCCGAAATCGATGCCGACCTTGCGCACGTTGTCCCAGGCCCAGGGGCCGTTGATCATCATCGCCACGCGACCCTGCGCGAAGTTGCTTTCCATCTCGCTGTAGCGCACGCCCTGCGGCATGTGCCCGCCCTTGAGCAGCCGTTCGATCATCAACGCGCCTTTCAGCGCGCCTTCGTTGTTGACGCCGATCACGCGCGGGTCGAGTTCGCCTTGCGCGTCACGGCCGAAGACGAAACCACCGGGCCCGGCGAGCAGCGGCCAGCTGAAGAAGGCCTGGTTGTAGGCCCAGAGCAGCGCGCTCTTGCCTTGGGCTTTTAGCGCCTTGTCGAGCGCGATCACCTGCTCGAAGCTCTGCGGCGGCACCGGCACGAGGGCCTTGTTGTAGATGAGGCCGACGGTCTCGATGGAGATCGGGTAGCCCCAGGTTTGGCCGCGGTAGCGGAAGGGGCCCCAGGCGGTGTCGTCGATGTCGTCGCGGATGCGCTTGCCGGGCCGCACCGGCGCGATCAGGCCGGCCTTCACCCACTCGCCCACACGGTCGTGCGGCCAGCACATGATGTCCGGCCCCTTGCCGGCGGCCGCGGCGGCGGTGAACTTGTCGGGAGCGCCTTCCGGGTGCTGCACGACCACGGGCACACCGCTGTCGCGCGTGAAGTTGTCGCCCACCTTCTGCAGCCCGTTGTAGCCCTTGTCGCCGTTGATCCACACCAGCAGACGCGGCGGTGCCTGCGCGGCAGCCAGCGTGCTGCAGGCCGCGAGCAGCCAGGCCGCCAGCGCGCGTTCAGGCCGCATGCGCCATGCCGCTTGCCGTCAGGCGCTGGAAGGCCAGGCCCTGGGCATCGAAGAGGTAGGCCTTGGCCACCGGCACGCCCAACGGCAGCGCGCTGCCGATGTGCACGGGTTGGTCGCCTTCCACCGCGCAGGTGATCACGTCTTCCAGCCCCGGGTTGCTGCAGTAGGCGTAGGTCATGCTGCCCAGGCTTTCGACGAAGGTCACTTGCGTCTGCAGCGCGTTGTCGGCCACGCCCGCGCGCAGGTGCTCAGGGCGCACCCCCAGGGTGACGGGGTCGCCGGGTTTCGCCCGTGCGGCGTCCACGGCACAGCGGATCACTTCACCGCCGCCCAGCTTCACGCGGGCGCCGCTGGTCGAGGCTTCCACCACCGTGGCCTGCAAAAAGTTCATGCCCGGGCTGCCGATGAAGCCGGCCACGAAGGTGTTGCATGGGTGTTCGTACAGCGCCATCGGCGCGCCCACCTGCTCGATGCGCCCGGCCTGCAGCACGACGATGCGGTCGGCCAACGTCATGGCTTCCACCTGGTCGTGCGTCACGTAGACCATCGTGGTCTTGAACTGCTCGTGCAGCTTGGCGAACTCGTAGCGCATCTTCACGCGCAGCGCGGTGTCGAGGTTGGAGAGCGGCTCGTCGAAGAGAAACACCTCGGGCTTGCGCACGATGGCGCGGCCAATGGCCACGCGCTGGCGCTGGCCGCCCGACAAGTCTTTTGGCTTGCGCTGCAGCAGGTGGTCGATGTGCAGCATCTTGGCGGCCTGGTTCACCGCGGCTTCGATCTCGGCGGGCGGCAGCTTCGCCAACTTCAGCCCGAAGGCCATGTTGTCGAACAGGTTCATGTGCGGATAGAGCGCGTAGCTCTGGAACACCATGCTGATGCCGCGCTCGGCCGGCGGCACGTCGTTGACGACCTTGCCGCCGATGGAGAGTTCGCCTTCGGTGATGTCTTCCAGACCGGCGATGGTGCGCAGCAGGGTGCTCTTGCCGCAGCCACTCGGCCCCACGAAGACCATGAACTCACCGTCACGGATGTGCAGGTGGATGTCCTTCAGGATCTTCACGTCGCCGTAGGCCTTGCCGACCCCGGACAGCTTGACTTCGGCCACGGTGTTGTCTCCAGGCCTGGGCGATACCGCCGGCGGCTCTGTAGCGAATATACCGATTGGCTTCGGGCCGGGGCATCCGCAATCGCCCCTAGTCACCGGCCAGCAACTCCAATCGAATCAATCACTTGGCGACTGAAGACAGTAAAACCGCATGACTCGGATGTAGCATAACTACATGATTGAAGCGCCAACTGTATCCCGCCGTGCTCACCCGGACCTGCAGCAGCGCGCCAGCGGCATCGTGCTGCACATCAGCTCGCTGCCCGGGCCGCACGGCATCGGCGATCTCGGCGACGAGGCGCACCGGTTTGTCGACTGGCTGGCCAGCGCCGGGCAGCGCATCTGGCAGGTTCTGCCGGTCAACCCGGTGGGGCCAGGCAACTCACCGTACCAAAGCCCCTCGGTCTTTGCCGGCAGCGGCTTGATGGTGGCGCTGCAGCCCCTGGTGGCACGCGGCTGGCTGCCGGCTGCAGCGCTGGCCGACGTGCCCAGCTTCGACACGGCAAGGGTGGACTGGGCCGCCGTCATCCCCTGGCGCTGGGCGCGGCTGCAAGAAGCCGCCGCCGGCTTCTTTGCCAGCGCCAGTGCGGACGACCAGGGTGCCTTCGAAGCCTGGTGCGAGGCCGAAGTCGCATGGCTGCAGGACTGGGCCCTCTTCGCCGCCTTGAAGGACGCCCACGGCGGCCAGCCCTGGTGGGCCTGGGGAGCCTTTGACGGCGCCCTCGCCCGCCGCGAACCCGCCGCGCTGGCGGCTGCCCGCGCCAGCCTCGTCGAACAACGCCGCATGCATGCCTTCGTGCAGTGGTGCTTCAGCCAGCAGTTCGGCGACCTGCGCGCCCACGCGCGCCGCCGCGGCGTGCGCCTGATGGGCGACCTGCCGATCTTCGTCGCGCACGACAGCGCCGATGTCTGGGCACGGCCCGATCTCTACTTTCTCGACGAGCACCACCAGCCCACCGTGGTGGCCGGCTGCCCGCCCGACGGCTACAGCCCCGACGGCCAGCGCTGGGGCAACCCGCTCTACCGCTGGGAGCGCATGGCCGCAGAGGGCTACGGCTGGTGGGTGGCGCGGGTGCGGCGTGCACTGGCGCAGGCCGACATCTTCCGCATCGACCACTTCCGCGGCTTCGCGGGCTATTGGGAAGTGCCGGCCGGCTGCGCCACGGCGCGCGGGGGCCGCTGGGCGCCGGGGCCGGGCGCAGCGCTGTTCGAGGCCATAGAAGCCGCGCTCGGCCAGCTGCCCATCGTGGCCGAAGACCTGGGCAGCATCACGCCCGATGTGGTCGCACTTCGCGAGCAGTTCGGCTTCCCCGGCATGCGCATCGTGCAGGAGGCCTTCAGCGGCGACGGCCAGCACCCCTTCCTGCCACACATGCACGTGCCGGCCTGCCTGGCCTACAGCAGCACGCACGACAGCGACACGGCTTGGGGCTGGTGGCGCAGCGCGCCGGCGGAACACCGGGCCTTTGCCGCCGACTACCTGCAGGCCGGCGGAGAAGGCGGCACCGGCCCCGGCGACGACATTCCGATGGCCGTGGTGCGCGCCGCCAGCCGCTCTGTGGCGGCGCTGGCCTTGTTTCCCCTGCAAGACGTGCTGGCCCTCGACGGCAGCCACCGCCTGAACCTGCCGGGCACGGCCAGCGGCAACTGGGGCTGGCGTTTCAGCGGGCCGATGGTGGCGCCGCAGGTGGCGCCCACGCTCGCGCGCCTGGCCGCGGTGACGGGGCGGTGACGGGGCGGTGGCGGGGCGCGCTGCCTAGAATCCCAGGGCTTGGCGCGCAGCTTCAGCGCCCACCGCCCTTGTTGCACCCCGCCCGCTCGTGATGACATCGGCCACCGCCGCCGCACCCCCAACCGCCCCCACGAACCCGCCCGTGCCGCCCCGGCTGCTGCCGGTGCTGTTCATCGGCGTCTTCATGGCCGCGCTGGACACCGCCGTCATCGCGCCGGCCATCCCCGTGTTGCGGCTCACCTTCGGCCTGGACATCCGCGAGGCCGGCCTGCTGATGGTGGCCTTCATCCTGTTCAGCCTGCCCAGCACCGCGCTGATGGCCAACCTGGGCGACCGCCACGGCCGCCGCCCCGTCTACCTGGCCTGCGTGGGCCTGTTCGCCGCGGGTTCGCTGCTCATCGCGCTGGCGCCCAACTTCGCCACCTTGCTGGCCGGGCGCGCGCTGCAGGGCATCGGTGGCGGCGGCATCATCCCCACGGCCAGTGCCGTGATCGGCGACGCCGTGCCGCCAGCGCAGCGTGGGCGCGCTCTGGGCCTCATCGGCGCCACCTACGGCATGGCCTTCGTGCTGGGCCCGCCACTGGCCGCGCTCTTGCTGGTGGTGGCCAGCTGGCACTGGATCTTCCTGCTCAACCTGCCCATCGCTGCGCTGGTGCTGTGGCTGGGCCGGCGCGCGCTGCCGCGCCACACCGCCACCGGCCCGCTGCCGCGGCTGGACAGCGCCGGCATCGTGCTGGTCTTCCTGCTGCTGGCCTGCTTGGTGCTGGGCGTCACGCGCAGTGCCGACGTGCTGCTGGGCCGCACGCTGTGGCCGCTGCTCTTGCTGCTGGGGCTGCCGCTGTTGCTGCTGCTGCTGTGGGTGGAAAAGCGCGCGGCGGCACAGGGCTTGCGGCCGATGATCCCGCTGAACCTCTTCCAGCGCCGCCAGCTCGCCGTGACTTACCTGCTCACGGTGGGCGCCGGCTTCGGCATGGGCAGCGTGATCTTCCTCACCAGCATCGCCACGCTGGCGCACGGCGTGGCACCGGCGCAAAGCGGCTTCGTGCTGCTGCCCATGGTCTTGTGCTCGATGGCCGGCTCACTCGGTGCCGGCCGGCTGCTGAACCGCCTGGGCGCACGCGCCGTGGTGATGGCCGGCTTTGCGCTGCTGGCGCTGGGCTACGGCGCCTCGGCCTGGCCCACCGCCGGCATCGGCGGCGGCCACCTGGGGCTGTGGCTGTTCATCACCGCCACGATGCCGGTGGGCCTGGGTGTGGGCGTGGTGGTGGGCGGCGCGCTGCGCAGCATCGCCATCGACGAAGCGCCCATCGAGCAGCGTGGCGCCGCGCAAGGCCTGGTGAACATCTTCACCAGCGTGGGCACCTTGATGTCGGCCACGGTGATCGGCGCAGTGGCTGAGTTTGCCGGCGGTGGCGGGAGCAGCGCAGCGATTGGCGCTGCAAGCGGCACGGCCAGCGGCCTCAGCCTGGCCTACGGCGGCGTGGCGGTGGTGATGGCGCTGATGCTGCTGGCCACGCTGACCCTGCGCAGCGCGCCCCGCGCCGAGCCCGCGCTGAACCCTGGCGGCTGAACGACGGAGCCATCGTCGGCGCTGCTCAGCCGGGCTGCGCTTTCTTGCGCGGCAAGGTGGGCTTGCTGCTCTTTTGGCCGCTCTTTTGGCCGCTTTTCTTGCCGCTCTTCTTCCCGCTCTTTTTGGCGCTCTCCGTGCTGGATTTCTTGCCGGGCATGGCCAGCTTGGCCGGCGCATGGCCACCCTGCCGCACCGCCTTGCTGGCACCGTGGTCCACCACCAGCACCCGCACCGCCTGCGGCCCCAGCCACAGGCTGGCCTGGCCGGCCGCATTGGCGCGTGTGGCCAGCGCGCCGCCTTCCGGATGGGCCGACAGCAAACGCGCATTCGCCGGCAGATCACGCATCTGCGCCTGTGCCAGCTGCGCGCCGTAGTTGATGAGCACCACCGTACGTTCACCGCCGTGCACACGCTGCCAGCCCGCCAGCTGGCCCTGCGCAAAACCATGCTCCTGCCGCCCGCGCGCCAGGCTGGGCAGGCCGTTGCGCAGCTTCAGCATCGCCTTGTAGAAGTTGAAGATGCTCGCCGGGTCGGCGCGCTGCGCCTGCAGGTTGTTCGTCGCCGCGTTGGGTGCCAGCGGGCGAAAGGGCGTGCCCGTGCTGAAGCCCGTGAAACCCGCGCCCTTGCTGCCGGTGGCGGGCCCTGCCGTCCAGCTGTACGGGCCACGCAGCGGCAGGTCGCCTTCCAGGCCGGGCAGCCCGGCCTGGCCGATCTCTTCGCCGTAATAGATGAAGGGGGTGCCGGGCTGCAGCAGGTAGCCGGCGGCAGCCAGCTTGTACTGGCGCACGTCGCCACCGAGTTGGTCCCACAGCCTTCGGCCGGCAAAGATGTCGTGGTTGCTCAGGAAGGTGGCCATCGTGGCCGATGCGGTCTGGTAGTGCGTGGCCACCTGCTGCACCGAGGCCGCCTGGCCCTGAGCCGCCGCGATGTAGTGCTGCACGAAGCCGAAGGCGAAGGCGCCGCCGCACACCGCCGGGTCGCCATAGGCCGCAGGCTCGGCAGTGGCCTCGCACACCACGTAGCGGTGCTGGTAGCCCTTGATCAGGTCTTGCAGCTGCTTGGTCAGCGCGCGGCTTTCGGGCTGGTCGCTCCAGCGCACGGCGTCGCCTTCCAGCAGGTGCGGCGCGGCGTCGAGGCGAACGCCGTCTAGCCCGCGGTTGAGCCAGAAGCGCAGGCTGTCCTGGTGGTACTGCAGCACGGCCGGGTGGCGGAAATTGAAGTCGGGCATCTGCGGCCCGAAGGTGCCGAAGTAGAAGTTGCACGCGCCCGGCGGCGGGCTCGGCATCTGCTTCACGTCACCGGTGTAGGTCCAGGGCGCGGCCTCCGCCGCGTACCAGGGGTTCTTGCCCCAGATGTCCCAGCCTTGCGGCATCTGCTCGGCCCAGACGAACCAGGGGCGAAAGGGGTTGCCCGGGCCCTGCAACGCTTGCTGGAACATCGGGTGCTGCGCGGCGCTGTGGTTGATGACGTAGTCCATCACCACGCCGATGCCGCGCTTGTGCGCTTCACGGATGAGTTCGTCGAAGTCGGAAAGCGTGCCGTACTCGGGCGCAATGGCGCGGTAGTCGGTGGTGGCGTAGCCGTGGTCGCCATCTGCGTTGGCGGTGATGGGCATCAGCCACAGGCCGCGCACGCCCAGGTCTTGCAGATGGTCGAGCGTCATCGTCAGGCCGCGCAAGTCGCCGATGCCGTCGCCATCGCTGTCGCGCCAGGCGCGCACGAAGATCTCCATGAAGGCACCGTGGTACCAGCCTTCCGGCAACACGCTGCTGGTGGGGCCGGCCGGCACGGCGCTGACGTCGATGCCTGCGGCGGCGCTGCGGGCCGGGCCCGCGCCCAGGCACACGGTCAACGCGGACGCGATTGCCAATGCCAGAGCCGCGGCGTGCCGCGTGGAGGTGTGCTTGTGCTTCGCTACCATGTGTCGACTCCCGCTGCAGACTAGCACCCCGATGAGCCACCGCTGCCGCACCCGCATCCTCGCCTGGGCCTCGGTGCTGCTCGGCATGCTGGGCACTGTGGCTCCACTCGCGACCATCGCAGCCATGCCAAAAGCGCCCTGGCTGGCGGCTTGCGACGCCGAATTTCAAACGCTGCTTCGCCCCGCACCCGTGGGCGCCTTGTCCGCCGGCGCCGACGCCACCGCACCATCGCCCGCGCAGGCCGTCTGGTTCAACCGGCAATGGCTGCGCTGGCCGGGCCAGGCGGCGGGCGTCTACAAGCTCTACCACTCGGCCCCCGGGCAGATCGTCGCGACACCCGGCGCACCCGTGAGCGGCGCCGACGGCGCCTTGACGCTGGAAACCCGCAGCGCACCGCTGCCGCCGGCACTGCAGCAGCGTTTTCGCTGGGTGGCCGAGGGCGCCACGCTGGCCGTGCGGGCGGCCGATCAGAACCGCCTTCGCAGCCTGCACCGCAGCCAGCTGGTGCTGGTGCAGGAAGACACCCTGGGCCGCGTGATACGGGCCACGGGCACACAGATCGCAGGTGCCCTCGATGACCTGTACCAGCGCGCCGAGTCGATCCCAGACCTGGGCGCCACGCCCTCCAGAACGCGTACTGGCTGGCGCACCGGCTACAAGCTCTGGGCCCCCACCGCACAGGCCGTGCACCTGTGCCTGCACCCCGATGGCCAGGCGCCAGCGAACGCCGTGCACGCCCTGCGGCGCGACGCAGCCACCGGCGCCTGGAGCCTGCAGCTGCCGGGTGATCTGGGCAGGCCCAACGCCCGTTACTACAGCTACCTGGTGGACGTGTTCGTGCCCGGCATCGGCCTGGTTCGCAACCGCGTCACCGACC
>JANMMD010000088.1:0-4767 GCA_031372905.1 Betaproteobacteria bacterium
ATGAACACGCCCATGAACCTGCTCCATGCCCCGGTGGTGCTCGATGTTGCCGGCACCGCGCTGACCAAGGAGGACCGCCGCCGCCTGAAGCACCCGCTGACCGGCGGCGTGGTGCTGTTTGCGCGCCACTTCGAGCACCGGCTGCAACTCACCGAGCTCACTGCGGCCATCAAGACGCAGCGGCCCGATGTTCTGATCTGCGTCGACCACGAAGGTGGCCGTGTGCAGCGTTTCCGCACCGACGGTTTCACCGCCTTGCCGGCGATGCGCGCTCTGGGCGAGCTGTGGATGCAGGACGCCATGGCCGCCACCGATGCCGCCAGCGCCCTGGGTTTCGTGCTCGCGGCCGAACTGCGCGCGTGCGGTGTCGACTTCAGCTTCGCGCCGGTGCTCGACCTCGACCATGGCCCCAGCGGCGTCATCGGCGACCGCGCCTTCCACCGCGACCCGCGCGTGGTGGCCCTGCTGGCCAAGAGCGTGGCCCACGGCCTGCTGCGCGCCGGCATGGCGCACTGCGGCAAACACTTCCCTGGCCATGGTTACGCCAAGGCCGACAGCCATGTCGCCGTGCCCACCGACAAGCGCAGCCTGAAGGCTCTGCTCGCCGACGACGCACGGCCCTACGAATGGCTCTCGGCCACGCTGACCGCGGTGATGACGGCCCACGTCGTCTACCCCAAGGTCGACGCCCGCCCGGCGACCTATTCCGAACGCTGGCTGAAAGAAGTGCTGCGCGGCCGCTTTGGCTACACCGGCGCGGTGTTCACCGACGACCTCAGCATGGAAGGTGCGCGCTGGCTGCAGGGCTCGCTGCTCAGCGCCACCGAGGCCGCGATGCTCGCGCTCAACGCCGGCTGCGACCTGGTGCTGCTGTGCAACCAGTCGCTGGTGGACGGCGGTGCACCCATCGATGCGCTGCTCGATGGCCTGGCCGGGGCGGCAAGCCAGGGGCTCTGGCAGCCTGACCCCGACAGCGAACAACGCCGTCTGGCCCTGCTGCCGCAGACGGCGCCGCTGGCCTGGGACGAACTGATGCACGACCCGGTCTACCAGCGCGCGCTGGAGCGCCTGCCCTGAAGCCGCTGGCGCCCACGGCCGCAGGAGCCGCTTTGGGCTGTGTTCAGGCCCGCAGCCGGGCCTGCGTCCAGGCCGCATGAACCCCGACGCCGAGGCCAAGCGCCTGCAGATGGCCGACATCGCCCGCCTGGCCGGCGTGTCGGTGTCCACCGTGTCGCGCGCGCTCAACGGCAGCACGCTGGTGAATGCCGCCACGCGCGAGCGTGTGGCCGAACTGGCGCGTTCTCTGAACTACAGCATCAACCTCAGCGCGCAGAACCTGCGGCTGAAAAAGAACCAGACCATCGCGGTGGTGGTGCCCTTCGACGCGATGTCGCGCCAGCACATCAGCGACCCGTTCTTCCTCTCGATCGTGGGCAGCATTGCCGATGCGCTGACCGACCGCGGCTACGACATGCTGCTGTCGCGCGTGGACGCTGAACGGCTGGACACGGCCTCGGCGCTGTACGACGCCGGCAAGGCCATCGGCATCGTCGTCATCGGCCAGTGGCGTCACCACGACCAACTGAACGAGCTGGCGGCGCGCCGCGTTCCGCTGGTGGTGTGGGGCGGGCAACTGCCGCAGCAGCTGTACTGCAGCGTGGGTGGCGACAACCTGGCCGGCGGGCTGCTGGCCACGCGCCACCTCATCGAGCGTGGGCGCCGCCGCATCGCCTTCGTCGGCGATGCCGGCCTGCCCGAGGTGATGCTGCGCCAGCAGGGCCACCACCAGGCGCTGGCTGCGGCCGGCATCGCGCGCAACCCGCAGCTCGATCTGCCGGTGCCCTTCGAGATCGGCGCGGCGCGTGCGGCGCTGGACGCCCTGTTTGCCAGCGACGCAGGCGTCGACGGCGTGGTCGCCAGCAGCGACCTGTTGGCGCTGCAGGCCGTGCAGGCCGCCCAGGCTGCGGGCCGCGAGGTGCCGCAAGACGTGGCCGTGGTCGGCTACGACGACATGCCGGTGGCGGCCTACAGCAGCCCGCCGCTGACGACCGTGCACCAGCCGGTGGGCCAGGCCGGCGTTGAAATCGTCGACGCGCTGCTCGGCCTGCTGGCCGGTGAGCGCGCCACGCCGCGCACCCTGCCCGTGCACCTGGTGTTGCGGGGCAGTGCGCCCTGAGGCGCCTGCGCATCGATTGCAAAAAGCGATACTGAATCTTCAGTAGATATTGGTTTTCCCTAGTTTGCAATCGATTGCAGCGCGCTTCCAATCGACTCCGTACAGGCCCCATAACCACCTGACGGAGACACTGCATGTCCTCTCGCACCGCCCTGAATCGCCGGCCCTTGCGCCCCCATCCCCTGGCTGCCGCGCTGGCGCTGGCCTTCCTGCAGGTGCCGTTGGCGCAGGCACAGACCCAGGCACCGGCGGCCTCGCCTGCGGCAGCGGCACCCGCGGGCACGGCTGCCGCGGCAGCCCCGCAAGACGGCCTGAAGCTCGACCGCATCGTCGTCACCGGCTCCACCGGCACCACCAGCAAGATGCGCTCGAGCATCGCCATCAGCTCGTTGGAAGGCGACAGCCTCGTCACCAACACTGCCACCAGCGCCACCGAGGTGCTGCGCTCGGTGCCCGGCCTGCGCAGTGAAAGCAGCGGCGGTGAGAGCAACGCCAACGTCGGCGTGCGCGGCATCCCCATCTCGGCGGGCGGCGCGCGCTACATCCAGTTCCAGGAAGACGGCCTGCCGGTGCTGCAGTTCGGCGACATCGCCTTCGCCACGCCCGACACCTGGGTGCGCGTGGACAGCAGCCTCGACCGCCTGGAGGTGCTGCGTGGCGGCTCGGCCTCGACGCTGGCCACCGGCGCGCCCGGCGGCATCATCAACTTCATCCAGAAGACCGGCGAAGTGGCTGGCGGCAGCGTCGCGCTGAGCGTCGGCCTGGGCTATGACGAGAAGCGCATCGACGCCGGCTACGGCGGCCGCCTCGCACCGAAGACGCGCTTCTGGGTGGGCGGCTTCTACCGTGCCGGCGACGGTGGCCGCGACGGCGCCGACGGCACCGCCCAGGGCGGCCAGATCCGCGGCAACATCACGCAGGAACTCGACAACGGCTTCGTCCGCGTCAGCTTCAAGCACCTGAACGACCGCTCGCCGACCTTCCTGCCCACACCGGTGCGCTACAACGGCGGCAAGATCGAAGGGATCGCTGGCCTCGACCCGCGCACCACGGCCTTCTACAACGCCAATTGGCCGCTGGACAACACGCTGCAGGGCAACAACGCGCGCGGCACCAGCAAGATCGGCGACGGCCTGCGCGCCAAGAGCGACGCGCTGGGCGCCGAGATCGATATCACGGCCGCCGGCCTGCGTTTCCAGAACAACTTCCGCTGGGCCAAGAACAGCGGCCGCTTCATCGGCATCTTCCCGGGCGACGACGTCGCGCCGGCCCCAGCCGGCACCACCGTGGTGGGCGGTGGCGCCTACAGCGGCAGCAAGTTCACGGCCGTGGTCTTCAACACCCAGATCGACGACGCCGGGCTGGTGGCCAACGACTTCAAGGTGAGCAAGGCCTTCGCGATGGGCGCCGGCGGCAAGCTCACGGCCACCGGCGGCTTCTACACCTCGCAGCAGCAGCTCGACCTGACGTGGAACTTCAACCAGTACTCGCTGTCGGCCGTGGGCGACAAGGCGCAGCTGCTGAACGTGCCGGGCGTGGTGAACGGCTCGCCGGGCTTCGGCGGCTGCTGCTCGAACACGCAGGCCTCCACCTACAAGACCAACGCACCCTACGTGCTGGTGGGTTACGAGGCCGGCCCGCTGACGCTGGACGCGAGCCTGCGCCGCGACAGCAACAGCGCCAGCGGCAACTACTGGCAAAGCAACGCCGGCGTCAGCTACAACCTGGCCGCGCCGAACCGCATCAACTACAGCTTCAGCAACACCGCCTACTCGGTGGGTGCCAACTACCAGCTGAACAAGGACGTGGCGCTCTTTGCCCGCACCAGCCAGGGCGCGGCCTACAACGCCGACCGCATCACCTTCTTCAACCCGCCGGCGCTCGTCAACGGCAGCAGCTCGCGCATTCCCATCAACGAGGTCCAGCAGCTCGAAGGCGGCGTGAAGTGGCGCAGCGGCGGCACCAGCGTGTTCGCCACGCTGTTCGTGGCCAAGACCGACGAGATCAACGTCGACCCCACCACCAACCCGGTGCGTGTCACCACCAACCAGTTCGAGGCCAAGGGCATCGAGCTTGAGGCGGCTTTCCGTGCCGGCATCTTCAGCATGCAGGCCGGCGCCACCTACACCGACGCCGAGGTCACGCGCAGCAGCAACGCCGCGCTGGTGGGCAAGGCGCCCAAGCGCCAGGCCAAGCTGGTGTACCAGCTCACGCCCAGCGTGAGCCTGGGCGAGGCGCTGGTGGGTGCCAGCATCGTCGGCACCACGGCCTCCAAGGACGACGGCCCCACCGGGCCGGTGAGCATCACGCTGCCGGCCTTCGTCGCGGTGAACGCCTTCGCCAGCTACAACCTGACGCAGCAGGCCACGGTCTCGTTGGCGGTGAACAACCTGTTCAACACCATCGGCTACACCGAGAGCAACGACGGCCGCGGCGCGGCGCGCTCGATCAACGGGCGCACGGCGCGGCTGAGCGTGAAGTACAACTTCTGACGCGCCGGCGTTCGCACCGACGGCCATGAGCCACGCACCGCTGCCCCCGTCGGCCACCGTGCCGCACGCCCCGGCGAGCGTGGCGGTGCTGGGCGAGGC
>JANMMD010000104.1:0-11180 GCA_031372905.1 Betaproteobacteria bacterium
GAGGCCGCCGACCTCATCATCAGCAGCATGGAGAAATCCATCCTCAGCAAGAAAGTCACCTACGACTTCGCACGCCTGATGGAAGGTGCCACGCAGGTCAGCTGCTCGGGTTTCGGGCAGGTGATGATCGACCACATGTGACCCTGTGCCAGGCCTTCGCAGGCCGGCCCAAGAAGAACCCCAGATCGTTGATTCGACTGGGGTTTTTCGTTTCTGCGGTCCCAGGGTTTGCGAGCCGTTCGTCGGTGGCCGCCTGGTTGGGTGTCGGTGAAGGCAAAGCGCGCCTGCAGCAACTGCGCTGCGCGGACCGGGGCTCGACGCGCGCGCGTCAGCGGCCTGTGAGCTGGGCCAGCACCGCCTGCGCCGCTGCCAGCGACGATGCGGGGTTTTGACCCGTGACGAGCTTGCCATCGGTCACGACGTGGGGCTGCCAGTCCGGGCCCTTGCTGTACTTGCCGCCGTTCTCGACCAGCATGTCCTGCACCAGGAAGGGCACGATCTGGCTGAGCTGGGCCGCGTCTTCTTCACTGTTGGTGAAACCCGTGACGTGCCGCCCCTTCACCAAGGGCTGGCCATCGGCTGCCCGGGTGTGGCGGAACACCGCCGGGGCGTGGCACACGGCGGCGACCGTCTTGCCGGCCGCGCTCATCGCCTCGATGAGCTGGATCGAATGGGCGTCTTCGGCCAGGTCCCACAGCGGGCCGTGACCGCCCGGGTAGAACACGGCGTCGTAGCCTTCGCCCGACACGGTGGCGAGCCGCGCCGTGTGGGCCAGCGCAGCCTGGGCAGCAGCGTCCGATTTGAAGCGGCGTGTGGCCTCCGTCTGGGCATCGGCCTCGTCACTCTTCGGGTCCAGTGGCGGTTGGCCGCCAGCCGGTGAGGCCAGCGTCACGGCGGCTCCAGCGTCCTTGAACGCGTAGTAGGGCGCTGCGAACTCCTCGAGCCAGAAGCCGGTTTTCCTGCCTGTGCTGCCCAGTTCGCCGTGCGAAGTCAGAACCATCAGTATGTTCAAGTCGTCTCCCTGGAATCTGTGCCGCCGCCGTCGGGGCAACGCGCTGGCGCAGACCGTAACGCGACCGACTACCGGCGCCCAGGCATCAAGCGCCCGTGACCTTGTCGGACAACCGGCCGTGGGCGAGCCAGGCGCAGTGCATTCCACTTTCCGCAGGCAGCGCCGGCCATCACAGGTGCGAGCAGAACTGACCCGGCCAAGCAGCCGAAGCCTCGCGGCGTTCCAACGAAAGCCAGACCGCGGCTCGCCACGCGGGCAGTCATGAGTCGTTTCCGGCCTGCAGCGTCCGTGGCTCTGTCGAACCGACCGGACCGGGCACGGCAGCCGGCGCGGGCTTCAGTGGCACGCGACACATCTTCTGGCCGTCCCACTGCTGGCCACACCAGCAGCGGCCTTCGTTGTCGATGATGCAAGTGCCACTGCCGCAGCAGCGCAGGTCTTCACTCATTGGAAACGCCTCGTATCGTCCAGCGATGTTGCACAGCGATGTTATTCATCAATGTAGATCAGCGGCGTCACCGCGGCTGGACGAGGGGCTCACGGCCACTCAAGAGCGCCAGCACCTGGCGATAGGGGCTGCCCGCCTGAGCGCGCAGCCGCTCGAGCTTGGCCTGCAACTGCTGGCGTGCGGCAGCGGACAGCGCCCAGCCCAGCGGCACCTCGAAGTCCTTGTCTTCCGCGCACTCGAAGAGCGAGATCTCGATGCTCACGCCACCGGCCTGCTGCACCGCATCGGTCCAGGCCCTGCGTCGCGACTCCGAGTTGTTGACGCGCTGCGCGTCCAGCGTGCCCACCGGCTGGCTCAGCATGCCACCGAGCTTGTGCTTCGAGCCCGGGCTCTCGGCCGTGGCCAGTGTGCAGCCGGCTGGCAGGAAGCTGCGCGCCGCGCGGCGTCCATCGTTGGTGATCACCAGGGCCACCGGCAGCACGTGCTCTTGCAGTCCGGCGGCGCGCACTGCTTCCATGAAGGCCGGCAAGGCCGCGTGCGCGGCAGCGCCGCCGCTGTTGTCGAAATAGCCGCCATCGACGAAGTGCTCCGGCTGGCCGGCGAGCGTCAATTCACCCTCCGGCGAGACCACCGGGAAGCGCGCACTGAGCAGCGCGGCCGTGCTCAGGCGCAGGCTCTTGCCGGCGGGCAGTCGAGCCAGCAGGTCTTGCTCCGCGCCGGAGGACGTGTCGACGAAGCTGCTGAGCACATGCGTGCGTCCGTTGTGCGCGTGGGTCGTGTTCAGGAGCAAAGCTGGCACCTGCAGCTCGCTACCCGGTGCGGCCCACAGCGCCTGCAGCGACTGCTCGAAACGAGGGCTGGCGTTGGTCTGCGCCCAGGCGTCTTCGAAGGCCTGCTCCAGCGCGATGATCCGATCCTGCGGCGGGTCGCTGCAGGTTCGGGCCCAGCCCAGGCCGAGGCAGAAGATGCTGGTGAGCGGATCGCGTGTCAGCAGCACTGCGAAGGGCGCTGCAAGGTAGTTGCGCGAAAGCACGTTTTGCGCCCGGGCGCGGTGGGCGCCGCTGGCGGCCGCGGCTGGCGATACCGCCGCTGCCGGCCTTGCCGACAGCTCTGCCACGCCGGCCGCAAACAGGGCCACGCCGACGCTGCCGCCCGACACACCGCTGAGCAGGTAGGTGTGCCGCACGAATTCGCCGTTCTCATCAGCCAATGCCCCCAGCACCTCGGTGGTCCAGGCCGCGGCGCGCAGGCCACCGCCGTCGGAGGTCACGAAATAGACCGGGTACCTGGGCACCGCCAGAATGGCCGCGCGCCGCGAGGCCAGCCACTCCCGTGCGTGGGTCGTCGCAAGGGGCCGGGCATCGCCCTCGTCGAGGAGGCGTACTTCGCGCACGCCATACACACCGTGATAGAGCAGCGCCGCCATCGTGCACAGCAGCCCGACCAGCAGCAAAGGCGTGCGCGTGGCCAGAAACCACAGCAGCCAGAGCAGCAGCGCGCTGACGGTGAAGAGCACGGCGATCGGGCCCATCAGCGTGCCCATCGCGACGGGCGCAAAGAGCAGCGCGGCATACAAAAGCGCAGCGAAGGTGGCGAAGATCGCGCGCGGCAGCAGCAGCAGCTTGTCGATCGGCAGGGTGCCGCGTTCGAGCCAAAGTTGCGCCAGCACGACGAACGGGCCCAGCAAGGCGGCCGACGCGAGGAGGGCGCCCGCCGTGAGTTCGCCCTCGGGGCCGAAGGTGTTGAAGATGAGGAAAGCCGGCGCCGTGGCGCCCAGCAGCAAGGCGCCCGACAGCGCAGGCACCGTGGGCGGTTGCTTGTCGTCTTCCTGCTGAAATGCGCCCAGGCAGAGCGTCAGGCACAGCCCGGTGATGGCCATCGCGCCCATCGTCGTCAGCATGTGGCGCAGCAGGTCTTCGTTCAAGGCCCGGCGCAGGTCGCTCACCTGGCCGAACTGCGTCAGCACCAGATACAGGCCGCCGCAGATCAACCAGCAGACAAAGAGGCGCGGCACCAGACGCGCGGCCCAGGACATCGGCCGGGGGCTGGCTGGCTTGATGAAGTGGGTCGGGGGCAAGCGGCGCTCTTTTCGCCGCGATCCTAGTCCTTCAGCCCAGCCTCAGGGCGGCGCTCAGGGGGTGCAGCGCTCCGGAGCAGCCGGCGCGCGGGAAATCAGTGCGCGCCGCCGCCCAGGTAGGCGGCTTGCACCGCCGGGTCGTCGCGCAGCTGGTGCGCCGGGCCGTGCACCGAGATGCGGCCGTTCTCCAGCACGTAGCCGTAGTCGGCCACCGCCAGCGCGGCGGCGGCGAACTGCTCCACCAGCAGCATCGTCACGCCCTGCGCCTTCAGGCGGCCGATGATCTTGAAGACCTCGTCAACGAGGATGGGCGCGAGGCCCATCGACGGCTCGTCGAGCAGCACGACATCGGGGTTGAGCATCACGGCGCGCGCCATCGCCAGCATCTGCTGCTCGCCGCCCGACAGCGTGCCGGCCAGCTGCGTGCGCCTTTCCTTCAGCCGCGGAAACAGTTCGAGCGCGCGCTCGAGGTCGCGCTTGACGTCGCCCTTCGGGCGCGAACCGGTGAGGCGCGGGAAGGCGCCGAGCAGCAGGTTGTCGGCCACGGTCATGGTGGCGAAGACGCGCCGGCCTTCGGGCGAATGGGCCAGGCCCAGGCGCGCGATGTGGAAGGACTCGAGCCCGGCGATGGCCTTGCCGTTGAGCACGATGTCGCCATCCTTCGGGGCGATCATCCCGGAGATGGCGCGCATGGTCGTCGTCTTGCCGGCGCCGTTGCTGCCGATCAGCGTCACGACCTGGCCCTTGGGGACCTCCATCGTGACGCCGTGCAGCACTTCGACCTTGCCGTAGCCGGCGTGCAGGTTGCGGATGGTGAGCATCTCGTGATCCTTCCCGTTCAGGCGGCGTCGCCGCCGAGGTAGGCCTCGATGACCTTGGGGTCGCTGCGCACGGCGGCGGGCGCGCCTTCGGCGATCTTCTGGCCGAAGTCGAGCACGCTGACGGTGTCGCAGATCGCCATCACCACGTCCATGTGGTGCTCGATCAGGATCAGCGTGATGCCATGCGCCTTGATCTTCTCGATGATGGCCACCAGCTCCTTGATGTCGGGCGCGGTCAGGCCGGCGGCCGGCTCGTCCAGCAGCAGCAGCTGCGGGTCCAGCGCCAGCGCGCGCGCGATCTCGAGCAGCCGCTGCTTGCCGTAGGGCAGGTTACGCGCTTCCTCGTGCGCCAGGTCGGCCAGGCCGACGAAGCGCAGCAGCGCCAGCGCGCGCGCCGTGGCCTGGGCGTGTTCGCGGCGGTAGCGCGGCAGGTGCAGCGACACGTCCAGCAGGTGGCTGGCAAAGCTGTGGTGCAGGCCGACCATGACGTTGTTCAGCGCACTCATCTCGCCGAACAGCTGCACGTTCTGGAAGGTACGCGCAATGCCCGACAAGGCGATGTCCGACGGCGTGCGGCCGTTCACCGGCGTGCCGGCGAAGGCGATGGTGCCGCTGGTGGGCTGGTAGATGCCGGTGAGCACGTTCATCATCGTGCTCTTGCCCGAGCCGTTGGGGCCGATGAGGCCATGCACGGTGCCGCGCTGCACGCTCAGGTCGACCAGATTCAGCGCCTTCAGGCCGCCGAACTGCATCAACACCTGCTTGGCCACCAGCAGTTCGGCGGGTGCGTCGCTGCGGGCGCGCACCAGCGCGTCCTCGGGCGGCGGCGCGGCTTCGGCGGCTTCGTCCACCGCTTCCGCCGCCACGGGCTTGCCGAGCGCCTGGCGCACGAAACCGACGATGCCGTCCTGCAGGTAGTAGACGACGAAGAGGGTGATGACGCCGAACACCGACAGCCGCCAGTCGGTCATCGACTGCAACACGAAGGACACCGCCGCCAGCGCCACGCTGCCCACCACTGGCACCGCCACGCGCTGCAGCGTGCTGCGGCGGCGCGCCAGCAGCACCGCGGCGCCCACCGCCATCAGCACGGCCAGCGCCACCGCGCCGATGCGGAACCACTCCAGGTCGTCCAGCAGCTTGGGCAGCAGCACGATGATGGCCGCGCCCAGCAGCGAGCCGGTGCGGCTCTTGCGCCCGCCCATGATCACGGCCAGCAGGAACAGCACCGTCAGCTCGAAGTTGTAGGTGTTGGGGCTGATGTACTGCTCGGAGTAGGCATACAGCGCACCGGCCAGCCCGGCCAGGCCGGCGCTGACGACGAAGGCGTAGACCTTGTAGCGGTAGACCGAGACGCCCATGCAGTCCGAAGCCACCGGGCTGCCGCGCAGTGCCTCGAAGGCACGGCCCAGGTGCGAGCGCAGCACGCGGTGCACGAACAGCAGCGACAGCAGCAGCATCACCGAGACCAGCCAGAAGAACTCGGTCTCGTCGAGCTTGTGGCCGAACAGCGCCGGCTTCGCGAGCTTGATGCCCAGCGGCCCCTCGGTGAGGAAGCTCATCTCGTTGATGAGGATCTGGATGATGGTGCCGAAGGCCAGCGTCACCATCGCGAGGTAGGGCCCGCTGACGCGCAGCGCCGGCAGCGCCAGCAGCGCGCCGAAGCCGGCAGTGACGGCGATGGCCGCCGGCAGCGTCAGCCACACCGGCGCGCCGAGCTGGAACACCAGCACCCCGGCGGTGTAGGCGCCGATGCCGAACAGGCCGGCATGGCCCAGCGAGACCTGGCCGGTGTAGCCGACCACGATGTCCAGGCCGAACAGCACGATGGCGTAGATGAGGATGGTCTCGACCAGGTGCACGTAGTACGGGTTGTGCACGGCCAGCGGGAAGGCGGCCAGCGCGACGATGGCCAGCGCGCCCAGCAGCAGCGGGCCGCGGCCGATGCCGGCCAGCAGGCCGGGCGCCGGCTGCGCGGCGGCAGCGGGCAGGGGCGAGCGCAGAGGTGTGTTCATGGCCTCAGACTTTCTTGATCGCGGTCTTGCCAAAGAGGCCGGCGGGCTTCAGCGCCAGCACGGCCAGCAGCAGCACCAGGCCCGGCACGTCCTTGTAGCCGGTGCTGAGGTAGTAGCCGGTGGTGGTCTCGGCGATACCCAGGATGAGCCCGCCGACGACGATGCCCATGCCGCTGGTCAGGCCGCCGATGATGGCGACCGCGAAGGCCTTCAGCCCCAGCACTGCGCCCATGGTGGCGCCGGTCAGCGTGAGTGGCGCGATCAGCATGCCGGCGAAGGCCGCCGTCAGCGACGACAACGCGTACGAGAAGGTGATGACGCGGCCGGTGTCGATGCCCATCAGCTTGGCGGCGTCGCGGTCGTTGAAGGTGGCCACCACCGCCTTGCCGTAGATCGAGCGGCGGTTGAAGACCTCCACCGCCAGCATCATGCCCAGCGCGCCGAACACCACCAGGATCTCCATCGGCAACACGTTGGCGCCCAGGAAGTGCAGCGGCGCTTCGGGCAGCGGCGAGGGGAACTTCAGGTCGTCGCGGCCCCACACGTTCTCGGCCACGTTCTTGAAGATGATGCCCAGGGCGATGGTGGACATGATCCAGCCGAACTCGCTCTTGATCTTGATGGCCGGGCGCACGCCGATGCGCTCGACCACCGCGCCCTGCAGCGCGCCGAACAGGCACACCAGCGGGATCGCCAGCCAGTAGTTGATGCCGACGACGGTGACCAGCGTCAGCGCCACCAGGGCGCCCAGCATCAGCGCATCGCCCTGGCCGAAGTTCAGCGTGTCCGACGTGGCGAAGGTGAGCTGGTAGCCGAAGGCGATGACGGCGTAGATCATGCCCAGCGCGATGCCGCTGAACACGAGTTGGGTCAGGATCTGCATGGACTACTTCTTGACCGGGGCTACCAGCGCGCCCTTGGCGCTGGTGTCCTTCACGCGCACCTCGGAAGCCTTCTTCGCGTCGTTTTCGTAGGCATAGACGACGCGCTGGCCCTTGACCTCGCCGAACACCGGGATGTTGACGGTGATGGCCTCGTGGTCCTTGGCGCTGTAGGGCTTGTTGTAGGTGGTGACGACGCCTTCCACCGGCGTCTTCAGGTCTTCCAGCGCGGCCTTGATCTTCGGGCCCTCGGTGCTGCCGGCCTGCTTGATGGCCGCGGCCAGCAGGTAGATGGAGTCGTAGCCCTGCGCCGCCGACACCGGTGAATCGATGCGGCTGTTCTTCGGCTTGAAGGTCTTCAGGTAGTTGACGATGAAGGCCTGGCGCTTGGGCGTGGTGGGCTCCTGGATGAAGGTCTGCGGCATGCGCGCGCCTTCGCCGCCCGGGCCCGCGTTGTCGATGAAGTTGGCCATGCTCAGCGTCCAGCTGCCCACCATCGGCACCTTCCAGCCGAGCTTGGTCATGCCGTTGGCGATCTGCGCCAGCTCGGGGCCGATGCCGTAGGTCAGCACCGCCTCGGCGCCGGCTTCCTTGGCCTTCAGCAGCTGCGGCGTCATGTCGACGTCCTTGATGTTGAACTTCTCCACCGCCACCGCCTTGATGCCCTTCTGCGCCAGCGCGGCCTCGAGGTCGGCGCGGCCGAGCTGGCCGTAGTTGGTGCTGTCCGACAGGATCGCCACGCGCTTGTAGCCGCGGCGCGTCACGGCCTCCTCCACGATCATCGGCGCCTGGATGCTGTCGTGCGCCGAGTTGCGGAAGACGTAGTTCTCCGGCTGGTCGTCGAACTGGTGCGTGACCAGCGTGCCCGTGGCCACGTTGTTCATCACCGGGATCTTGGCTTCCTGGAAGAAGCGGTGCGAAGCCAGCGCCACACCGGTGTTGATGTAGCCGACGACGGCGACCACCTTTTCCTTGCTGATCAGCTCCTGTGCGATCTGCACGCCGCGCTCGTTCTTCGCCTCGTCGTCACGCTCCACCAGCGCGAGGGGGCGGCCGAGCACGCCGCCGGCCTTGTTGATCTCGTCGACGGCCATGCGCACGCCGTCGCGCATCGAGACGCCCATCGACGACGAGCCGCCGGTGAAGGGGCCGTCGACGCCGATCTTGATCGGGTCTGCCGCGTGGGCGCCGAAGCCGGCGAGGGCGAGTGCCACCGCGGCGGTGAGGGTACGAAGGGTAGGGTGCATGGTTGTCTCCGCTGCAGGGAAGGGTCGGCGGGCGAAAGGGAAAAGGGCCTGCCGCTTGCCGTGCATGGTCGTGTTTCCTGCGCGCGGCGACTTCCGTCGCAATACGCAGCGCGCTTCCGCGGCAACACGTACTGGAAAACCCAGTGGCGGGAGAACCCTAGTGCGGCGACGGGCCGCCGCGCGCGTGCTCGACGGCGTAGCGGATGAGCTCGGCCTGGCCCTCCAGGTCGAGCTTGCGGCGGATGGCCTGGCGGTGCGTCTCCACCGTGCGCACGCCGATGTCGAGCGTGCGCGCGATCTGCTTGCTCGACTGGCCCTGCGCCAGCAGCGCCAGGATCTGCTGCTCGCGGTCGGACAGCTGGGTGCGCGTGGTCGGCTGGCGGAACAGACGCTGCGCCATCGCCGGGCTGAGGAAGGTGCCGCCGGCAGCCACGCTGCGCAGCGCGGCCACGAGCTCGGCCGAGGGCGAATCTTTCAGCACGTAGCCGCTGGCGCCGGCGGCCAGCGCCTGCTGGGCGTAGTCGGCGCTGTCGTACATGCTCAGCACCAGCACCCGCAGCGCGGGCTCCTGCGCCAGCAACCGGCGCGTCAGCTCGATGCCGCCGACGCCCTTCATGCCGATGTCGGTGAGCACGATGGTCGGGCGCAGCGTCGCCAGACAGGCCAGGGCGCTGGCGGCGTCGCCGGCCTCGCCGACGACGTCGATGCCCGGCTCGGAGCTCAGCCGCGCGGCGATGCCCTCGCGCACCAGCGGGTGGTCGTCCACCAGCAGCACGCGGATGGGCCGCACCGTTTCGGCCGTGGTCATGCCATTGCCCGCAAGGTGCCGGGCTTTGTCATGCGCGGTACCTCGGCCACGATGCGCGTGCCCTCGGCGCCCGACACCACCTCCAGGCGGCCGCCGACGTCGTTCAGCCGTTCACGCATGTTGCGCAGGCCGATGCCGCGCTGCGGGTGCTGGGCCACGGCATCGAGATCGAAACCCTGGCCGTCGTCCAGCAGCGTCATGCGCAGGCCCGCGTTGTCACTGGCCAGCGACAGCCGGACCGTGCGCGCCTGGGCATGCTTGAGCACGTTGGCCAGCGCCTCCTGGGCGACGCGGAACAGCGTCGTGCGCACCTCGTCGGACAGGCCGTGCGGCTCGTCACCGCCGTCGAAGCGGAAGTCCAGACCGGCAGCTGCAGAACTCTCCTCGCCCAGCTGGCGCAGCGCCGCGCGCAGGCCCAGCGTGTCGAGTTCGGCCGGGCGCACGCGGTGCGAGATGTCGCGCACGCCGTCCAGCGCCTGGCTCAGGCGGGCCAGCGAGCGCTGCAACAACGGGCGCAGCGTGTTCTCGCCTTCGGGCAGGCGCTCGATGGCGCTCTCGGTCAGCAGCTTGGCCGACACCAGGGTCTGGCTGGTGCCGTCGTGCAGCTCGCGCGAGAGCCACGCGCGTTCGTCCTCTTGTGTGCGCACGAGGCGGCTGGCCAGCAGTGTCAGCTTGGCATCGGCGGCGCGCAGCTCCGTGATCGACAGCCCCAGCACGCTGGCCAGCACGACGCCGATCGACAGCGCCGCCGCCGCCGCCACCCAGCGCAGCGTGGTGCGCAGGCTGGCCTCGAGCTGCTCGTCGAGCTGCAGCACCAGGCGGTCGATCTCTTCGGTGTAGATGCCGGTGCCGATCATCCATTGCCAGCGGTCCAGCCCGGTGACGTAGCCGAGCTTGGCCGACTGGTCCTGTAGCGAGGGCCGGTTCCACATGTACTCGACGAAGCCGCCGCCGGTGCGTGCCTTGTCGATCATCTCGCGGATCACGGCCACGCCGCGGCTGTCGCGCATCTCGATCAGGTTGCGCCCGACGAGCTCGGGCTGCCGCGGGTGCATCAGGTTGCGGCCGCTGTAGTCGTAGAGGAAGAAGTAGCCGTCGGGGCCGTAGTCGAGGTTGAGCAGCTGCTGCATGGCCAGCCGCTTGACGTCGTCGTCGTCGCGGCCGGTGTTGTACAGCGGGCTCACGGTGCTGAGCGCCAGCGCCACGTAGTGCCGCAACTCGGCGCGTGTGGCCTCGGCGTAGGCGGCGCGCACAAGTTCTTCCTGGCGCTGCGAAAGCTGAGCCTGCTGCAGGTTCAGCACCCCAACCGTCAGCGCGAAGGCCAGCGTCAGGGGCACCGTGGCAACGAGCAGGAGTTTGAGGCGCAGGTTCATGGACATTCCGGCCGCGGTCCGCGAGGCGGCGCGCCGGCTCATGTTAGCCCCGTGCGCCGCCGGCCTGCCGCTGGCAGCGCGGCGCATCCCGCTGCGCAGGCGAGCTGGAGCTGCTGCGGTTGATCTCGCGCAAGGCTGCGCAGCTGCTGCAAGCCCAACATGCTGCCTGGCGCCGCACCGCTTCGGGTGTGGCCGGGTTCGTCGTCCGTTGAAGGAGCCTCTCATGGCGCACCGATTCCGATTCTCGTGGGCCGGCGCTTTGCTCGTCTCGACCGTGCTGGTTGCCGGCGCGCTGGCCGCCGACCCCAAGCCTGCACGCAGCCCCGGCGACCTCGGGTCGCCTCGGGGCGCGGTCGTGCGCGCCGTGCTCACCAGCCCGCCCCACGTGCCGCCGCCCACGGGCCGCAAGGCGCCGGCCAAGGTCATCGTCGAGCTCGAGGTGGTGGAAAAGGAGATGCCGATCTCCGAGGGCGTGAGCTACACCTTCTGGACCTTCGG
>JANMMD010000122.1:0-4021 GCA_031372905.1 Betaproteobacteria bacterium
CTGGCCAGCAAACCCGGCTATCCGGGGCCTGGCGTGTGGCTGCACGGCGGCCACCGCGCGCTGGCGCACCAGGTGCTGGCAGCGCAGGGCGACGCACGGCTCTTCCACACCGACTTCTCGGCCTGCAACCACTACACAGGCGGGCTGGAGGCGGCCGGTCGTGTGCGTTGCCCGAGCACCATGGTGCTGGGCCAGGCCGACCAGATGACGCTGCCGCGCAGCGCCAAAGACATCGCGCAACGACTGAACGCGACCGTGCACACCGTCGCTGCCGGCCACCAGTTGATGGCGGAAGCGCCCGACGCCGTGCTGGCCGCGATGCGCGTGGCGCTGGTCTGACAGGAACGAATTCAGGACCCGAGCGCGTCCGACAACATCAGCTTGTCGAAGCCCGCGCTGCGCCGGAAGCCCGCGGCCGTGGCACTGGGCGCGAGCAGCGTGCGATTCATCAGCTCCACCAGCAGCGTGCGTTCGGGGTCGCACAGCAGTACATGGCGCGCGCTGCCGCCTTCGTCCAGGCGTTGCACCCAGTCCATGTCGGCCAGCAAGTCGACCACGGGTTCCAGCTGCAGCGGGTCGGCCCGCAGCGCCTCGCCCAGCGCACCGAGCGAGAGGCCGCGCTGCGGCGCATGGCGTGCGGCGTCCAACAGCCGCAGTACGGCCAGCGCGAGCTCGAAGCGCCAGCCCGGTTCGGCCGCGCGTGCCGCCACACGCAGCTGCAGGCTGGGCGCATAAGCCGCAATCACCGCGCCCAGCAGCACGATGACCCAGGCCAGGTACACCCACAGCAGCAGGATGGGCAGCGTGGCAAAGGCCCCATACACCGCCGAGAAGGTGGGCACCGCGTCCACGTACCAGGCCAGCGCCTTCTTCGCGCCCTCGAAAGCCGCGGCCACGAACAAGCCGCCCGCCCAGGCGTGGCGCCAGAGCACCGAGGTGTTGGGCACGTAATGGAACATCGCCGCGGTGGCGCCGGCGAACATCAGGAACTGCATCACTTCGAGCAGCAAGCCCACGCCGCCCGGCAAGCCCGTGACCAGCCCGCGTGAGGCCGACACGGCATAGGACGTCAACGAGACGCTCACGCCCAGCACCAGCGGCCCCAGCGTCAGGCCGGCCCAGTAGACGAGGATGCGCTGCGCGAAGGAGCGCGAGCGGCGCACGCGCCAGATGGCATTCAGTGCGCGGTCGATCGTGAGCGCCATGGCCAGCGCGGTGATCATCAGCAGCACCAGGCCGACGGTGCCGACGCCACGCGCCTTGGCCGCAAACATGGTGAGCGATCGCAGCACCGGCCGCGCAATGCCATCGGGCACCAGGTTCTGCAGGAAGTACTTCTGCAGCGCGACCTCGATGCCGGCGAACATCGGGAAAGCGGTGAAGATGGCCAGCGTCACCGTGACCAGCGGCACGAGTGCGATCAGCGTCGTGAAGGTCAGGCTGCCGGCGGTGAGGCCCAGGCGGTCTTCGCCAAAGCGTTGGCGCAGCGTGCGCAGGGTGTCGAACCAGGGCCAGTTGCGCAGGGTCTGCAGCAGCAGTGCGAGCTGCGCCTGCGCGCGCGCGGCCAGCGGGCCCTGCGGGCCGCTGCCCAGGCGACCCTGTGGGCCGGGTGTGATGTTCATGCTGGCTATGATGCCGCATGACCCCTTCAGAAGACCCGCGCCACCCCAGCGCCACCGGGGTGCAAAACGCCCCCGACGCCGTGGTGCGCAGCACCCGCGCTGCGGCACTGGCCGCGCTGCTCGCCCTCATCGCCCTGGGCCTGGCCTGGGAGCTGTGGCTGGCCCCCACCGGCAGCGGCACGCTGGCGTTGAAGGTGCTGCCGCTGGTGCTGTGCGTGGCCGGGCTGCTGCGCCACCGCATGTACACCTTCCGCTGGCTGAGCCTGCTGATCTGGCTCTACTTCATGGAGGGCGTGGTGCGCGCCACCACCGAACGCGGCATGGGCCAAGGCCTGGCCGTGGCGGAAGTCGTCTTGAGCGTGGTGCTGTTTGTCGTCAGCGGCGTCTACATCCGCTGGCGCTTGCGCAACGGCGCGGCGCTCGCTGCCGCGGCTGCGGCTGCGGCTGCGGCGCAGCACAAGACCCACGAGACCGCGGGCAAGGCTGCTGCGTGAACGCATTGCTCGACACGCTGCGAGCGGCCTTGGGCGCCGCCCACGTGTTGACCGAAGGCGACCTTTCCGCCTGGGAACAAGACTGGCGCCGCCGCTGGCGCGGCAAGGCCCTGGCCGTGGTGCGGCCCGGCAGCACGGCTGAAGTGGCCGCGGTGGTGCAAGCCTGCGCTGCACACGGCGCCGCCATCGTGCCGCAGGGTGGCAACACGGGGCTGGTGGGCGGCGGCGTGCCCGACGCCAGCGGCACGCAGGTGCTGCTGAGCCTGCAGCGCATGAACCGCATCCGCGCCATCGACGAAGCCAACCTCACGTTGACAGCCGAGGCGGGCTGCGTGCTGCAGGCCGTGCAGCAAGCCGCGGTTGAACGTGGCCTGCTCTTCCCCCTGAGCCTGGCCGCCGAAGGCAGCTGCACCTTGGGCGGGAACCTGGCCACCAACGCCGGCGGCACCCAGGTGCTGCGCTGGGGCAATGCGCGCGACCTCTGCCTGGGGTTGGAAGTGGTGACGGCGCAAGGCCACATCTGGGAGGGACTGTCCGGCCTGCGCAAGGACAACACCGGCTACGACCTGCGTGATCTCTTCATCGGCAGCGAAGGCACGCTGGGCATCATCACGGCAGCGACGATGAAGCTGGCGCCCCAGCCTGCAGCCACTGGCACGGCTTTCGCCGCCTGCAACAGCGTGGCCGACTGCCTCGAGCTCTTGAAGCTGGCACGTGCGCGCCTGGGCGCGGGGCTCACCGGCTTCGAGATGATGGGCCGTTATGCGCTGCAGCTGACGGCGACACACTTTCCCGCCCTGCCGCGCCCGCTGCCGCAGGCCGAATGGACGGTGCTGCTGGAGCACAGCGACACCGAAAGCGAGGCCCATGCGCGCGAGGCCTTCGAGGGGCTGCTGGGCGCTGCGCTCGAAGCCGGCGTTGTACAGGATGCCGTGGTGGCCGAGAGCCTGGCGCAGAGCCAGGCGCTGTGGCACGTGCGCGAGAGCATCCCGCTGGCGCAGGCCGAAGAGGGCCCGAACATCAAGCACGACATCTCGGTGCCGGTGTCGCGCCTGCCGGCCTTCGTGGCCGAAGCCGATGCGGCGCTGCTGGCGCGCTTTCCGGGTGTGCAGCTGGTGAATTTCGGTCACCTCGGCGACGGCAACCTGCACTACAACGTGCAGGCGCCCCGGGGCGAGAACGGCCAGCGCTTTCTGGCTGAACAGGAGCACGCGGTGAACACGGTGGTCTTCGATACGGTGGCGCGCCACGGCGGTTCGTTCAGCGCCGAACACGGCATCGGCCTGTTGAAGCGCGAAGAACTCGCCTTGCGGAAATCGCCCGTGGCCTTGCAGCTGATGCGCGGTATCAAGGCCGCCTTCGACCCGCGAAACCTGCTGAACCCCGGCCGCGTGCTGTAAGCCGCGGCGCCGGCCCTCACTGCACCGGACCTTCCAGTGCCCGCGGCACCGCGATGGCCACGGTGTCGATGCCTTCGTCGCGCAGTGCCTCGCGCTCTTGTGGCGTGGCATGCCCGCGTATGCCGCGGTTGGGCGCTTCGCCGTAATGAATGCGCCGCGCTTCCTCCGGAAAACGCGGGCCCACATCCTCGGTGCGCGCGAGCAGCTGGCGCACGCCGTGCAAATAGGCGGCCTGCACCTGGTCGGGCGTGGGAAGCGACGCGGTATCGCTGCCAGGCTCGGCGCCGGCGGCCGGCGAACCGGGCAGCGGCGTCACCTCGCGCGCGCCCGAGAGGTTCAGGCGCGGCGCCGAAGGCAGGCGGCCGATGACGCGGTCGGCGCACATCGGGCATTCGATCAAGGCACGCCCGTTCTGGCTGAGGAAGTCGTCCTCGGAGGCGAACCAGCCCTCGAAGCCGTGGCCGTTGGCGCAGCGCAGGTTCAGCACTTTCATCGTGCGGTCATC
>JANMMD010000147.1:0-2990 GCA_031372905.1 Betaproteobacteria bacterium
CAACGAGGTGGTGCGCCAGATCAACGCGCTGGGCTACGGCCTGACGCTCGGTGTGCAGACGCGCATCGACAGCCGCGCGCAGCGCATCGCGGACATGGCCAAGGTCGGCAACGTCTACGTCAACCGCAACATGATCGGCGCAGTGGTGGGTGTGCAGCCCTTCGGCGGCGAAGGCCTGAGCGGCACCGGCCCGAAGGCCGGCGGGCCGCATTACCTCTACCGCTTCTGCGCCGAGCAGACGGTGACGGTGAACACCGCCGCTGCCGGCGGCAACGCCGAACTGCTGGCGGGAATGGCCTGAGCCCTCAGTTCAGGTACATGCCCAGGTAACGCCTGCCGCGGCTCACCACCGCGGGGTCGCCGCAGACCTCGAACCACTGCACCAGCTGCAGCCGCGCCTTTTCGCGGTCGGGCCTGCCCTCGGCCTTGTCGCGCAGCACCACTTCCAGCAGTTGGTCGAAGGCAGCGTTGAAGTCGCCGCCGTGGGCCAGCAACGCGGCCAGCGCAAAGCGGGCTTCGAAATCACGCGGGTTGGCGGCGATGCGCGCAGAGAGCTCGGCCGCGTTGCCTTCCGGTTTCTCGCTGGCCAAAGCCAGGCGCTTCACCAGGCGCGCATGTTCTTCGTCGCGCTCGGCTTCGGGGATGCTGTCGAGCAGCGCCTGTGCCGCGTCCACTTCACCGGCGCTGATGAGCTCGGCGGCTTCGTCCAGCGGGCCGAAGACCTGTTCGGCCTCGGCGTCCACCACCTCGGCCGGCAGGTGCTTGTCGAGGAAGGCCTTGATCTGGCCTTCGGGCAGCGCGCCCATGAACTGATCGACCGGCCGGCCGCCAACGAAAAGCACCACCAGCGGGATGCTGCGGATGCGCAGCGCGGCACTGATCTGCGGCGCTTCGTCGGTGTTCAGCTTGGCCAGCACGAAGCGGCCGCCGTAGGCCTTCACCACCTTCTCCAGCACCGGCCCGAGCTGGCGGCAGGGGCCGCACCACGGCGCCCAGCAGTCCAGCAGCACCGGCACCTGCATCGAGAGCTCGAGCACCTCGGTCTCGAAGTTCGCCTCGGTGGTGTCGAAGGACAAGGGCACTTCGCCCGGGGCTTGGTCGGTGTTCTGCGGGTTCATCATGGAATGAAAAAGGGGGTTCGAACGAACCCCCTGATGGTAGCGGTGGGCGCTTTGGGCGCCCCCCGATCGTGGCTGCTTCAGCGGTCGCGGCTGAGGCGGCCGGTGGGGTCGAGGTCGCCGTTGGCCTTGCGCGGCTGCCCGTCCAGCACGAACACCGTGTAGACGCCTTGCGCCTGCAGCAGGTTGGTGGTGGCAGCGCTGCCGGCCGGCGGGAAGGAAGCCAGTGCGGCCTGGGCGCTGGGTGACGTCACTTCCACCCGCGACGAGCCTGCGGCCGTCACCGTGGCGTAGGCCGAAGCGCCGCCTGCCGGAATGTCGGACGTGGCGGGCTGCGTGAGGAAGTCGACCTGCATCGTCAGCGGATCGGTGCCGACCAGCCCGTTCACGAGACGGATCTTGGCGCGCGTGTTGATGCTGGGCAGGCGGTTGTCGTCGGTCAGCAAGGCCACCTGCGGCGCTGTCGGAGAGCCGTAGGTGAGCAGCGTGTAATCGGCGCCCGGCACCAGCGTGCGCTGACTCGTCGAGATGATGGCGCCGTTCACGCGCACCACCAACTCCTGGGTGCCGGACGCCGCGGAGCCGTAGGGCGTGTAGTTCGGCGAGCGCAGCGCGCCGATGACCGACGAGCCGCCCAGCGTCACGCCGACGTTGCTGCCACTGGCGACGCTGGCCACCACGCGCAGGCGCGCCTTGCTGTTCTTCAGGGCCGTGACGCCTGCACGCTGTTCGATCAGCGTGCCGTTCACCAAGACACCGCCCGCGCCCGCGGTGATCACAAGCGTGGCGTACTTCTTGCCCGGCAAAGTGATGCTGGGCACGTCCAGGCGCACGTCGTTGGGGTCACCCGCGCCGGTCACGCGCAGGCGGTAGTTGGCGGCGCTGATGTCGCGGAAACCGCTGAGCGAGCCGCTGGTCAGTGCCGATTGGTTGGGCTGCACATCACCCAGGTCGCCCGTCGAGGACGTGGGGGTCAGGAACACGTCCACCGAACCGGTGTCGGTGGTGGCGTTGAAGAAACGCACGCGGGCTGTGGAGGCCTCGGTGATGTTGTCGGTGTTCTCGTCTTCGGGCAGCGTGCTCACGCGCAGCGCGGTCTCGCGGCCCCAGATCACGGCGGTGTAGTTCTGGTCTTTGGCCAGCGTGTAGGAGCCGGTGGACAGCGAAGCGCCATCGCCGGCCCGCTTGACGTTCAGCGTGTAGGTGTTGGCTTCCAGCGAGATCGACGTCGCGGGGGCATCGGTGGCCAGGGCGCTGAAACGCCGCGTGTCGCCGGTGAAGAGGTCGACGCTGGGCAGATCGGTGGTGAGGTTGATCGCACGCAGGTTGGTGTTGCCGGAACCGCCACCGCCACCGCCGCCGCAGGCAGCCAACAACACGGACGAGGCCAAAGCGGCCAGCAGGGCCAGCCGGCGCGAGGAGGAGACAGGGGTCATCGGGGAGGTCCTAGGTTGGGCCGGATCGGGGGGTGGCGTGCCAGGCAAAGCCGCACAGCCACGCGGCCGCGGATTATGACGCGGCGGTAAAACCCGGCCGGCCGGGCTTTACCTCGCGAAACGTGGGCACGCTCAGTGTGTGTTCAGTGCGAGTTCACGGATAGAGCCCGCGCTCCTCACGCGCGATCAGGATGCGCTCGCAAGCCACGGCAAAAGTGGCCGTGCGCAGTGTGATCTTGTGGCGGTCGGCGGTGTCCCAGATCTTCTTCAGCGCGTCGACCATGATCTTGTCCAGCCGCACGTTGATCTCGTCTTCGCTCCAGAAGAAGCTGCTGAAGTCCTGCACCCACTCGAAGTAGCTCACCGTCACGCCGCCGGCGTTGCAGATGACGTCGGGCACCACGAGCACGCCGCGCTCGGCGAGGATGTCGTCGGC
>JANMMD010000155.1:0-9496 GCA_031372905.1 Betaproteobacteria bacterium
TGTGGTCGATGACGATGGCGCCGCCGCTGGGCAGGTTCACCGTGCGGCTGAAGGCGGTCTCGATCTGGTGTTCGATCTGGAAGCGGCTGAACAGCGCCGCGTCGTCGCGGTAGCGCTTCACGCGATTTGCCGTTTCCGGCATCACGTGGTTCATGAACTGCTGCGCCTGCTCGAAGATATCGTCGGTGTCGATCAGGATCTCGCCGATGTCCGCGGTGAAGTAGTCGCGGATGGCGCGGATGACGAGGCTGCTCTCCTGGTAGATCAGGAACGCGCCCTTGCCGCCCTTGGAAGCGCCGTCGATGGCGTCCCAGAGCTTGAGCATGTAGTTCAGGTCCCACTGCAGCTCGGCGGCGCTGCGGCCGATGCCGGCGGTGCGCGCGATCAGGCTCATGCCTTTCGGGTACTCGAGCTGGTCGAGGTTTTCCTTGAGTTCCTCGCGCTGCTCACCCTCGATGCGCCGGCTCACGCCGCCGCCGCGCGGGTTGTTGGGCATCAGCACGAGGTAACGGCCGGCCAGGCTGACGAAGGTGGTGAGTGCGGCGCCCTTGTTGCCGCGCTCTTCCTTTTCCACCTGCACCAGCAGGCTGTCGCCTTCCTTGACGACGTCCTGGATGCGCGCGTTCTTGACGTCGGCGCCTTCGCGGAAGTAGTTCTTCGAGATTTCCTTGAAGGGCAGGAAACCGTGGCGGTCTTCGCCGTAGTCGACGAAGCAGGCTTCCAGGCTGGGCTCGACGCGCGTGATGAGCGCCTTGTAGATGTTGCCCTTGCGCTGTTCGCGCCCTTCGATTTCGGTTTCGAAGTCGAGCAGTTTCTGCCCGTCGACGATGGCCAGGCGCCGCTCTTCCGGCTGCGTGGCGTTGATCAGCATGCGTTTCATGTGCACTCCCGCGTGGCGTCGCCCTTATCGGGGACGCCCGTTCTCACACCGATGCACGAACAACGCGGAAAAACCGGCGGCGCGAAATGCCCTGGACTGCGTGTCGGCCGCCGGGTGGGCGGTCAGCGGCGCAGCGTTGGCGCGTGCGCTGGCGGTGCGGCGGCAGGACCAAGCGCCGTCGACCCAGCCTGCCGCGGATGACGCGGCATGGCCCCCGTGCCTGGGCCGGCGGCAACAAGCCGCGGCGCCTGGGCGCGTGTCTGGGGGTGGTCGGGAAACGGAAACTGCATGGACTGCTGGGCGCACCGGGCGCGGGTGGCAGTGGGCCTGACGCTGTGGGCATCAGTCGCTCTGCCACCACGGGTGTTCACGGGTGTCTTGCCACGAGGGGCGAGACCGGGGTTTTTCTTTGTTCCTCTGCCACCTGCAGCTGCGGCCTGCCGGGTACCTCTGGGGCCCCGACCCGAACGCCCGCTGCGGGCGTTGCATCACCTCTTTTGGCGCACAGGGGGCTCATGCCTCACCTGCCGCGCCCCACGTCTACGTCCGAGTGCCCGAGTAAACTCCAGTAAATCAAGCACTTACAGCGTGAACGTGGAGCGGCAGAGTATAGATGCGAAAGCCGGTCCCGAAGCAGTCGGGGCCGCACTGGCGGTGCGCCATCTGACCGTCGATGCCGACTCGGCCGGCCAGCGCCTGGACAACTTCCTGCTGCGCATCCTCAAGGGCGTGCCCAAGACGCATGTCTACCGCGTCATCCGCTCGGGCGAAGTGCGGCTGAACAAGGGCCGCGCGAGTGCCGACAGCCGCATCCAGGAGGGCGACGACGTGCGCGTGCCGCCGATGCGCCTGCCCGAGCCGTCCACCTCCCCGGCCGCGCCGGCGCGGGAGTTCCCGGTGCTGCTGGAAGACGAACACCTGCTGGCCATCGCCAAACCCGCCGGCGTGGCGGTGCACGGCGGCAGCGGGGTGAGCTCCGGGGTCATCGAGCAACTGCGGTCCGCCCGACCGACGGCACGCTTTCTCGAACTCGTGCACCGGCTCGACAAGGAGACCTCGGGCGTGCTGCTGCTGGCCAAGAAGCGCAGCGCGCTGACCGCGGTGCAAGACCAGTTCCGCAGCCGCGACACCGGCAAGAGCTACTTCGCGCTGGTCTTCGGCGACTGGCCCGAGAAGCTCAAGGTCATCGACCAGGCATTGCACAAGGGCCTGGACACCCAGGGTGAACGCCACGTGCGCGTGGTGGCGGCCGACCATGCCGACGGCCGCCGCAGCATCACGCTGGTGAAGCTGGCGCAGCGCCTGGTGCTGTCCGGCCAGGCCCTGAGCCTGCTCGACATCACCCTGAAAACCGGCCGCACACACCAGATCCGCGTGCACCTGGCGAGCCAGGGCCACCCCATCGTTGGCGACCCCAAGTACGGCGACTTCCCGCGCAACAAGACCTTCGCGAAGGCGGAACACTTCGACCGCATGTTCCTGCACGCGCGCCAGCTGGCCTTCGACCACCCGGCCAGCGGCGAGCGCATCACCCTGGCCGCGCCGCTGCCGGCCGACTGCACCCGACTGCTGAATTCATGACACGACCGAGAACCCGCCGCTACGACCTCATCGCCTTCGATTGGGACGGCACGCTCTTCGACAGCACGATGTTGATCGTGCGCTGCATCCAGGACGCCTGCCGCGACATCGGCGCTGCGGTACCCAGCGACACCGCCGCCGCCTACGTCATCGGCCTGGGCCTGCACGACGCGCTGCAGCACGCCGTGCCGGGCCTCGCGCCCGAGCGTTACCCGGAACTCGGGCAGCGCTACCGCCACCACTACATGGCCAACCGAGATGCGCTGGTGCTCTTCCCCGGCACCGTGGAAATGCTGCACGCGTTGAAGGAGCGCCAGCATCTGCTGGCCGTGGCCACCGGCAAGAACCGCCGCGGCCTGGACGATGCCTTGCAGCACGCGCAGCTGCAGGGCCTCTTCGACGCCACGCGCACCGCGGACGAAACCGCGAGCAAGCCGCACCCGCTGATGCTGCAGGAGCTGATGGCCGAGCTGGGCGTGGCGCCCGAGCGCACCTTGATGATCGGCGACACCACGCACGACCTGCTGCTGGCGGCCAACGCCGGCACACCGCGCGTGGCGGTGAGTTACGGTGCGCACGAGCCCGAGGCCTTTGCCGCGCATGGCCCGCTGTTCGTGGCGCACAGCACGCGTGAGCTGCATGACTGGCTGATGGAGAACGCTTGAGCGAGCCGGTGCCTGCCGACCTTGGCTTGCCCTTGTGTGCCGGCGCCGAGCTCGAAGAAAAGGGCCGCGCCTGGGTCTGGGACGTGCTGCAGTACGGCCGCCCGACGCGCGCCTTTGCGCTGCGCTTTGAAGGCGAAGTGCGCGCCTACCTGAACCGCTGCGTGCACGTGCCCACCGAGATGGACTGGCAGCCCGGCGAGTTCCTCGACATCGAGAAGCGCTTCATCCTGTGCAGCATCCACGGCGCTTCTTACGCGCCGCAAAGCGGCCGCTGCGTCGGCGGCCCCTGCGGCCGCGGCAGCCTCACCGCAGTGGCCGTCGCCGAGCGCGACGGTCAGGTGTATTGGTATCCTTCCCGCGACATCGGGCCCGTGCTTCTATCCGACCCAGCACCACCGGCCCTGCGAAAGCCCCCCCATGAGCAGCCCTGAAACCACCCCGCCGCCGGCGCCGGTGGAACCACCCTTTGAACCGTCTGCGCAGCCTGCATCGGCCGCGTCCGTGGCGTCTGTGGCATCACGCCCGGCGCTGGAAAGCAGCCTTGAGCGCCTGGCGATGGAAGTGCTGCGCCAGCACCGGTCCGACCGCCGCTGGCGCGTCTTCTTTCGCCTCGCCTGGCTCGGCCTGGCGGCTGCCGTGCTGTGGTTCGGCCTCTTCCACCGCGCCAGCACCGCCAATCACAGCACGCCGCACACGGCGCTGGTGGAAGTGCGCGGCGAAATCGCGGTGGACAGCGAAGCCAGCGCCGAACTGCTGGTGGGCGCACTGAAGGGCGCGTTTGAAGACCCGGGTTCGGTGGCCATCGTGCTGCGCATGAATTCACCCGGTGGCAGCCCGGTGCAGAGCGGCATCATCAACGACGAACTGCGCCGCTTGAAGGCCAAGCACAACAAGAAGGTCTACGTCGTCGTCGAGGAGGTGTGTGCCTCGGGCGCCTACTACATTGCTGCGGCGGCCGATGAAATCTATGTCGACAAGGCCAGCATCGTCGGCAGCATCGGCGTGCTGATGGACGGCTTCGGCTTCACCGGCACGATGGAGAAACTGGGCGTCGAACGCCGCCTGCTCACTGCGGGTGCCAACAAGGGCATGCTCGACCCGTTCAGCCCTGAAAACCCGCGCCAAACCGCGCTCGCCAAGGCGATGCTCGACCAGATTCACCAGCAGTTCATCAGCGTCGTCAAAGAAGGCCGTGGCGCGCGCCTGAAGGAGACGCCCGAGACCTTCTCGGGCCTGTTCTGGAACGGTGAAGAGGCCGTCAAGATGGGCCTGGCCGACGGCCTGGGCAACCTCGACTTCGTCGCGCGCGAGGTGGTGAAGGCCGAAGAGGTGATCGACTACACGCCGCAGGAAAACGTGGCCGAGCGCCTGGCCAAACGCTTTGGCGCCAGTGTCGGTGCCGGCGCCGTGAAAGCGCTGCGCCAACTCTCGCCGCTGCGGTGAGCGCCCCAGAGCAAGCGCCATCGGCCGAGCGTTGGGCCGTGGCGGCGCAGCACCTGCTGCCCAAGCAACTGATCACGCAGTTCGCCGGCTTCGTGGCGCGGCGGCAGGACGGTGCCATCACCACGGCCATCATCCGCCGCTTCATCCGGCGCTATGGCGTGAACATGGCCGAGGCCGCGGACCCCGACCCGGCCAGCTACGCCAGCTTCAACGAGTTCTTCACGCGGCCGCTGAAGCCGGGCGCGCGCCCGCTGGCGCAGGCCGACCTGGTGTGCCCGGTGGACGGTGCCATCAGCCAGTTCGGGCGCATCGACGGCGAGCGCATCTTCCAGGCCAAGGGCCATGACTACACCGCCACCGCGCTGCTGGGCGGCGACAGCGCGCTCGCGGCGCATTTCCACGGCGGTCACTTCGCCACCATCTACCTCAGCCCCAAGGACTACCACCGCATCCACATGCCCTGCGCCGGCCGGCTGCTGCGCATGATCCATGTGCCCGGTGAGCTGTTCAGCGTGAACCCGGCCACCGCGCGTGGCGTGCCGGGCCTGTTTGCGCGCAACGAGCGCGTGGTGTGCGTCTTCGACGGCCCGCAGGGCGTGTGGGTGAACGTGCTGGTGGGCGCCACCATCGTCGGCAGCATGGCCACCGTGTGGCATGGCGTGGTGAACCCGCCGCGCACGGGCGAACTGCGCGACTGGCGCTATGCCGACCAGGACATCCAGCTGGCGCAGGGCGCCGAGATGGGCCGCTTCCTGCTGGGCAGCACGGTGGTGCTGCTGTTCCCGCAAGGCCCGTTGAGCTTCAATCCCGCGTGGGCGCCCGGGGGCGCGGTGCGTTTGGGTCAGGCGATGGCGAGCCGCGCCTGACGCCCCTCAGCCTTCAACCGAAGAGGCCGGGCGCCAACGTCTCGTCGTCGTCTTCGGTGTAGAAGCAGTGCGGGCAGACGGCGCGGTAGCGCTCGTTGCCGCCGATGACGACCTGCTCGCCTTCCTTCACGCGCCGGCCCTGGTCGTCGACGCGCAGGTTCATGCTGGCCTTGCGCGCGCAGGCGCAGATGGTCTTCATCTCTTCCAGGTCGTCGGCCAGCGTCAGCAGGGCCGCGGCGCCCGGAAAGGCCACGCCGCGGAAATCGCTGCGCAGCCCGTAGCAGAGGATGGGCGGGCCGCCGCGGTGCGCCAGGCGGTGCAGCTGCTGCACCTGCTCGTGCGTGAGGAACTGCGCCTCGTCGATGAGCACACAGGCGATGCCTTCGCCCAGGCCCTGCAGATCGAACACCGTCTCGGGCCCGAAGGTCTCCACCGGCCGCTGCAGGCCCAGGCGCGAGCCGATGACGCCCTGGCCAGTGCGGTTGTCCAGCGCGGCGGTGAACATGCGCACGCGCATGCCCCGCTCTTCGTAGTTGTAGGCGGCCTGCAGCAGCGCGGTGCTTTTGCCGGCGTTCATGGCCGCGTAGCGGAAATAGAGTTTGCTCACGCCGCGACTCTAGCCGCCGCCGCCCGGCGCACCGAGGCGGCCTGCAGCCGCGACTCAGTCCAGCTTCGGAATGCGCAGCATCTGCCCCGGGTAGATCTTGTCCGGGTGCTTCAGCATGGGCTGGTTGGCCTCGAAGATGGCCGGGTACTTGTTGGCATCGCCATAGAAATGCTTGGCGATCTTCGAGAGGTTGTCGCCCGACACCACCGTGTGCCACTGCGCCTCGGGTTCGGGCGTGGTCACCGTCAGCAGGTCGTTGACACCAGCCACGCCGGCCACGTTGCCGCAGCACAGCAGCACCTTCTCTTTGGTGGCCTGGTCGGCGACCACGCCCGAGACGGTGACGGCGGACGTGGCGCCATCGAAGCTGACATCCAGCCCGTCGACCTTCAGCCCTTGCGCCACCACGTAGTCGGCAATCGCCTTGCCGGCGGTCTGGTTCAGCGCCGCCACCTGTTCGGGCGACGCGCCAGCGGCGGGGGTGGCCGCAGCGGCCTTGCCGGTGCCGAAGAGTTTTTCGCCGGCTTCCTTGAGAAAAGACATCAGGCCCATGTGTCAGCTCCGCTTGCAGGGCCGCGCCCCGGACCTGCATCCTAGGCCGCACGCGCCAGCGCATCGGTGCGCTTTGGCACGCAGGCGCCTAGGCGATGAGCAGCCCGCGCGTCTCGATGAAACGCACCACCTCGGCCAGGCCTTGCTGCGTGCGCAGGTTGCTCATCACATAGGGGCGTCTTGCGCGTTCACCGGCATGGTCGGGGCGCATGCGCTGCGTGTCGGCCTCCATCACGGCCAGGCTGGCGCCGACATGCGGCGCGAGGTCGATCTTGTTGATGACGAAGAGGTCGCTCTTGGTGATGCCGGGGCCGCCCTTGCGCGGGATTTTTTCGCCGGCCGCGACATCGATGACGTAGATCGTCAGGTCGCTCAGCTCGGGGCTGAAGGTGGCCGCGAGGTTGTCGCCGCCGCTTTCGATGAAGACGATGTCGGCATCGGGAAACTGCTCGAGCAGCCGGTCCACCGCTTCGAGGTTGATCGATGCGTCTTCGCGGATCGCCGTGTGCGGGCAGCCGCCGGTCTCCACGCCGACGATGCGCTCGGGCGCCAGTGCGCCGGCCACGGTGAGCAGGCGCTGGTCTTCCTTGGTGTAGATGTCGTTGGTGACGACGACGAGATCCCAACGCTCGCGCATGCTCTTGCACAGCATCTCGACCAGGGTCGTCTTGCCTGAACCCACCGGCCCGCCGACGCCCACGCGCAGCGGGGGCAACTTCTTCGTGCGGCCGGGAATGTGATGCAGCTTGGCGTTCATGCGGGCCATCATGCACGAAGCATGCGAGCCCGCCGGCCCGTCACTTCATGCTGTAGCCGCGGCCGTCCATGCAGGCTTCGACGGCGCGCTGGAAGACCGATGCGTCGGCCAGCGCCGCCGGCTGCGTGGTGGCCCAGCGGTTGCACGCCTGGCGGTCGGCCTCGGTCTGCTGGGCGCTCTGGCCGTTGCGCGGGTAGATCACGGGGTCGGCCTTGCTGGGCGCCACGGGCAAGGGCGGGTCAGCTTGCGCGGCCTGCACGATGACCGGCTCGCCCAGCACCACCGGCGGCGCCACCACCACCCAGCGCGGACCCCAGGGCCGGTAGTAGACGCCACCATGCCGCCAGTAATGACCACCACCGATCTGCACGCTGACGGCACCAAACGGCAGGCTGCCGTACACCGCACCGCGGTGGCCATGGTGGTGGTGACCCTGGTAGCCGATGGGGAAGTTCAGGCCGATGGAGAGATCAACGCCAGCCTGGGCGGGGGCGCCGACGCAGGCCAGCAGCACGGCCGCGGCCGCGGCGCGAAAACCGGGGTGGGGCAGGGTGGGCAGGGTCATGGCGGCTTCCTCGGGCTGACGGCCTCTCATCATGCCGCCGCTGCGGCTTTCAGTGCGGGCTGCGCGTGAAAAGAATCGTGAACCGCGCCGCGCCAAAACCGCCTCACGATCTGAACAGGCGCGAGTACTGCGCCTCGTGCTGTGCGCTCAGGATCGCCAGCATCGGACTGTAGGCCTGGCGCTCAGCCGGCGGCAGGGCCAGCGCGGTGTCCACCACGCCGGGAAGTTCAGCCGCCAGCCGCGACAACAGGCGTTGTGCTGCGGCCTGACCCAGCGGCACGGCCTTCATCGCGGCCTGCGCCATGTTCTCGCACCAGCCCCAGGCGAAGGCCAGCAGCGCGTCGCGAGGGGTCGCGCCGGCGAGCACGGCAGCCAGCGCGAAGGCGGTGGGCCACAGGGGCGCCGGGCCCAGTGTTGCCAAGGTGGGCAGGCGTGGGTCGTCGGCCTGCGCGCTGTTCTTCAGCCAGTCGAGCAGAGAGCGGCCCATCTGCTCGGCCTGCGCGCGGAACTCGGCGCTTTCGCGCGTGCTGCGCAGCCAATCGTTCACTGCGCGCACCTGTTCGGCATCGTGCGCGTGCCACGCCGCGTGGGCCTGTGCCAGCGCGGGCAGGTCGCTGCGTGCCAGGGTCAACTGCAACTGCGCCGACAACCAATCGGCAGCCTCGGCCTCGGTGCCGACCCGGCCGGCCTCGACCGCGGCTTCCAGCCCCTCGGAGTAACTGAAACCGCCCACCGGCAGGGCCGGTGAGGCCAGCCACATCAGCTGCAGCAGCGTGCCAGCCGATGGGGCGGCAGGCGCCGTCATTCAGTGCCCGTGGTGGTCGTGCCCGCAGCCCGGGCCGTGCACGTGGGGCGCGGGCTTTACGGCCACGGGCACGGGTTTGCCGCGCGTCGGGGCGGGGTCGTGGGGATGCGCGTGCGATGCGTGGTCGTGGTGCGCGTGGCCGTGATCGTGGTCGTGGTGGTCTTGGTGATCATGCCCACCACCTTGGTAGGCGCCGCCCTCGGGCTCGAAACCCGCGGTTTCTTCGGTCACGGTCAGGTGCTGGCGCCGCAGCATCTCGGCCAGGACGTGGTCGGGCTCGAACTGCAGGCGGTCGGCACGCAGGTCCACCGCGACGTGGCGGTTGCCCAGGTGGTAGGCGGCGCGCAGCAGGTCGGCGGGCTGGCCGTGTTCGGCGCAGGGGCGCACCACCATCACCGGCTGCGGTGCGGCCTGCACGAGCACGAATGAGCCGTCTTCCACCAGCAGCACGTCGCCGCCCCGCACCACGCTGCCGCGTGGCAGGAAGACCGCCAGCTGGCGGCCGCTGCCGTCCTCGGCGTCGAAGCGGCTTTTCTGGCGCGTGTCCCAGTCCAGCGCCAGCGTCGGCGCGCGCTTCACGAGCACGGGGGCGAGGCCGCGGGCCTGGGGGATGAGCTTGTTGACGGTGAGCATGGCAGTGGCGGCCCTTGCGGCGGGGTGAAGATGGCGGTTAGTATAACTTCCGTTATAACGGAGTACCCACCATGACCGCCCTCAAGCTCACCCAGATCGGCAACTCGGTCGGTGTCATCCTGCCCAAGGAAGTGCTGGCGCG
>JANMMD010000001.1:0-19175 GCA_031372905.1 Betaproteobacteria bacterium
TGTTCTCGACCACCACAGTCTGCTTGAAGGCGTCCTGCAGGTGGCGGCCAATCAGCCGGCCCAAGGTGTCGGAGCTGCCGCCCGGCGCGTAGGGCACGACGATGCGGATGGGCTTGCTGGGCCAATCGGTCTGCGCCAGCGCAGCGCCGGGCATCAGCGCCGCAGCGCCCAGGGCCAGGCTGGTGAGCAGAGCGTGGCGGCGGGCTTGAGAGGTCTCGGTCATGGTTCGATGTTCAAGAAACAAGGGGATCGAAGGAATCGTGTGCGCGCAGGGCCTCAAGCCGCGTTGCCGCGCAGCGCGGCCAGCACACGCTCGGGCGTGAAGGGCACGCGGCGAAGGCGGCGGCCGGTGGCATCGAACATGGCATTGGCCAGTGCGGCAGCCACCGGCCGCGTGCTGGGTTCGCCCGCACCATAGCTGCGGCTGCCCTGGTTGCCGACGATCACGAGTTCGATGCTGTCAGGCACCTCGGTGATGTCGAGGATGGGGTAGCTGAGCCAGTCGACGCTGCGCACGCGCTGGGCGTCGAAGCGAACCTCTTCATGGCGCGTGCGGCTCAACGACATCAGGATGTTGGACTCGACCACGCCTTCCAGGCTGCGCGGGTTGATGACCAGGCCGCAGTCGTGTGCCACGACGAAGCGCGTGGCCCGCCACTGGCCCGTGGCGCGCTGCACCTCCACCTCGGCGACGATGGCCACCACCGCGCCGTTGCGCGGCGCGTAGGCGATGCCGCGGCCGCGCAACACAGCGGCGTTGCCGGCACTGTCGGGGTTGGCACCGACACGGGGCCGCCAGCCGGCCTTCTCGGCAGCCGCCTTGACCACCGCCGCATGGCGCGGCTCGGCCAGGTGCTGCAGCCGGAAGGCCACCGGGTCCAGCCCCGCGGCCAGGGCCAGCTCGTCGATGAAGCATTCGCTGGCAAAACACGTGGCCATGCCGTCCGGGTCACGCAAGTGCGCGGTGCGCAGGCCCGTGGCCAGCGACTGCTTCCACTCCACCAGTTCACCGGCCACGCGTTTGTGGTCGAAGCGGTAGCTTTCGGCCGAGATCTGAACAAGGTCCTGGCTCTGCGTCTGATGTCCTCCGACCAGTTGCGAGGCCAGACTGTCGCCGAAGCGCGAGGTGCCCGACGGGCGGGTGCGCCCGGAATACCCGCGCGAGAAGTAGTCGAAGGCGGTGACCTTGCCCGTCGCGTCCAGGCCGCCGCGCATGCGGAAGACACCGGGCGGGCCCTTGGCGTCCCAGGCCGTGGCCTCTTCGCGGCTGTATTGCAGGCGCACGGGCCGGCCGACTTCACGCGCCACGAGCCCGGCATCCACCGCTGCGGCGTCGGCGTCGTTCGTGCCGTAGCTGCCCGGCCCGGGCAGCCAGATCACCCGCACCTGCTCCTTGGGCCGGCCCAGCAGCTCGGCCACGGCGGGGCGCAGCGGATAGGGCTTCTGGCCGCCCATCCACACCGTCACCTGCGCGGGCGTGATGTGCGCCAGTGCGCAGGCCGGGCCCATGCAGGCGTGCGACTGGAAGGGGTACTCGTAGTGGCCTTCGATGCGGCGCGCCGCCGCGGCCAGCGCGGTGTCGACATCGCCGTTGCTGCGGTCAACCTTGGCCGGGCCCTTGGCCGGTGCCGTGCGCAGCGTCTCGTAAAGCGCGTCGTAATCGCGCGAGAAGGTCACGGTGGGCGCCGACCACTTCAACTTCACGCGCTGCGCGGCCTGCACCGCCTGCTCTTCACGCTCACAGACCACAGCGACGAAGTTGCCTTGCTGCACCAGCTTGATGAAGCCCGGCAGCTTGGGCAGCGTGTCGACACCCAGGAAATTGGCGCCGGCGGTGGGCGGGCGCAACACACGCGCGTGCACCATGCCCGGCAGCTGGAGGTCGACCAGGTATTCGAACTGTGCACTCACCTTGGCGGGTATGTCGCTGCGCGGCACCGGCTGCCCGACCCAACGGTAGGCCGAGGCCGGCTTCGTCTGCGCCTTGGCATCCAGCGCCAGCTCGAAGCGGCCGCCGGCCAGCAGCTCGCCGTAGCTCACCCGCCGGCTGTCGTCACCCGTGACGCGCACCACGCCGTCACGCACCTGCAGCTGCGCCACAGGCACGCCCAGGCGTTCGGCCGCACGGCCGACGAGGAAAGCGCGCGCCTGCGCCGCGGCCGTGCGCAAGGCGGTGCCGCCGTCGGTGATGCCGTTGCTGGAACCGGTGCCGCGCTGGTCCACCGTGGTGGCGGTGTCACCCATCCGGATGCTGACCTGCGCGATATCGACGTCGAGTTCGTCGGCCACGATCTGCGCAAACGCCGTGGGGATGCCCAGGCCGGCGTCGATCTTGCCCGACAAGGCGGTGATGCGGCCCTGGGTGTCGATGGCCAGCCACGAGTCCAGCCGTTCGCGCGGCAGGCCATCGCCCACCGCCGGCGCTCGGTCTTCAGACTGCGCGCCCACCGGCATCGCCATGCTGACGAGCAAGCCCGCACCGCCGGCCAGGAAGCTGCGGCGATCCAACTCGAACACCGTCCCGCCGGTCTTCATGCCACCCCCTTGGCGGCGCGCATCTGCACTGCCGCACGCTTCACGGCGCGCAGCACGCTCACCTGCGTGCCGCAGCGGCATTTCAGGCCCGACAGGCCCTCCTTGATCTCCTGATCGGTGGCACTGGGCTGGGCTTCCAGCAGCGCGGCCGCGGTCATGATCCAGCCGTTGATGCAGTAGCCGCACTGCGCGGCCTGCTCGTCGATGAAGGCCTGCTGCACCGGGTGCAGCACGCTCGTGTCGGTGATGCCGCGGCGTGCGCGCCACTGCGCGGCCAGCCCGTCCAGCGTGGTGATGGCCTGCCCCTTCACCGTGGCCGTAGGCACCACACAAGAGCGCGTCGCGCGGCCGTCGACATGCACGGTGCAGGCGCCACATTGCGCCAGCCCGCAACCGAAACGCGGGCCGCGCTGGCCGAGCTCGTTGCGCAGCGCGTAGAGCAGCGGTGTCTGCGGGTCGGCCTCGGCCGCAACCCCGCGGCCGTTCAGCCGCAGCGTGATCGTGCTTGCCATCTGTCTCCTTCGTGGCGCTCTGAGGCGGATGACCCCCGGCGACCTGGTTCTTGTCGATGGCCGGACTGTCGGAGACTTCGGGCTGGCCGTCAAGCATAGAAGACCGCAGTTCTTCCATACGGAACAGCTAGAGGTTCCGGGATCGGCTATTCGGGGGTGATGCCCTGCTGCTTGATGAAGGCCGCCCAGACCTGCTGCTCTTCCTTCAGCGAGGCCGCAAACTGCGCTGGCGTGTCGAACACCGGCAGCAGCGCCAGCTGGTCCAGCCTGGCGGCGTTGGCCGGCAGCTTCAAACCCTTGGCAATCTCCGCCGACAGGCGCTGCACCACCGCCGGCGGCACCTTGGCGGGCGCCATCACCGAGAACGCGGTGAAGGCCTTGATGCCGCCGTAGCCGGCCTGCGCGAAGGTCGGCACGTTGGGCAGCAGGTGGCTCTTGTCGGTGATGGCCAGCGCCACCAGCTTGCCGCTGTCGATGAAGGGCCGCACGCTGGCCAGGTCGGTCAGCATGAACTGCAGGCGGCCGGCCAGCAGGTCCTGGTAGGCGGGGCCCACGCCCTTGTAGGGCACGTGGCTGAAGCGCGCGCCGCTGGCTTCCTCGAACATGCGCACGCCGATGTAGAGCGGGCTGCCGACACCGGCGGTGCCGTAGAAGAGCGTGTTCGGCTCGCGCTTGCCGCGCTCCATCAGCTCGGCCAGCGTCTTGAGCTTGGCATCCGGGTGGGCCACGATGACCATCGGCGCGATGACGCCGCGCGTGACGGGGGCAAAGTCTCGCGCCACGTCGTAGGCCAAGGTCTTGTACAGGCCCGGGTTGATGCCCAGCGACGAGTTCGACGCCACCAGCAAGGTATAGCCATCAGGCGCGGCCTGCGCCACCGCGGTGGCGCCGATGGCGCCGCTGGCGCCGGGCTTGTTCTCGACCACGAAGGTCTGCTTGAACTGCTCGGTCAGCACCTGCGCGAGCAGTCGGCCATAGGCATCGGTGCCACCGCCGGGCGACGAAGGCACGACCAGCGTCACGGTGCGCGTCGGCCAGTCGGCGGCGGGGGCCTGGGCGAGCGATGTCTGCGCGCACAGGGCGGCAGCGAGCAGCAGAACGAGGTGGCGGCGTGTTGGCATGGGCGGCTTGAAGCAGAACGTCGAGGAGAAAAGCGAGCAGCCAGGACAGGCTCGTTCAAGGGTAGTCGTCGATCGGCCTCGAGGGCAATTCCGTTTACCCTGGAAACATGCAGACTCCCAACCCCGACCCGGCGCTGATCCAGGATCTGGTCGATGCCAACCGCATCCTCGCCCACCAGGGCATCGTCGACGCCTTCGGCCATGTCAGCGCGCGCCACGACCGCGACCCGACATGCTTCCTGATGTCGCGCAACCTCGCGCCCGGCCTCGTCACCGCCAGCGACATCCTGGCGTATTCGGTCGAGACCGGCGAGGCCCTCGCGCCCGAGCCGCCCCGGCTCTACCTCGAGCGCTACATCCACAGCGAGATCTTCAAGGCGCGGCCCGATGTGATGGCGGTGGTGCACAACCACTCGCCCGGCGTGCTGCCCTTCACCATGGCGCGCGGCGCGCGGCTGCGACCGGTGTGCCACATGAGCGGCTTCCTCGGCGGCGCCGGGCTCGACGGCCCGCCGGTGTTCGAGATCCGCGACCACGCCGGTGATGCCAGCGATCTGCTCATACGCAGCCGTGCGCTCGGTGCGGCCCTGGCCGCGTCGCTGGGCGGGGCGCGCGTGGTGCTCATGCGCGGCCACGGCTGCACCATCGTGGCCGAATCGGTGCGCGTGGCCATCTACCGTTCGGTCTACACCGAGCTCAATGCGAAGCTGCTGCAGCAGGCACTGGCGCTGGGGCCGGCAGACACGATCACCACGCTCACACCCGGCGAAGCGGACGCCACGCGCATCACCAACGAGGGCCAGGTCGAGCGGCCGTGGAACCTGTGGAAGCAACAGGCCTACGAAGCCGCGGCGTAGCATCCGCGGCCCTCGCGCCTGGATTCCACCTGCCTGACATGACTGCGCCTGACATGACCGCGCCCGACCTGCCTCTCGCCTGGAACGACAGCCTGCTGCTCGGCTTTCCGGCCATGGACGAAGAGCACCGTGATTTCGTTGCCTGCCTGCTGGCCCTGCAATCCGCCGATCCCGGCGATACCGCGGAGGTGGCCGCGCGGCTCGACGACTTCGCGGCGCACGCACGCCGCCACTTCGCGGCCGAAGACGCGTGGATGAGCGAGACGGCCTTTCCACCCCGCCAGTGCCACATCGACGAGCACGCGGCGGTGTTGAAGTCGGTCGACGAGGTGCGCGCGCTGGTAGCGCAAGGCCGCACCGAGCACGTGCCTTCGTTGGCTGCGGCCCTGGCCGACTGGTTTCCGCGCCACGCCCATCATCTCGATTCGGCCCTGGCCACCTGGATGTGCAAACAACGCTTCGGCGCGCGCCCTCTGGTGCTGCGCCGCGGCGTGGCCAGCGCACAGCCATCCATCTCACCCCCTCATTCGCATCACCACGACACATGAACAAGCTGAGACTTTCCATCGCCATGGGCGACTACGACCGCACGCGCGCGCTGCTCGACGGCCGCGTGCAGATCGACGGCGTCGACCCCGTGTGCATGACGCTGTCGCCCGAAGAGACCTTCTTCCGCGCCTTCCGCGGCGTCGAGTTCGACATCAGCGAGCTCAGCTTCAGCAGCTATCTGGTCAAGGCGAGCAAGGGCGAGAGCCCCTACATCGCCGTGCCGGTGTTCCTGAGCCGCGCCTTCCGCCACACCAGCATCTACGTGCGCAAGGACCGCATCAAGAAGCCCGAAGACCTGAAAGGCAAACGTGTCGGCCTGCCCGAGTACCAGCTCACCGCGCATGTCTGGGCGCGCGCCATCCTGGCCGACGATTTCGGCGTGCAGCCGGCCGACATGCAATGGGTGCGCGGCGGCATCGACACGCCCGGCCGCCCGGAGAAAATCAAGCTGCAACTGCCCGCCAACGTGCGCCTGGAAAACGCGCCCGAGGGCGTGACCATCAGCGAGATGCTCGACCGCGGCGACATCGACGGCTTCATCGCACCGCGGCCACCCAGCGGCACGGCGCTGCAGAACCCCCACGTGGGCTGGTTGTTCGACGATCCCACCGCCGCCGCCAAGGACTACTACCGCCGCACCGGCATCTTCCCCATCATGCATGTGGTGGGCGTGCGCAAGGAACTTGCGGCGCAGCACCCGTGGTTGCCGGGCGCCGTGTTCAAGGCCTTCAACCAGGCCAAGGCGCACGCGCTGGAAGCGCTCGCCGACACCTCGGCCACCAAGGTGACGTTGCCCTTCGTGGAAGAGCAGCTCAAGGCGGCGCGCGAGACCATGGGCAACGACTACTGGGCCTACGGCGTGGAAGCCAGCCGGCGCACGCTGGAGGCCTTCGTGCACCACCACCACGCGCAAGGGCTGTCGGCCAAGCGCATGGCGGTGGACGAAATCTTCCACCCCGCCACCTACGAGTCGTACAGCATCTGAGCGCGGCGCCAGGGCCTGGCTTCGAGAGATCAGCCCGTGACGGCGTCGTCGCCCACCAGACGCAGCACCTGATCGAACGCCAGGCGCGCCAGCGCCGCCTCGACGGCTGCGAAACGCTCGCTGCCGAGGCTGCCTCGCAATTGCGGCGCGATCTGCTCGAACTGCGCCAGCGCGTTCAAGTCGTTGGCACCCAGCTTCTGCTTCCAGAGCTCGAAGTCGGCGTCGTCGTCCGCAAAGGGCTCGGCCACCGGAGCCGACTGCGCACGCGCACTGCGCTGCTGACGGGCCTGCAGCCGCCAGGTGGCGCTGGCCTGCAGCAGCTGCTGCAGGGCCAGGGCCACCGCCGAGATGCGCTGTGCCAGCTCGTCAGGCGCCGCATGGCGGCGCGCCGCGGTCTCGGCCAGCGCCGCCAGCTGTTGCAGGCGGCGAGCCCCGAGCAGGCCCGCGCTGCCAGCCAACTTGTGCAGCCGTGCCGCCATGGCCGCAAGCGCGGCGGGATCGTCCTGCGGGACGGTGGCCTGTGCCAGATCGGCGAACTCGTCGCACAGCAGATCCAGCAGCTGCGAGAACAGCAGGAGGTCACCCTCCAGCCGGCGCTGCGCATCGGCGGCGCTGATGCCCTCGATCGTGGGCCAGTGCGCCACATCGACGGCAGGGCCGCCGGCGGGCAGGCGCAGCGCCAGGGTCAGCGGTGCCCCGCGCGCACGCTCCACCAGCCGGTGCAGCAGGCCCACGAGCGCCTGCGGCTCGAAGGGCTTGCTGACGAAGCCGTCCATGCCGGCGTCCAGCGCGCGCTGGCGTTCGCTGAGCAGCGCGCCGGCGGTCAGCGCCACCATCGGCAGCTGCTTGAGCCCGAGGTCGCCGCGGATCTGGCGCGCGGCGGCCAGCCCGTCGAGCACCGGCATCTGCACGTCCATCAGCACGATGTCCACGCTGTCCGCGGCGGCGCGCAGCATCGCCACGGCCTCGGCACCATCGTGCGCCATGCGCACCTCGGCGCCTTCGCGCACCAGGATGCGCTGTGCCACTTCGCGGTTGATGTCGCTGTCGTCCACCACCAGCACGCGCACGCCAGGCAGTCGGGCCACGCCGGCGGCCTCCAGCGCGCTGGCCAGCGGCACCCGGGTGGCATCGCCGCTGCGCCGCACCACCGCGGCATGCACGGCATTGAACAGCGCCGAGGCCTCCACGGGCTTGTCCAGCAATTCGTCGGCCAGGGCCACCTGCGGCTCGCGAGCGAGCGCGCCGCGCCCCGCGGCGCTGACCATCACCACCGCGGGTTCCCGGCCAGGCTGCAAGTCTTCGTGCAGCGCCGCCAGCGCCTGCAGGCCGTCCATGCCGGGCAAGCGCCAGTCGACGATCAGCGCCTCGGGGGGCGAGCCCTCGCGCCGCCGCTCGCGCACGCGCTCGACGAGCGCGGCGCCGTCGCCCACCGCCTCCGTGCGCCAGCCCAGGCGCCGGCACAGCGCCAGCAGCGCCTCACGCTGCGCCGCGTCATCCTCGGCGATCAGCACCTCCACCGGCTGCAGGCTGGGCGCGTCGTCGGCAGCCTCGCCGGCCAGCTCGAAGGGCAGCATCACCTCGAAACGGCTGCCCTCGCCCGGCATGCTGCGCACGCTGATCTCGCCGCCCTGCAGAGTCACCAGCCGCTTGACGATCGACAGCCCCAGCCCGGTGCCGCCAAAGCGCCGCGTGGTTGACGCGTCAGCCTGCGTGAAGGGCGTGAACAGGCGTTCCTGCACCTGCGGGCTCATGCCGATGCCGGTGTCCTGGACGGTGAAGCGCAGGCGCACCGGCCCGGCATCGACCGCGTCCACGGCGTCAACGGCGTCGATAGCCACGGACAAGCGCACCTCGCCCTGCGGCGTGAACTTGACGGCGTTGGCGAGCAGGTTGGTCAGCACCTGGCGCAGACGCGCGGCGTCGCCGCGCAGCCGCTGCGGCAAGGTCGGCGGCAGATCGGTGTGCAGCCCGATGCCGCGCTGCGCGGCCTGGGGTTCGAACACCCCGCTGAGCTCCTCGATCAGTGCCCGCGGGTCGAACACGCCTTGCTCCAGTGCCAGCTCGCCGGCCTCGATCTTGGACAGGTCGAGCACGTCGTTGATGACCTCCAGCAGCGCGCGGCCGGCGCTGTTGATCTTGCCCATCAAGGCCTGCTGCTCGGCGTCGAGCCGGGTCTGCTGCATCAGGTAGGACAGGCCGATCACCGCGTTCATCGGCGTGCGGATCTCGTGGCTCATGTTCGCGAGGAAGGCGGTCTTCGCCTCGCTCGCCGCCTGGGCCTGCTGCGTCGCATGGCGCAGCGATTCGTCTGCGGCGCGACGCGCGGTGACGTCCTGGAAGGCACCCACCAGCCGCACCGCGAGGCCGTTCTCCCATTCGACGGTGCCGGTGGCACGCACCCACCGCGAGTGGCCGCGCGCAGTCGTGAACGGCAGCTCCAGGTCCCAGGGGGTGCCGTCGGCCGTGGCGCGCTGCACAGCGTTGCGCAACACGGTTTGTGCCTCCGCGCCGTAGAAAGCCAGCGCCTGCTCGACGGTCGGTTCGTAATCGGGCGCCACCTCGTGCAGCGCACGCGTCTGCTCGGACCACACCAGACGCTGGCTGGCGAGGTCGAGCTGCCACCCGCCGACGCCGGCAACGCGGCCGGCGCGTTCCTGGAAGGCCTCGCTGCGCGCCAGCCTCTCGTTGCTGGCCTGCAGCGCCGCGGCACGCTCCTGCAACGAGCTCGTCATGGCGTCGAAGGCCTGCGCAAGCCGGCCCATCTCGTCGCCGCTGCGGTCGCCGATGCGCGCACCCAGGTCGCCGTCCTGCACCGCCTGCGCGCCCCTTTGCAGCTGCGCCAGCGGGCGCAGCACGCGGCGCAGCAGCACCCAGGCCAGTAACAGCGTCAGCGCCAGCATCGCAGCTTGCGTGACGAGCGCCTGCGTGCGCTGCGCGCGGTTGGCCGCGCGGCGACGCTCGCTCACCTTGTGCGACAACTCGAAGGCACCATCGCTGATGCGCCGCGTTTCGTTGAGCAGCTGGTCGGCCAGGGTCTCGCGCCGTGCTTCGGTGGTCGGGCCCGGCAGCACGGCCTGCAGCTGCTGCAGGCTGTCCAGGAGCGGCGGCAGGTTGGCGGCCACCTCGGCCAGGTCGGCGGACTCGCCCTTCTGCAGCGGTCCGACGGCGGCATAGTCCTTCAGCGCATCGCTCAGTTGGCGGTGCACGGCGGTCCATTGACGCAGCGCGCGCGGGCTGGTGTGCAGCAGGTAGTCCTGCGTCAGCACCAGCAGCCCGGCGGCGTCGCGCGCCATGACCTCGATCGCTGCGCGCTGGCGGTCCAGCAAGGCCACTTCCCGGGCATCAAAGGCCAGCCCTGCCAGGCGCACGCCGACGAGGCTCAGCGCCAGAAGCACGCAGGCCGTGAGCAGGATACGCAGCCGCATGGCGCTACTTCACCAGCGTCACCGCGCGGCGGTCCAGCGCGCGCAGCGGGCCGGGGCGAACCCGGTCCAGATACTCGGGCATGGCCTTGTCCTTCACGAGACCCTCGCGCACGGCCCAGCGCGACTCCGACTCCAGCGTCGTGATCAAGGTCTGCTGCAGCTGGACGCGGAAGTCGTAGTCGGGCCACAGCGCGTCCACCACCGATGCGTCCAGCTTCAACAGGCGCGCCAGCACGGCGCGCGCCCGCGCCGGCTGCTCCTGCATCAGCGCGCAGGCCCGGCGCAGCGCGCGCAGCAGCCGGCTGGCGTCGTCGTCGCTGAGGGGCGGGTCGGCCTGGCCGACCAGATTGACGGTCGCGGCGTAGTAGCGGCCGTCGGCCACCACCACGCCGCGGGCGCCCACCCGGCGGATGGCCTCCTGGGCCAGCGGCTGGTACAGCCCGGCGGCGTCGATGTCGCCGGCCACCAGCCGCTCGACGATCTCGCCCGGCGGCACGGGCACCAGCGTCACCGCGGCCGGGTCCAGCGCGCCCAGCGCGAGCGCCGAATCGGCGAAATAGTGGCCGCTGGTGCCCTGGACTATGCCCAGGCGGCGGCCCTTCAGGTCGGCCAGCGCGCGCACGCCACGGTCGGCGCGCGCCAGCAGCCGATGCTCGCGCGAAACCGCCATCGTGCCCAGGATCTCGAGGCGTGCGCCTGCGTGCGCGGCGAAGACGATGGGCGTGTCGAACACGGTGGCCGCCTGCGCACGGCCCTCGGTGAGGTGTTGCAGGCACTGGCGGCCGTTGACGCAGCGGATGACCTTGAGGTCCAGCCCCTCGGCGGCGAAGTAGCCTTCGGCCTCGGCCAGCAGCGCGGGCGCCATCGCCGGCAGCTCGGCAATGGCGAGCGTCAGCGTTGCCGCCGGCGCGGCGATGGCGGACGCGCACAGCGCCGCGGTCGTCAACAGGCGGTGCAGCAGGTGGCACGGAATGCGTCGCGGAAGGCAGCGCGGAAGGCGGCGCATCAGCGTGATGAGGCCGCGGCTCAGCCGAGGGAACATCGGGTCTCCTTCACTCAACCAGACTCACCGCACGCGGCGCGATGGACCGCAGCGGCCCGGACCGCACGCGCGCCAGGTAGTCGGGCACGGGGCCGGCCGGCACCAGCCCCTCGCGCTGCGCCCAGCGCGACTGGCGTTCCAGCGTGGCGATCAGCGACTGGTCGAGCTCGATGCGGAAGCTCATGTCGTCGAACGAGGCGCGGGCCACCTCGGGGTCGAGCTTCATGCGCTGCGCCAGCCACACGCGGCTGGCGGCCGGCTGCTGATCCAGCAGCTGCTGGCCGCGCAGCAAGGCACGCAGCAGCCGCCGCAGAGTCTCGTCGCTCACGCCCTGGTCGGCCGGCAGGCTGATGAGATGGGCCGCCAGCGTGTACACCCGCGCCATCGGCAGCACCACCGCCTGCGGTCCCAGCGCCGCCAGGGCGCGCGCGGCATTGGGCTGGTTCAGGCTGGCCGCGTCGATCTCGCCGCGCACCAGCGCGCCGGCCACGTCGGTGTAGGCGAGGGGCACCCGTTGCACCAGCGCTGCATCGACGTCGCTGAGCAGCAAAAAGGTGTCGAGGTAGTAGTGCGAGACGGTGCCTCGCAAGAAGCCCACGCGGCGGCCCTTCAGGTCGGCCGCGCTGCGCACGCCGCGGTCGACGCGCCCGATCAGCTTGCTCTCGGAGCTGGAGCGTTCCAGCGTCGCAACGATGTCGAAACGCTGCCCGGTGTGTGCCGCGAAGGCGATGGGCGTGTCGGCCACGGTGGCCGCCTGCGCGAGGCCGTCGCGCAGCAGCTGCATGCACTGGAAACCATTGATGCAGGGCATGGTCTTGACGTCCAGCCCTTCGGCGGCGAAGTAGCCCTCGCGTTCGGCCAGCAACACCGCGGCGTAGTGCGGCGTCTGGGCCACCGCCAGCGTCAGCGTGGCAGCGGGTGCGGCCACTGCCGCCAGGGCCAGCAGCGCGGCGGCCAGCCGCGGCCGTCGTGCGCGCCGGTTCGAGTCAAGAAACAGGGTCAGGATCATGGGCAGCCTTCGTCAGCGCGGCATGGTGACGGCGCGTGCGTCCAGCGCCTTCAGCGGCGCACTGCGCACGCGGTCGAGGTAGTCGGGCAGCGGGCCCCTGGGCACCAGGCCCTCGCGCATGGCCCAGCGCGACTGCGCCTCCAGCGAGCCGAGCAGCGCCTGGTCCAGCGCCAGCCGGTAATCGAAGTCGTCGAAGACCGCACCGAACAGCGCCGCATCGAGTTTCAGCTTCTGAGCCAGCGACTGTTTGGCCGCCGCCGGCTGGGCCTCGACGTAGTGCTGCGCCCGCCGCAGCGCGCGCAGCAGCCGCAGCAGGTCACCATCGCTGGCGCTGTCCTGGCCGCGGCGCGCCACCAGGTTCACGGTGGCGGTGTGCAGGCCGGCGCTGGGCAGCAGCTGCGCCTTCTCACCGAGCGCCTTCAGCGCGATGGTGGCGTGCGGCTGGTAGAAGCCGGCGGCGTCGACCTCGCCGCGCACCAGCGCCCCGCTCGGGTCGGCCGGGTCCAGCGGCACCAGCGTCACGGCGGCCGGGTCGATGCCGTGGAAGTACAGGAAGGCGGAGGTGAAGAAGTGGCCGCCGGTGTCCTTGACGAAACCGATGCGGCGGCCGGCCAGGTCGGCGGCGCTGCGGATGCCGCGGTCGCGGCGGGCGACGAAGCGGTCACCCTTGGTCGATGTGGCCACGGTGGCCACGATGTCGAAGCTCGCGCCGCCGTGCAGCGCCAGCACGATGGGCGTTTCCACCGCCGCCGCCAGCTGCACCTTGCCGTCGGTCAGCAGCTTCAGGCAGGCCCGGCCGTTGACGCAATGCGTGATGCGCAGGTCCAGCCCTTCCTGGGCGTAGTAGCCCTGCTGTTCGGCCACCAGCAGCAGGGCGAACTGCGGCAGGTCGCCGATGGCCAGCGTCAGCGGCGCCGCGGTCGCCGCGGCGGGCAAGGCGCCCAGCCACAAGGCCAGCAGCAGCCGCAGGGCCTGCCGCATGGCCGTGGCGGCGCGTGCCGAGGCGGCGCGGGCCGCGGCCGGCAGCTCGCCGGGCTTCATGCAGCGTCTCCTTCGGCGCCGAAAGCCGCCGGCACCAGCGAAGCCAGCGCCATGCCCACGGCCTCGGTCTGGCTGAGGTCGCCGACCAGCATCTCGCGCTGGCCGGCCACGTGCAGCAACAACGCCGGCGTGACGTAGATGCGCTCGGCCAGCGCCTCGTCGGGCTCGGTCAGCACGTTGACCGTGCGCACCGGCAGCGCAATGTGCAGTGCGGCCAGCGCCTTGGCCAGGTTGGACAGGGCGCGGCGCGACGCCGGGCTGTCGCCGGCCACGTACAGCGTCAGGCGCGGGGCGGGCGCGTTCATGCCGGCCTCCGGCGGCGCGGCGTGGCCGCGCCCGGGGCGGCGCTCGGCAGGCTGCTCGGGGCGGCGGCGATGCCGCGTCGGGCCCCCACGCCCTCGCGGCGCAACGCATCCTGTGCGCTGTCGGCACGCTGCCGTTCGCGCAGGCCCTGCAGATCGCTCGCGCGTGCCGCATGCTCACGCTGCAGGGCAGCGATGCGGGCCGCCAGCTCGTCCTGGGCCTCGAGCAACGCATGCTCGCGCGCCTGCACCGCTGCCGCCTGCTCGACGCGCGCGTGCGCGGCCTGCTGCTCGCGCTGCCAACGCAGCGTGCCGGTGAGCACCTCGCCGTCTTCGATGTAGGGCAGCGCCAGGTGCACGCCGCCGGTGTCGAGAAGCAGCTCGCGCACCTGGTTGGAGTGCGCAGCGCCGCGCGCCTTCACCACCGTCAGCAGCCGGTTGCGTTCGCCCGCGCGCACCAGGTAGGACAGGTGAATCCAGACATCGGCCATGGTCGAGGCGTGGATGTCCGACGACTCGGTGTCGAAATCGGACTTGCCGACGATGCAGGGCATCAGCAGCGTGATGCCTTGCAGCTTGCAGAGCTGGAAGATGCGCAGCAGCGCGCCCAGCGCCACCGATTCGCCGCCACCCTTGAGCAGCGCCGTGATGGGGTCGATGACCAGGCAGTCGGGCCGGCGCCGCGCGATCATCTCGTGCAGCTCGGCAAACACCAGCTCGGCGCTCTGCGCGCGCGCCGCCATGCCGCGCATCACGAGCCGGCCGCTGTCCAGGTACGGCTGCAGCTGCACGCCGATGGAGCCGAGGTTGCGCACCATCTCGCCCGGGCTCTCGTCGAAGCAGACCATCAGCGCGCTCTCGCCGCGCGCGCAGGCAGCCGCGACGAAGCTGCTGCTGATCGAGGTCTTGGCGGTACCCGGCGCGCCGGTCAGCAGCAGCGCGCTGCCGCGCAGGATGCCGCCGCCGAGCATCTCGTCCAGGCCCCCGATGCCGGTGCTCAGGCGTTCGCTGAAGACCTGGTAGTCGGTCGACGCCGGCAGCACCGGCACGAGGTCGAAGCCGCGCGGCCCGATCAGGCAAGGCACGCGGTTGCCGTAGTGCGCCGAGCCGCGGTACTTCAGGATGCGCAGTGTGCGCATGGCCAGCGTGTCGAACATCTGCGACTCGAGGTCGATGACGCAATCGACCAGGTAGCTCAGGCGCGACTCTTCCGTCACCTCGGTGCCCCACTCGGCGCCGCGCTTGGTGGTGACGATGCAGGTCAGGCCGTGGGTCTCGATCCATTGGTGCAGGCGCATCACCTCGCGCCGGCGTGCGGTGTCGTCGGCCATCAGCGACAGCATGGCATCCAGAGAGTCGAACACCACCCAGCGCGCGCCCGTGCGCTGCGCCAGCGCGGCCAGGCCGGCGAGCAGGCCGCCGAGGTCGGCGTCGCCGGTGTGGCGCACGTCCAGCGGCATGCGCCCGTCCAGCAGGTGCAGCTGCCGGCCGACCAGCGCCTGCAGGCCCCAGCCCAGCGCGGCGACGTTGCGCACGATGTCCTCGGGCCGCTCTTCGAAGCTGACGAAGATGGAGGCCTCGCCGCGCGCCAGCGCCGCGTGGCGCAGCACCTGCAGCGAGAAGATGGTCTTGCCGGTGCCGGCGGCGCCGACGACGATGGACGCGCGCGCCTTCGGCAGGCCGCCGCCGGTGATCTCGTCGAACGCGGCGATGCCGGTGGCCAGCTTCTCGACGCCGGGCGCCGGTGTCGGAACGGGTGCCGGAACGGGTGCCGCCGCGGCGCGGCGGCGGCGCGGTTCGGGTCGTGGGGTGTTCATGCAGGTGCCTCCTCTTCCAACAGCGCCAGGGCCTGGGCGAATTGCAGGTTCTCGATGGCTGCGCGCGCGCCGTCGACGCGGGCGTCGCCCAGCACGGCGCGCAGGCCGGCGGCCAGCGCGTCGAAGCGGGCCGATGCGGCCAGGTCCTGCGCGCGCAACAGGGACAGCAGGTCGCCGTGGGCTGCGGCCGTCAGTGGCTCGTCAGTGGGCGCGCCGGCCACTGCCGGCGGCAGCGGCTGCTGCAGCACCGGCGCGCTGGCCTGCTGCAGGCGGCGCAGCGCGCGTGCCAGGGCCGCCAGCAGTTCGGAAGGCGGAACGGCCGCACCGACCGCGGCACCGGCGGCCGCACCCACGGCTGGCACGGGCCGGCGCAGCCGGGCCTCCAGCTCGGCGGCCTGCTGCTGCACGGCACGCGCGCCCAGCATGCCGGCGCTGCCGCGCAGCTTGTGGGCGCGCGCCGCCAGCGCGGCGCACTCGGAGGCCTTGCCCGGCAGCACCGGCGGCTCGGCCATCAGGTCGGCGAACTCGCGGAACAGGCGCTGCAGCAGGCTGCGGAACAAGGCCAGGTCCTGGCCCAGGCGCAGCGCGGCGTCGGCGCCATCGATGCCCTCGATCTCGGGCCAGGGCAGCGGCTGGCCGACTGGCCCGGGCAGCTCGCGCAGGCGCACCGGCAGCGGCTTGCCACGCACCCGCTCGACATGCCGGCGCACGCTGCGGATCAGGCCTTCGGGGTCCAGCGGCTTGCTGACGAAGTTGTCCATGCCGGCGTCCTGCGAGCGCTGACGCTCGGCCAGCAGCGCGCCGGCCGTCAGCGCCACCACCGGCAGCTGCCGCAGGCCGAGCTCGCCGCGGATGCGGCGCGTCGCCTCGTGGCCGTCCATGCCCGGCATCTGCACGTCCATCAGCACCAGGTCGAAATCCTGCGGCGCTTCGCGCAGGCGCTCCAGCGCATCCGTTGCCGACTCGCAGGCGGTGACCAGCGCACCCTCGCGGCCGAGGATGCGCGCCGCCACCTCGCGGTTGATGTCGCTGTCGTCGACCACCAGCACGCGCACGCCGGGCAGCCACACGGCGCCGGCACCTTCGAGCCGGGTGGCGCGCAAGGCCCTTTCGGGGTCGCCGCTGCGGCGGGCGACAGCTTGGTTGACGGCGTTGAAGAGCGACGAGGCGTCCCCCGGCCAGGTCAAGCGGCCTGCGACCAGCGGGTCCTCGGACAGCACGCGCGGCGCGGCGGCGTCGGCAGCGCCGACCAGCACCACCGGTGGCAGGCGCTCGCGGCCGATGGCGCCGGCCAGCGCCGCCAGCGCCTGCAGGCCGTCGCCGCCCGGCGGCTGCGCGCCGACGAGCAGTGCATCGGGGAACGTGCCCTGCAGCCCATCCGGCAGCGCATCTGGCGGCGCATCCGGCAGCGCAGCGCCCTCGACCTGGCGGCGCAGCAGCTGCACCGCGGCGTCGACACTGCTCACCGATTCGGCGCGCCAGCCCAGGGCATGCGCCTGCGCGACCAGGCCGGCGGCCTGCAGCGGGTCGGCATCGACGACGAGCAGGCGCAGCGCGACGCGGGCGGGCGCGGATGCCGCGGCCTCGTCGGCCACCGCGCCCAGCCGCAGCGTGACGCGGAAGATGCTGCCCTGGCCGGGCGTGCTGTCGAGCTGGATCTCGCCGCCCATCAGCGCGCTGAGCTCGCGCACGATGGACAGGCCCAGGCCGGTACCGCCGAAGCGCCGCGTCGTCGAGCTGTCGGCCTGGGCAAAGGGCTGGAAGATGCTTTCTTGCGCCTCGGGCGCGATGCCGATGCCGGTGTCGTGAACCTCGAAACGCAGCGTCAGGCCGGCCTCATCGCGGGCCAGCAGGCGCAGCACCAGGGCCACGCTGCCGCTCTCGGTGAACTTCATGGCGTTGGCCAGCAGGTTGTTCAGCACCTGGCGCAGCCGGCCCGCGTCGCCCAGCACGCGCTGCGGCAGCCGCTCGGGCTGGCTCAGGCGGAAGGCCAACCCCTTCGCCTGCGCCTCGTCGCCGTACAGCGCAGCCAGGCCGCCCAGCAGTTCGTGCAGGTCGAAAGGCACCAGCTCGACCCGGGTCTCGCCCGCCTCGATCTTGGCCAGGTCGAGCACGTCGTTGACGACGCCCAGCAGCGAACGGCTGGCCACCTGCATCTTGCCCACGAAACCGCGCTGCTCGGGTTCCAGCCGGCCTTGTTCGAGCAGGTAGGTCAGGCCGATCATCGCGTTCAGGGGCGTGCGGATCTCGTGGCTCATGTTGGCCAGGAAGGCGCTCTTCGCCAGGTTCGCCGCCTCGGCCACGCGCGTTGCCGCGCGCAGCGCCTCGTCGGCCGCATGCCGCAGGGTGACGTCCTGGAAGGCGCCCACGACGCGCACCGGCGGGCCCTGCGGGTCGGCGGGGTCGCGCACACCTTCGCCCACCGCGTGGACCCAGATGCGCCGCCCGGCATGGGTGTCGAAGGGCACCTCGATGTCGAAGGGCGTGCCGGTGTCGCAGGCCGCCTGCATGGCCTGAACGACGGTCGGCCGCACCTCCGGCGGGTACTGCTGCAGCGCCACATCGAGCTGCGGCTCGTGCTCGTCGCTGACCTCGACGATGCGGCGCATCGTCGAGGTCCAGGTCAGTGCGCGGGTGCGCAGGTCGTAGGCCCAGCCGCCCACGCCGGCCATGCGCCCGACGCGCCACAGCAGGTCTTCGCTGTCGGCCAGCCGGCGCTGCGTGGTCTTGAGCTCGCTGACGTCGTGCGAGAGCACGTAGAAGCCCTGCACCTCGCCGTCGACGACATCGGGCAGGTAGTGCGTCAGCGAATGGCGCCAGCCGCTGCCGTCGGGCCAAGGGATGGCGCGCTCGAAGCTCTGCGGCTCACCGCGCAGCGCGGCCTCCACGAAGGGCCGGTTCTTCTCGAACAGCGCCGCGCCGAGCAGTTCGCTCAGGTGGCGGCCCGCCATCGTGCGGGGCTCGGCGCCGAACCAGACGTTGTACGCGTGGTTGGCGAAACGGTTGCGCAGGTCGCGGCCCCAGTAGCCGATCATCGAAGGCACGGCGTCGAGCACGGCCTGCAGGTCGCGCTTGGCGGTGACGAGCGCCGCGGTGCGCTCGGCCACCTGCTGCTCCAGCGCCGCGGTGAAGGCGACGCGCTCGCGCTCGACGGCGCTGCGCGCGCTGATGTCGCGCAGGGTCGCACCCAGGCCGACGTAGCGGCCCGCAGCGTCGACGACGCGCGACACGGCAATCGACACCGGCACGCGATGCCCGTCCTGGTGCAGCAGCTCGGCCTCGAAAGGCTCAACCGCCTCGCCACGGCGCAGGCGCTCACGCACCGCCTCGGCCCTCGGCCAGCCATCCGCCGGCAGCAACAGCTGGGCACTGTTCCGCCCCAGCACCTCGGCGGCGCGGTGGCCGAACAGGCGCTCGGCGGCACGGTTGAAGGCGGTCAGGCGGCCGTCGACGCTTTCGGTGAGGATGGCATCGCTGGAATTTGCCACCAGGGCCGCCAGTTGCTGCTGTTCGCGCAGCACCTGCTGCCGGCTGCGCCGGCCCTGTTGAAAGGCCGCCAGCAGCAAGGCCGCCAGCAGCGTGATGACGCTGCCCGCGACCGCCAGGCGCTCTGGCGACGGCAAGCCCAGCCCGGCGATGAAGGTCGGCTGCGCCTGCACGCTCAAGCGCCACGGCCTGCCGAAGACCCGACGCTCCAGCGCCGTCGAGGCCGTCTGCGCGGCGGCACCGTCCGGTGCCGGCCCGTGGAAGCGGATCGTTCCTGCGCCGACGTCGCTCAGAGCCAGCCACAGGCCGTGGCGCGCCGGCTCGATGCCGCGCAGCACCTCGTCGATGAGCAGCGGCGCATAGCTCCAGCCGGCACACGCCGCAGCGCGCTCGGCCGCGCTGCCCAGCGGCAGGCCCGGCCGGTACAACGGCAACAGAACGAGGAAGCCCTGCTGCACCACGCCGGGGGCCTGCACGAGCGTGATCGGGCG
>JANMMD010000202.1:0-5951 GCA_031372905.1 Betaproteobacteria bacterium
TGGCGTCCTGGCGGGTGAAATCGTAGAGAACTTGAGTCATGACTGGGATGGTAGACCGGTGTGGCTTCCGCGGGGCAGGCGGCACGTCGGCGCAGTGGCTAGCATCACGCCATGTCGATACTCAGCTTGCCCAGCAGGCCAGCCGGCCGGCGCCAGGATGCCAAGGTCATGGGCCTCATCGGTCTGGCCCACAGCATCAGCCACTTCAGCCAGCTCTTGCTGGCGCCGCTGTTCCCTTGGCTGAAAGTCGAGTTCGGTGTCAGCTACGCCGAACTGGGCTTCCTGCTCACGATCTTCTTCGTCGTGTCCTGCGCGGTGCAGGCGATGTCGGGCTTCTGGGTCGACCGTTACGGCCCGCGGCCCGTGCTGTTCGGCGGCCTCTTGCTCGTGGGCACTGCGGCGCTGGGCTATGCCAGCAGCACCAGCTACACGATGCTGGCGGTGTTCTCGGTGGTGGCCGGCATCGGCAATGGTGTCTTCCACCCGGTGGACTACACGGTGCTCAACCGCAAGATCCACAAGGCGCGCCTGGGCCACGCCTACAGCGTGCATGGCATCACCGGCAGCCTGGGCTGGGCGCTGGCGCCGGCTTTGCTGGTGCCGCTGACGTTGGCCTATTCGTGGCGCGTGGCGTTGCTGTGCGCGGCCGGGCTGGTGTTCACGGTGCTGCTGGTGTTGTGGTTGCAGCGTGATGAGATCGCGGTGCCCGCCGCCCTTGCGCCCGCAGCGGGCAGCACCACCGCAGCGGAGGGCTCCTTCGCCTTCCTGAAGACCCCGGCGGTGTGGATGTGCTTCGCGTTCTTCTTCTTCTTTGCCGGCGCGCTTTCCATCGTGCAGAGCTTCGGTCCGCAGGCGGCCAAAGAGTTGCACGGCGTGCCCGCCCACCTGGCCGCCATCTGCCTGACGGTCTACATGGTCTGCAGCGCAGGCGGCATGCTGCTGGGCGGCTTTCTTGCCGCCGACCCCGAGCACTGCGACCGTGTCGTGGGCGTGTCGCTGGGCACGGCCGCCACCATCGCGCTGGTGCTGGGCTTTGCCAGCGTGCCGGGGCTGCTGGTGCCGGTGCTCTTCGGTGCCATGGGGCTGGCTGCGGGTGTGGCCTCGCCCTCGCGCGACATGCTGGTCAAACGCGCCACGCCGGCCAATGCAACCGGGCGAGTCTATGGCGTCGTGTATGGCGGGCTCGATGTCGGCCAGGCCGTGGTGCCGCTCTTTATCGGCGCGCTGATGGACCAGGGCGCCTACCGCGGCGTGCTGCTGGCGCTGGCGGCGCTGCAGACCACCTTGATCGTCAGCGCCTTCCGCGTGAATGCCGTGCGGCGTGAGGCCGCCGCAGCCGCCTGAGCCGCCCCAGCCGCTACAGTGCCGGCATGACTGCTGCCACCCACCCCGCTGCCGCTGATTCCTCCACGAAGCCCGCGCGACCGGCCGGCCACGCGCTCGTCGAAGCGCTGATCGCGCAAGGTGTGCACACCTGCTTCGGCGTGCCTGGCGAAAGCTACCTGGCGGTGCTGGACGGCTTTCACGAACATCGCAAAAGCATCCGTTTCATCGCCTGCCGCCAGGAAGGCGGCGCGGCCTTCATGGCCGAGGCGCAAGGCAAGCTCAGCGGTCGCCCCGGCGTGTGTTTCGTGACGCGCGGGCCCGGCGCCACCAACGCGAGCATCGGCGTGCACACGGCCTTCCAGGACAGCACGCCGATGGTGCTGTTCATCGGCCAGGTGGCGAGTGACCAGCGCGACCGCGAGGCCTTCCAGGAGATCGACTACCGCCAGATGTTCAGCCCCGGCACGCTGGGGCTGGCGAAGTGGGTGGCCGAGGTGGAAAGCGCCGACCGCCTGCCCGAATATGTGGCACGCGCCTTCCGCACCGCGATGCAGGGCCGCCCCGGCCCGGTGGTGCTGGCGCTGCCGGAAGACATGCTCACCACGCCCACCGCCGCGGCCGTGCTGCCGCGTGTGGAGCCCGTGCACGCGTGGCCCGCACCCGGCGGCCTGCGCGACCTGCGCGCGATGCTGATGGCTGCGCAGCGGCCGCTGGTGCTGGCCGGCGGCTCGGGCTGGGACGCCGAGGCTTGCGCGGCGTTGCAGCGTTTTGCCGAGAACTGGCAGCTGCCCGTGGCCTGCGCCTGGCGCTTTCAGGACACCTTCGACAACCGCCACCCGCTGTACGCCGGCGATGTCGGCATCGGCACCAACCCCAAGCTGGCGGCGCGCGTGCGAGAGGCCGATCTCATCATCGCCCTGGGTGTGCGCCTGGGCGAGATGACGACCATGGGCTACACGCTGCTGCAGCCGCCGCGGCCGGCGCAGAAGCTGGTGCACATCCATGCGGGGGCGGAAGAGCTGGGGCGCGTCTACCAGGCCGATCTGCTGCTGCAGGCCAGCATGGCCACTGCAGCCAAGGCGCTGGAGGGCCTGGCCGCGCCGGTGGAGGTGCCTTGGGCCGCGCAGGCCGCGGCCGCGCGCGCGGACTACGAAGCCAACCTCGTGGCCCCGGCCGTCGAGCCCCTGGACATGGCCGTGCTGGTGAAGACGCTGCAGCGCCTGCTGCCCGAAGACACGGTCTACACCAACGGCGCCGGCAACTTCTCGGGTTGGCTGCACCGCTACGGCGTGCTGCCCGGACTGCAGCATTTCGGCCGCACTCAGCTGGCGCCCAGCAGCGGCGCGATGGGCTACGGCCTGCCGGCCGCGGTGGCGGCGGCGCTGCTGTGCCCCGAGCGCTTCGTGCTGAACCTGGCCGGCGACGGCGACTTCCTGATGACGGGCCAGGAACTCGCCACCGCCACCGGTTATGGCGCCAAGAAGCTCATCAGCATCGTGGTCGACAACGGCACCTACGGCACCATCCGCATGCACCAGGAGCGCGAGTACCCGGGGCGCGTCAGCGGCAGCGACCTCTACAACCCCGACTTCGCCGCTTTGGCGCGCGCCTACGGCTGGCAGGCCGAGTTCATCGACCACACTGCGGCCTTCGAGCCCGCACTGCGTCGGGCGCTCGACGCCGGCAAGCCCACGCTGCTGCACGTCAAGCTGCCCAGCGACGTCATCACCAGCCGCACCACGCTGTCGGCCATCCGCCACGCTGCGCTGCAGCGCGGTTGAGTGTCAGTGACTGCGTCCCCGCAGCATCAGCACCACGCTGCCGGTCACGAGGCCGGCTGACAGCCATTCGCCCCAGTGCAGCGTCTCGCCGCCCAGCGTGACGCCCAGCACGAGGCCGATGAGTGGGTTGACATACGCATAGCTCGACGACACCGCGGTGCGCGTGCGCTGCAACAGCAGCATGAAAGCCGAGAAGGCGATCAGCGAACCAGCGATGACGAGGTAGACCCAGCTCGCCAGGGCCAGCGGGTCCGGCGGCCAGCCGGGTTCTTCACCGAGCGCCAGCGAGACCCCCATCAAGACCACGCCACCGGCCAGCATCTGGCTGGCAAAACCCATCGCGCCGGGCGCCAGCGCCAGGCTGCGGCCGCCCAGCACGCGCGGCAGGCCACGCAGGCTCCACACGCTGCCCAGCTTCCAGCACACCGAACTCGCCAGCACTGCCAGCAGCCCGGCCGGCGAGGCCGAGAAACCCTGGCCCGAAGCCAGCCCCACCACACCCACCAGGCCCAGCGCGATGCCCGCCGCCTCCAGGCGAGTGGGCTTGACGCCGTAGGGCCATTCGAAGGCCGCCTGCATGGCCGGGCCGATGGCGATCAGCGCCACCACCAGCCCCGAGCTCACGGTTTGTTCTGCCACAGCGGTGAGGCCATAGCCCGCCGCCAGCATCAGCGTGCCCAGCAGCGTGGCGTTGATCCACTCCTCGCGCTTCGGCCAGCGCCCGCCACGCCACAGCACCCAGGCGGCCAGCAAGGCGCCGGCGACAAGGAAGCGCGTGCCCATCTGGTGGAAGGGCGGAAAGCTGACCAGCGCCCACTTGATGGCCAGGTAGGTGCTGCCCCAGATGAACCAGGTGGCGGCCAGGCAGGCCAGGATGAGCGGTGGCAGGCGGTGCACCGGCAGGTCGCGCGCAGCAAGGACGGGAAGAACAGTGCTCATGGGCCCGGCATGCTATCCAAGCCCGTGTCGCGGGCCGGCCTCGCAGCGCCCCTTACAATACGGCTTCAGTCGGGGCGTAGCGCAGCCTGGTAGCGCATCTGGTTTGGGACCAGAGGGTCGCGAGTTCGAATCCCGCCGCCCCGACCATCTTTGCAAGGAACCAGGCCCCGCAGCTCACGCTGCGGGGCCTTTTTCTTTGTGGCTGCGGCGCGGCGGTCAAGCCGCGCCACGCGCCTGCGGCACCGTGGTGGCCTGGGCCACGCGCCGGGCCAGCACCGGGTCGTGAGGTTCTATCGTGGCCTTGTCCACCACCGGCCGGCGCAGCGGCGTCGTGCCGTCGTCGACATCGGCGGCCAGTTGTTTGGCCAGCGTGAACGCGGTGCTGACCAGCCAGCTGCCGGTGTCCTGGTCTTCGGCGCTGTCGCCGTCCAGAAAGTGGTCGGCAGCGCGTGCCGCGGCATGCACCTGGTGGGCGCGGATGCGCAGCAGCGACACGGTCTGCTTGAACGTCACGTCGGCGGGTTGTTCCTTCAACATGCGCGCCAGGGCGTCGACTTCGCCAGCCAGATCGCCGGCCATGGCCACCGCGCACGACATCAACCAGGAGCCCGTGTTGCGGTCGGCCTCGTTGCCCTGGGCGCTGAAGTGCTCGGCCGCACGCGCGGTGGCGCGCAGCTGGTGGGCACGCTGTCCGAGCTGGCGCATCACCTGCGCGGTGCTGTCGTCGGGCGCCGTGGCACGGGCCGCTGGCGGGTGAGTCGGGCGGGATTCAAGCATCGGGGCCTCCGCGGTAGTTCAAGGTGCATTCTGCCCAGCTTCGCCGGCCGCCGGGGGCTCTGGCGCCCCCGCAGCCCAGGTGCCGCGCAGCACGGCAGCCAGGTCGAGCCGGGGGCTCTCTGCAGCAGCGGGCCGCGGTGGCGAGCCGGGCGGTGCAGCGTCCGGCCCGCCCAGCACCGCCTGGTCGAAGTGGGCCAGATCGGCATCGGAGATGAAGCGCGTGCGCGGTGCATAGAGGTGGCGCTCGCCCCAATCGCGCTGCTGGGTGACGTGGAAACGTTGCGGCAGCCACAGCGTCAGGCTGTCTTTGGCGCGCGTCATGCCGACGTAGAGCAAACGGCGTTCTTCGTCGATCTCTGCGGCGCGGCCGGTCGCCAGGTCTGCCGGCATGCAGCCGTCCACCATGCGCAGCAGATGCACCGCGCTCCACTCCTGGCCCTTGGCCGAGTGCAGCGTCGACAACACCAGGTAATCGTCGTCGCGGTGCGGCGGGCCTGACTCATCACCGGTGGCGGCCGGTGGGTCCAGCGTCAGTTCGGTGACGAAGCGGCTGCGGCTGCCGTGGTCGCGTGCCAGGCGCAGCAGCGTGTCGAGGTCGCCGCGGCGCACGCGGTGGTCGTCGAAGAGCCGCTCCAGGTGCGGCTGGTACCAGGCGATGGCGCGCTGCAGATCGGCGGGCCAGGCGGGGCTCTCCCGCAAGGTTTGCATCAGCTCGCACAGCGCCGGCCAGCCGGCGGCGCTGCGCGGCGGCTGAAAGCTGCCGAGCTCGCCACCCGGCGTTGCCAGCAGCCGCGCCACCGACGCCGGCCCCATGCCCGGCACCAGCCGGGCGCAACGGGCGGCGGCAAAACGCGCGGCCGGGTTGTCGGCCCAGCGCAGCACGGCCAGCACGTCCTTGATGTGCGCGGCCTCGAGAAAGCGCAGGCCGCCGTACTTGACGAACGGCACCTGACGCCGCACGAGCTCGAGCTCGAGCGCGGCGCTGTGCGTGGCGGCGCGGAACAGCACCGCCTGGCGCCGCAGCAGGATGCCGGCTTCGCGCTCGGCCAGCACGGCATCGGCGACGCCGCGCGCCTCGGCGGCTTCGTCGGCCACCGTCACCAGGCGTGGGCGTGGGCCGTCGGCACG
>JANMMD010000209.1:0-4175 GCA_031372905.1 Betaproteobacteria bacterium
GTTCTTGTGGCTCAGCACCGGCATCAGCCCAGCGGCCAGCAGCGCCTGCCCGGCTTCTTCGCCCAGATAACTTTCGGCACAGGCCTGGAGTTCGCTTTCGCCGTCGCGGGTGAAGTGAAAGGCCGGCAGGTCGCCGATCTCGCGTTCATCCCCCGGCTCGAAATCCCATCCGCGTTGCGTGAAGGCCCTGCCCAGTAAAAGCGCGATGGCCAATGAACCCGCGCCCCACAGGAAGTGGCTGTGCTCGGGCGAACCCGGGAACTCCTCGAAGGCAAATGCACTGCACGGATCGCTGCGTTTGCCATACGGCAGGCGCAACAGCACACGCGGCGCGGCCAGGCCGATGAAAGGCGCCGCTTCGCTCTGACGCAGACTTTGCCAGCCGGCCAGCGTGGCGGCGTCGCCCAGGGCCAGTGACGGGTCGCCCGCGGCCAGCAATGGGCCGCCGGCCTGTGCGGCCAGCAGGCCCAGAGCGGCCAGCAGGCCGATGTCGGTGTCCGACGGCCCGAAGCTGAAGAGCGCCGTCACTGCGGTCCAGCCGTGTTCCCCGGGCACATTGCGCCAGCGGTCGGCCAGCGCACGGTGCAGGCCGGTCTGCGCCAACTGGCCTTGTGAGGCCACCACATCAGCCAGCAGTTCTTCGCGGCTCACGTCGAAGAGGTGCAACTCCAGGATCTCGTCGAGTTCCAGGCTGCTGATCAGCCACTGCGCGCCGCGCCAAGGTGATTCCAGAGCTTGAAACGCCGGCAGGTGCAGCAGCGCGCGCATCTCGGCGGCGGTGGCGTTGTCGACCGACGCCACCAGCGACGCTTGCTGTGAGCGGCGGTCGGGCACGATGTGTGGCGCAATGAGGGTGCGGATGAATGCATCCACGCCGGCCACTGCTTGCGCGGCCGGCGCCACTGGGGCCGCGGCAGCGGGGCGGCCGCCCAGCAAGCCCGCCAGCAGATCACCGCTGTCGCCCACGGCATCCGGCACGCCGCCCGGTGCAGCGCCTGGTGCATTTGCCGGCAGCGGTGCCGCACTGCCCAGTTCGGCGGCCGCTTGTGCAAAACGCGCCGGGTCCATCAGCCGTTGCCTCATCTGTCGCAATGACGCGAACACCGGAACCCGGGCGAACAATGCGTCGGGATGGAAATCGTCCAGCGATTCGAAGCTGATCTCGGCCCCAGCCACGTTCACACGCGGGCCGAGCTTGCGTATCACGTCGTCGAGGCTGTCGACATCGACACGGTGGGTTTGGCGCTCGGCCAGAGGCCGACGTTCGCCGGCAGGCTTTGCGCTGAAGTCACCCAGCAGCAGCAGCCGCATCGGGCTGTGTCCATCGCGCGGCCTGGGCCGCGGGGTGGGCGAGAAGTCGAATTGCAATCTTCCTGGCATGCGAGGCTCCACAGCAAGGCGGGCGGCCCTCCCGGACTAGGGGGCAGCGCGGCTTGCCGCCCTGGGTACTTTGCTTCAGAGTCCGCTCAGGACGCAATCGGTATTCACAGGGTCGTACGTTCATCGGCCGAAGCTGCGGCGTCCAGGCCGCAGGCCGCGGAGCCCCGCCGCTATAGTCTTTGCGACGGCCCGGCGCGGCATCGTGGCGCTTCTCTCTCCTGAACCAACCCACACAGACCCCATGCCCGAAGCCGAACCGCTGCAGATGGACCTGGTCACCAGCCCTGACCTGGGCCTGAAGTTCCGCAGCATGGTCGCGGAGGAGGAGGTTTCGCGCCTGTTCGAGTTCCAGGTCATCGCCGTGACTGAAGACGTGTCGGTGGCCGCCGACGACTTGCTGGGCACGAATGCCGCGGTGTCGGTGGAAGTGGCCGAAGGCGCCAAGCGCTGGTTTCACGGCGTGGTGGCCAGTTTCGGCATCGAGGGTGCCGATGGCCGCAAGATCAGCTACCGCCTGACGCTGCGCCCCTGGCTCTGGTTGCTGACGCGGCGGGCCAACGTGCGCATCTTCCAGGAGATGACGGCGCCCGACATCATCAAAGAGATCTTTGGCGAATACACCAGCACCTTCGTCGATGAACTCAGCGCCACCTACGCCACGCGCACCTACTGCGTGCAGTACCGCGAGAGCGACTTCAACTTCGTCTGCCGCTTGATGGAGGAAGAAGGCATCTTCTTCTTCTTCCGCCACACCGAAGACAAACACGAACTGGTTCTTGCCGATGTCTCCAGCTCACACCAGCCGCTGGAAGGCTACGCCACCATTCCCTACGACGACGACCCCAAGCAGATCGTCGGCGCCGCGGTGGTCAGCCAATGGCGCATGCGCCATGAGATCCAGACCGGCAAGGTGACGCTGCGCGATTACGACTTCCTCACGCCGGCCACCGACCTCACCTCCACCACCGCGGCATCGAGCCGCGGCCATGCCGAGAACGGCCTCGAGGTCTACGACTACCCAGGCCTCTACGGCGTGAAGGCCGATGGCGATGCGCGTGCCGTGGTGCGCCTGGGTGAAGCCGAAAGCGCCTTCGCGCGTTTCTCGGGCTCGGGCAACACGCCGGGCCTGGCTGCGGGTGCCAAGTTCACGTTCGAGCAGCATCCCCGCGCAGACCAGAACGCCGATTACGTGGTGCTCTCTACGCACATCGAGATGCGCGTGGCGGGCCATGAAGCCGGTGTTGGCGGAGATACACAACTGCATTGCAACTTCGTCGCGCAGCCGTACGCCGAGCCCTACCGCCCGGTGCGCCTCACGCGCAAGCCGGCGGTGGCCGGGCCGCAGACGGCGGTGGTGGTGGGCGAGGGCGATGCCGGCGACATCTACACCGACGAGCACGCCCGCGTGAAGGTGCAGTTCCACTGGGACCGCGTCGGTGCCAAAGACGCCAACAGCTCGTGCTGGGTGCGTGTGGCCAGCCCTTGGGCGGGCAACGGCTGGGGAATGATTTCCCTGCCACGCCTGGGCCAGGAAGTGGTGGTCGATTTTCTCGAAGGCGACCCCGACCAGCCGCTCATCACCGGCCGTGTCTACAACGGCGCGCAACTGCCGCCCTACGAGTTGCCGGCGAATGCGACGGTGAGCACTGTGAAGAGCCGCAGCAAGCTCGGCGAGGCGGCAGACTTCAACGAGATCCGCTTCGAAGACAAGGCTGGCGAAGAGTACGTGCTGATGCACGCGCAGAAAGATCGCCTCGAATTCGTCGAAGGCACCGTGAAGTCGCAGATCGGCATTGGCGATGGTGAAGGCGACGAGCACCGCACCGTCAAGAAAGACCGCAAGGAAAAGATCGAAGGCGAATACCACCTCACCGTGGTGAAAGAGGTGCGCCAGAAGTTCAAGGACAAGCTCAGCATGGAAGTGGTGGGCTCCATGCTCTTCAAGACCGATGACATCTGGAGCCTGAAGGCCGCCAGCGACATCACGGCCGAGTCGGGTGCGGCGATCTCGATGAAGTCCACCGGCGATCTGCACCTCAAGATCGGCGCGAACATCGGCGCCGAAGCCGCACAGAACGTGCACATCAAGGGCGGTATGAACATCGTCATCGAAGGCGGCATGCAGGTCAGCATCAAGGCCGGCGGCTCCTCCGTCGTGCTCGGTCCGGACGGCGTGTCCATCACCGGCACGATGGTCAAGATCAACTCTGGCGGCTCGCCGGGCTCGGGCAGCGGCGCCAACCCCGTGGCGCCCACGGCGCCCGAAGCGCCGGTGGAGCCCGATCTGCCCGAAGACCCGCTCACGCATCGCTGAAGGCCGGCCATCTGCAAGCTGAGAGCGACTTGAGCGCCCTGCGTCCGCCCGATACCGAGGCCCGGGAAGCGGTGGCCTGGGCTGCTTTTCTGCAGCAACTGGCCGAGCACCTGGTGGCGCAGTGGCCGGCGATGCAGGAGCGCCTGGGCGACAAGCACGTGGCGTTCGTGGAGCTCGCCGCGCAGCAGGCCTTGAAGCTGGGCCTGCTGCGTGCGGCCAGTGTGGCGCGCTACGCCAACCTGTGTTTTGTCTGGGGCCCCAATTTCCAGGACCGGCCGGGTTTCGAGTGGGCCCAGGGCCTGCTGGCCGCGCCGCGTGAGCGCGAGTGGGCCACCCTGCACCAGATGGTGCGCCGCTCGCAGGCCGAACTGCAGCGCCTGCCCGAAGCGCGCATCCAGCCCGAAGCACTGCGTGCTGCAGACGAACGCCTGATGGCCCGCTTCGGTTTGCTCGGTGAGCACGGCGCGCTGCACCCGGCCGA
>JANMMD010000285.1:0-4719 GCA_031372905.1 Betaproteobacteria bacterium
TCGGCCGGCACCGTACAGTTTGCCGGGCAGGACCTCACGCGCAGCAGCCCGCAGGACGTCTACCGCGCCGGCATCACGCGCACCTTCCAGCGCTCGCGCCTGTCGCTGCCGCTGACGGTGTTCGACAACGTCGCCATCGGCCGCACGCAGCATTTCAACCAGGGCCTCATCTTCAACCTGCTGCAGCGCAAGGCGCTGAAGGCGCAGTTCGAAGAAACCGCCGAGCAGGTGCATGCACTGCTGAAGACCTTCAGCCCCGGCATGGCCGCCAAGATGTGGGATGCGGCGGGCACGCTGAGCATGATCGACCGCCGCCGCGTGGAGGTGTGCCGCGCGCTGGTGAGCAACCCGCGGCTGGTGCTGCTGGACGAACCCTCGGCCGGCATGACGCACGACGAGACGCGCGAGCTGATGGACGACATCCTGATGGTGCGCGAGCGCCTGAGCGGCGCCAACCCCTTCACGGTGGTGATCATCGAGCACGAGATGGGCGTCATCCAGCGCATCACGCAGCGCTGCGTGGTGCTGAACTACGGCAAGAAGATCGCCGAAGGCAGCTTCGCGGAGATCACGCGCCACCCCGAGGTGCAGGTGGCCTATCTGGGGCAGGACGCGGAGGCCACGCCGTGAACAAGCCATTGCTGGAAGTGGACGGCATCCGCGCGGCCTACGACCGGGTCGACGTGCTGCAAGGCGTTTCGATCAGCGTCGCGCCAGGCAGCATCACCTGCATCCTGGGCGCCAACGGCGCGGGCAAGAGCACGCTCATCCGCGCCATCCTGGGCCTGACGCCCCCGCACATGGGCGCCATCCGCTTCGAAGGCGAGGCGGTGCAGGGCCTGCCCACGCACCGCATCATCAGCCGCGGCATCGCCTGCATCCCGGAAGGGCGCAAGGTCTTCCCGAAGATGACGGTGGAAGAAAACCTGCGCGTGGGTGCCTACCAGATCAGCGACAAGGCCGAAGTGGCGCGGCGCATGGACCAGGCCTACACGCTCTTCCCGCGCTTGCGCGAGCGGCGTGCGCAACTGGCGGGCACGATGTCGGGCGGCGAGCAGGCCATGGTCAGCATCGGCCGCGGCCTGATGGCGCAGCCCAAGCTGCTGATCATCGACGAGCCCTCGCTGGGCCTCTCGCCGCTGTACGTGAAAGAGAACTTCCGCATCATCGGCGACATCAACCGGCTTGGCATCACCGAGCTGCTGGTCGAGCAGAACGAGCGCCAGACGCTGGCGATTGCGCACCACGGCTATGTGCTGAGCCAGGGCCGCATGGTGGCAGAAGGTTCCGCGCAGGCGCTGGCCGACAACGAGGAAGTGCGCGCTGCGTACTTCGGATGAGGACCCGCACGATGAATCCCAACGACCCAGTGGCGCTGACGCAGGCGCTGGTGCGCCTGGACACCGTGAACCCGCCCGGCAACGAAGACGCCTGCATCACGCTGCTGGCCGATCTGCTTTCGGCTGCCGGCTTCGAATGCCGGGTGCACGACTTCGCACCTCGGCGCCGCAGCCTGGTGGCGCGCATCGGCGGCAAGGATTCCGGCAACGCCTTGCCGCTGGCCTTCACCGGCCACCTGGACGTGGTGCCGCTGGGCGCCGCGCCGTGGCAGCACGCACCCTTCGGCGCCGACATCGTCGACGGCCGCCTCTACGGCCGCGGCAGCAGCGACATGAAGAGCGGCGTCGCGGCCTTCACCTGCGCCGCGCTCACCCACGCCGAACGCCTGCGGCATGGCCCCGGCCCGGGCCTGAGCCTGATCTACACCGCCGGTGAAGAAACCGGCTGCGAAGGCGCCTTCGCGATGGCGCGCGATGCCGATGCCGCCGGCCTGCTGGGCCGCGCCGGCGCACTGGTGGTGGCCGAGCCGACGGCCAACGCACCGCTGGTGGGCCACAAGGGCGCGTTCTGGCTGCGGGCGCAGGCGCGCGGCGTCACCGCGCACGGTTCAATGCCGGAACAGGGCGACAACGCCATCTACAAGATCGCGCGCGCTGCGCTGGCGCTGGAGGGCTACGCCTTCGAGACGCCCGCTCACGCGCTGATGGGCGCGCCGACGCTGAACATCGGCACCGCACGCGGCGGGCTGAACATCAACTCGGTGCCCGACTCGGCAGAGCTCGGCATCGACATCCGCAGCGTGGCCGGGCAAGACCACGCGCGTGTGCTGCAGTGCCTGTGCCATGCGCTGGGGTCGCAGATCGAACTCAGCACGATGCTCGATGTGCAGAGCGTCTACACCGCGCCAGACGACCCGTGGATGCAGCGCGTGTTTGCGCTGTGCGCGGCGCGCCAGGGTGCGATGCCGGTGCCGCGCACCGTCTCCTACTTCACCGATGCGGCGGCCTTGCGCCTGCCGCTGGGCATGCCGCCGGTGCTGATCCTCGGCCCCGGTGAGCCACAGCTGGCGCACCAGACCGACGAGTACTGCCACGTGCACCGCATCCACGAAGCCATGGCGCTGTACGACGATCTCATCGCCGACTGGTGCACCGCCGAGCGCGCTGCCACTGCGCCATGAGCGCCACAGCCCACCGCCCGCTGCACGAACTCGCAGCCTGGCAGGCCGCGCGCCTGCTGGCCCGCCACGAGATCAGCGCTGTCGACCTGACGCGCGCTTGTCTCGACCGTATCGCCGTGCGCGAAGGCGAGGTGCTGGCCTTCTGTCACCTGGCTGCCGATGCCGCGCTGGCCCAAGCCCGCGTCTTGGACGCCGGGCCGTCACGCGGCCCGCTGCACGGCCTGCCGCTGGGCATCAAAGACCTGATCGACACCGCCGACATGCCCACCACCTACGGCTCGGCGGTGTACGCAGGCCACCGGCCCGCTGCCGACGCGGCCGTGGTGGCACTGTGCCGCGAAGCCGGGGCCGTGCTGCCCGGCAAGACCGTCAGCACCGAGTTCGCGTATTTCCACCCCGGCCCGACCCGCAACCCTCGCGCGCTCGGGGCCCAGCTGCACACACCCGGCGGCTCGTCCAGCGGCTCGGCCGCGGCCGTGGCCGATCACCTGCTGCCGCTGGCGCTGGGCACACAGACGGCCGGCTCCATCATCCGCCCGGCCGCCTACTGCGGCGTGGTCGGCTACAAGCCCACGCTCGGCCGTGTGCCGAGGGCCGGGGTGAAGAGCCTGTCGGAAACGCTGGATGTCGTCGGCGGCTTCGGCCGCAGCGTGCAGGACGTGGCGCTGCTCGGCGCGGTGCTGATGAGCGACGCGCGCTTGCTGCAGGACCTGCCCGACTTGGCGCCGCGCATCGGCCTGTGCCCGACGCCGGAATGGGCGCAGGCCGACACCGATGTGCAGGCCGCCTGGGCGCTGGCCGTAGCCGCTTTGGGCCCGCAGGCGCAACACCTGGAAGACGCCGCGTGGCCGCAGGCCCTGCCCGACCTGGTGGCGCTGCAGAAGGCCGTGATGGGCTTCGAGATGGCGCGCGCGCTGAGCCATGAACGGCTGCAGCATCGCGCGCAGCTGAGCGCGCGCCTGCTCGATCTCTTCGAGCAAGGCATGGCCATCAGCGGCGTAGCTCACGCCGCGAACCTGGCGGCCACAGCCGCCGCGCGCCGTTTGGCCGATGCCTGGTTCGATCGGTACGATGTGCTGCTGGCGCCCAGCGCCAGTGGCGAGGCGCCTGCGGGCCTTGGCGCCACCGGCGACCCGCTGTTCTGCCGCGGCTGGACGCTGCTCGGGCTGCCCTGCGTGCACCTGCCCTTTGCGCGCGGCCGACACGGCCTGCCCGTGGGCCTGCAGCTCATCGGCCGCGCCGGCGACGACCACCGCCTGCTCGCCGCAGCGCAGTGGTGCTGGGCGCGGTTGACGCACGCGGCCTGATACCCGACCAGCCGGTGCCCCGCACCGGGGATGCAAACCCGCGCCAGGCTTGACGCCGTTGCAGGTCTGGAGGTATCACGGCCCCTCCGTGTACCAGGAGCCCTCATGAGCATCCGACGAGAAGCCTCAGGGCGCCGTTCCGTCCAGGTCGAAGTCGAGGTTCCGGGCACGCCCGAAGAAGTCTGGCAAGCCATCGCCGGCGGGCCGGGCATCGGTGCCTGGTTCGTACCGGCCGAATTCGAAATGCGCGACGGCAAGCCCGTGGCACTGAAGCTCGACTTCGGCCCCGGCATGGTGTCGCGTTCCGAGGTGACGGCCTGGGAGCCGCCGCGGCGCTGGGCCACGCAGTCCCCGGGCTGGGTACCGGGCTCGCCGCCGATGGCCAACGAGTGGAGCGTGGAAACACGCGCCGGCGGCACCTGCGTCGTGCGCATCGTGCACAGCCTCGTCGCTAGCGTCGACGATTGGGACAGCCAGCTGGAAGGTACCGAATCCGGCTGGCCGGCTTTCCTGCGCACGCTGCAGCTTTACCTCACCCACTTCCGCGGCCAAGGCGCGGCGGTGATGAAGTGGATGGCGCCCGTTGCCGGCACCGAAGCGCAGGCGTGGCAGGCGCTGACCACGGCGCTGGGGCTGGAGGGCTTGCAGCTCGGCCAGCAGTCCGCTGCCGCCGCGGGGACGCCGGCTTTCAGCGGCGTGGCGGCCCACGTCAGCCAAAGCCCTTACGACGCCTTGTTGCGCGTCGACCAGCCGGGGCCGGGCGTGGCGTCCTTGGGCACCGTCAACTTCGGCGGTCAGACCTTGGTGGCGCTGAACTTCTACCTCTACGGCCCCGAGGCGGTCGCCACGGTGGCGCGTGAAAAGCCGCTCTGGGATGCTTGGATGCAGCAG
>JANMMD010000332.1:0-1761 GCA_031372905.1 Betaproteobacteria bacterium
CGGCGTAAGTGCCCGAGCCCGGCGCGTCTTCGCCCAGACCGCTCAGCACGACGCCATCGCCGTTGCTGTTGAGGAAGGAAATGCTGGCTTCCGTCAGCCAGCTCTCGCCGATGGTGGCGAGCGACAGGTTGAAGGAGATCGCATCGACCAGCGCACCAGGCGTGACGTTGAAGGTGAAGGTCCGGTTGATCGCAGCGCCAGGTTCGTCATAGCTGGCCACGCCGGCTGCGTTGACGAACAAGTCGGCCATCTGCATTTGCGCGAAGGCCGTGCTGGGGCTGGCCACTTCGCTGGCGGTGCTCGAGACCCGCGAAAACACAGCGCCTGCCGCGGCACTGCCGGTGCTGGCGTGTGCGGCGCCGAAAGCCATGCCCGCCAGCGCCATCGTGGCGGCGGCGACCGTGCGCCCGGCCCATTGATTCTTCGACATCAAAAAAACTCCTCAAATTGACGAACCCGGCTTTCGTGCGCCGGCTTGGATACGCCTAATTTGACAGGGGCGGCAAGGCCTTGCAAGGCGCAACGTGCCCTCGACCCGGGTGAACCCCCCGAGCACGGGGGGACTTCTTTCACGCCGCGCTCACGGGCAGGCGCTGATGACCTGCGACACCGACGCGGTCAGCTTTTTGCCATAGGGCACGTGCAGGAATTCATTCGGGCCATGCGCATTGCTTTTCGGCCCCAGCACCCCGCAGACCATCATCTGCGCCTGCGGGAAGCTCTTCTGCAGCATGCTCATCAGCGGGATGGTGCCGCCTTGGCCGATGTAGCCCGTGGGCGCGCCGAAGTGCGCCATCGAGGCGCTGTTCATCGCCTGTTCCAGCCACGGTGCCAGTTCGGGCGCATTCCAGCCCGTCGCGCCCAAGGCGCCGGCGCGGCCGTCGGGGTGAAAGGTGACCTTGGCGTTGTAGGGTGCGTTGTCTTCCAGCAGCGTCTTCAGCGCCAGGCTGGCCTCGTGGCCGTCCACCAGCGGCGGCAGGCGCAGGCTCAGCTTGAAGGCGGTCCAGGGGCGCAGCACGTTGCCGGCGCTCTTCAGTTCAGGAAAGCCATCGACACCAGTGACGCTGAGCGTGGGCCGCCAGGTGCGGTTGAGCAGGCCTTCCACGGGGTCGGTGGTGGTGGGCAGCACAGCGCCGCCGTCGGCGCCGCAGGCCCAGGGCATGCGCTTCCAGACCTCGTCGCCGAGGATGGCGGCGGTGGCACGCGCCTGTGCCAGCCGCGCGCCGGGCAGTTCGCAATGAAAGCTCTCGGGCAACAGGCGGCCGGTCTTGCTGTCTTCCAGGCGGTCGAGCACCTGGCGCAGCACGCGGAAGCTGCTGGGCACCAGGCCCGAGGCATCACCGCTGTGGATGCCTTCGGTGAGGATCTCCACCTTCAGCACGCCGCTGACCATGCCGCGCAGGCTGGTGGTGAGCCAGAGCTGGTCGTAGTTGCCGGCACCGCTGTCCAGGCAGACCACCAGGCTGACCTTGCCCAGGCGCCCGCCCAATGCCGCGATGTAGGCCGGCAGGTCGTGGCTGCCGCTTTCCTCGCAGCTTTCGATCAGACCCACGCAGCGCGGGTGCGGCAGGCCCTGTGCCTGCAGTGCTTCGAGTGCGGTGACGGCGGCGTAGACGGCATAACCGTCGTCGGCGCCGCCGCGGCCGTAGAGCAGGCCGTTTTCGTACTTCGGCGTCCAGGGACCCAGGTCTTTGCGCCAGCCCGTGAATTCGGGCTGCTTGTCGAGGTGGCCGTAGAGCAGCACGGTGTCGCCGCTGGCAA
>JANMMD010000128.1:0-6813 GCA_031372905.1 Betaproteobacteria bacterium
CACGAGACCAGCAGCCCTTCGATGGACATCAGCAAGGCCAGCAACTTCGAGCGCTTCGTGTTCGACCTGCTGGGTCGCGATGGCGCGCGTGTGAAAGCCTTGTTCAGCGAGGCGCTGGCTCGTGATGGCGGCTTCACCATCACGCCCGAAGAACGCGAACGCATCGCTGCCTACGGTTTCGTCAGCGGCAAGAGCACGCATGCCGACCGCCTGGCCACCATTCGCAGCACGTGGGCAAACAGCCAGGTGCTGGTGGACACCCACACCGCCGACGGCCTGAAGGTGGCCCGCGAGCATCTGCAGGCGCAGGTGCCCATGCTGGTGCTGGAGACCGCCTTGCCGGCCAAGTTCGCCGCCACCATCGAAGAGGCGCTGGGCTTCCGCCCCGCGCCGCCCGCCGCGCTGCGTGACATCGAGGGCCTGCCGAAACGCTTCGTCGTGATGGCGCCCGACGTCGCCGCTGTGAAACACCACATCGAGGCGCACTGCGCCGCCTGATTCGCATGAACGCTCCCCGCCCTGTTCGACCGCTGTTGAGCCTGGACGACGCGCTCGCGCGTCTGGTGGCCGCCGCCCGCGAACACGCGCTGCACGAGACCGAAGCCGTCGCCACCTTCGACGCGCAGGGCCGCGTGCTGGCTGCCGACGTGCTGTCGTGCCTGGACGTGCCGCCGGCCGACAACACCTCGATGGACGGCTACGCACTGCGTGCTGCGGACGTGCCGGCCGCCGGCACCGAGCTGACGGTGGCGCAGCGCATCCCTGCCGGCCAGGTGGGCCAGCCGCTGCTGCCCGGCACCGCCGCGCGCATCTTCACCGGCGGGCAGGTGCCGCCTGGTGCCGATGCGGTGGTGATGCAGGAGCAATGCGAAAGCATTGCCGCCAGCTCGGGCCAGGGCCAGGGCCTGGGCCGCGTGCGCGTGAACACCGTGCCCACTGTCGGGCAGTGGATACGCCGGCGCGGCGAGGACGTGATGCAAGGTGCGGCCGTGCTGCAGCGCGGCCAGCGCCTCACACCGCAGGCGCTGGGCTTGGCGGCGAGCGTTGGCGCCGGCCTGCTGACGGTGCTGCGCCGCCCGCGCGCCGCACTGTTTTCCACCGGGGACGAGTTGCAGATGCCCGGCGAGGTGCTGCGCCCGGGCGCCATCTACAACAGCAACCGCTTCACCCTGCGCGCCTTGCTGCAGGCCGGCGGCTGCGAGGTGCAAGACCTCGGCATCGTTGGCGACACACTGGCCGCCACGCGCGTGGCACTGCGCGAGGCCGCGCTGCACAACGATCTCATCATCACCAGCGGTGGCGTCTCGGTGGGCGAAGAAGACCACCTCAAACCGGCAGCCGAGGCCGAGGGCAGCATCGAGAACTGGCAGATCGCCATCAAGCCGGGCAAGCCGCTCGCGCTGGGCCGCATCCGCCGGCCCGATGGCAGCGCGGCGCTGTTGATCGGCCTGCCGGGCAACCCGGTCTCGTCCTACGTCACCTATCTCTTGACGGTGAGCACGGCGCTGCGTGCGATGCAGGGCATGGACCCGGCGCTGCCTGCCGGCCTGCCGATGCGTGCCGACTTCGACTGGGCAAGGCCCGACAAGCGCCGCGAGTTCTTGCGTGTGCGCCACAACGCCGGCGGCGGCCTGGACCTGTTCCCCAACCAGAGCAGCGGCGTGCTGACCTCGGCGGTGTGGGCCGACGGGCTGATCGACAACCCTGGCGGCGTGGCCATTGCGCGCGGCGACAGCGTGCGTTTTCTGCCGCTGTCTGAGCTGGTGGCGCGTTGAGCGCGCAGGTGACCCCATGAAAGTACAGGTTCGATATTTCGCCTCGTTGCGTGAAGCCCTGGGGCCGCAGGAAACGGTGGATGTGCCGCCTGGCAGCAGCCTGGGCGCGTTGCGTGACCAGCTCATTGCGAGCAGCGCGCGGCACGCCGAAGCCCTGGCGCGCAGCCGCGCCCTGCGCGGCGCCGTGAACCAGGTGATGGGCGATGACAGCGCCGCCGTGCCAGACGGTGCGGAAGTGGCCTTCTTTCCGCCTGTCACGGGCGGATAGGGCAGCATGGCCGTCATGGCACCGCGCGTCAGCATCCAGACCCACGATTTCGAGCTCGGCACCGAGGTGGCGGCCCTGCGCACGGGCGACCCCGCCGTGGGTGCCGTGGCCAGCTTCATCGGCACCGTGCGCGATCGCAATGGCGGCGCCGCAGGCGAAGTCAGCGCGATGGAACTGGAGCACTACCCGGGCATGACCGAGAAGAGCATCGAGACCATGATCGACGAGGCCGTGGCCCGCTTCGATATCCGCGCCGTGCGCGTGGTGCACCGTGTCGGGCTTCTGCAGCCCGGCGACCAGATCGTGCTGGTGGCCGTGAGCTCGGCACACCGCGGACAGGCTTTCCAGGCCTGCGAATTCCTGATGGACTATCTGAAGACCCAGGCGCCGTTCTGGAAGAAGGAAACCGGTGTCGAAGGCGCGCGCTGGGTGGATGCGCGCGTGGCCGACGACGCGGCGCTGGCGCGCTGGGGCATCGCCTCCGGCAATCTGAACAGCATCGGCCCCGGCGGCCCGACAGGGAGCGCACCATGAGCCAGCCCGAGACTGAGCTCGCGGCGCTGGCCGACGCGGACGAGGTGACGCCGCAGCGCCTGCGCGAGGCACTGGGCCGCTTCAGCACCGGCGTGACCATCATCACCTGCCTGGACGAGCAGGGCGAGCCTGTCGGCCTGACGGCGAGCTCCTTCAACGCGCTGTCGCTCGAGCCGCCCCTGGTGCTGTGGTCCTTGCGGCAGCAAAGCTCGCAGATGCCGGCCTTCATGGCGGCGCGGCACTTCTGCATCAACGTGCTGGCGCAGCAGCAGCTCGCGCTGTCGCGGCGGTTTGCCTCGCGGCGCGAAGACAAGTTCGGCGAAGGCGACTGGTCTGCCGGTGTGGGCGGCGCGCCGGTGCTGGCCGGCTGCACTGCCGTCTTCGAGTGCCAGGCCCAGCTGCAGCAAACTGCCGGCGACCACGTGCTCTTCATCGGGCGCGTGCTCGTGCTGACGCAGTCGCCGCTGCCGCCGCTCGTCTACCAGGGCGGCCACTACCACGCCCTGGGCGACAAGCTCTAGGGCTTCAGCCGCCCCCGGCCGCGGCAGCGTTCAGGTTCAGACCCGGCACCGTCGTCGGCAGGTCTCGCGCGGCGCCCGTGGCGCCCAGACCGAGCTGGCCCGAGGCATTCGCCCCCCAGGCCTGCACGCTGCCATCGCCCAGCACCGACAGGGCATGCGCGCGGCCCGCGGCGATGGACGACAAGGCCCCGGCCGCTGCCGCCAGCGCAGTGGGCCGCAGCACCGGCGCCGTGGGCGCCCCGTTGCCCAGCTGTCCGTTGTCATCACCGCCCCAGCTCAGCATCGGGCCGCTCAGGGGCAAGGTCAGCGCGTAGCCCTCGCCGGCGGCCACCAGCAAGCTGGGCAGCAATGCGGTGCCGCCCTGTGCCGTGGTCACCAGGGCCGGCACCGCCACCGGCGCCGTGTCGCCCAGGCCCAGTTGCCCGCTGCCGTTCAGGCCCCAGGCCCAGAGGCGGCCGCTGATGTCCAGAGCCATGGAGTGCCCGGCGCCGGCGCTGATGCCGGCGATGGTGGCGAGCCCTTCGAGCAGCACCGGGTTGCTCTGCGCGGTGGCGCCGTCGGCCAGCGGCACGGCCACTTCACCGAAGGCGAACACGCGGCCGTCGGTGCGCAAGGCCAGGGTATGCCTGGCGCCTGCAGACACGGCCACCAGGCCGCCGAAGCCTGCGACGCCGACGCCCACTTCTTGCGGCCGCAAGGCATCGGCACGTGTGCCCAGGCCCAGCGCGCCGCCAGCGTTCTCGCCCCAGCCCAGTACGCTGCCGTCGCCGCGCAGCGCGAAAGAGCGGCCGTCACCGGCCGCGATGGCCACGGCGCCTTCCACGCCGACCACGCGCTGCGGTTCAGCGCGGCTGCTGCGGCTGCCGTCACCCAAGGCGCCATTGGCGTTGCCGCCCCAGGCCCAGACGCTGCCGTCGGCACCGAGGGCCAGCGAATGCGTGGCACCGGCAGCCACTGCACTCACCCGCGGCAAGCCCGCCACACGCCGCGGCATGGCCTGGGCGCTGGCGCCGGCCGCGCCGAGCTGGCCTGCGCTGTTGTCGCCCCAGGCCCACACCCCGTTGCCATCGGCAGAGCGCGCCAGCGAGTGCGCCCCGCCGGCGGCCACGCGAGCCGGCCCGGCAATGGACAGCGTGGTGCTGGTGGATTGCGCGGTGCCCTCGGCATTCGTCACCGACAACGCGTAACGCGTGCCGTGGTCCGCCAGCGTCTGCAGCGGCGTGCGGTAGCTCACCTGCGCGTTGCTGCTGGTGCCAGAGGCCCCGGCGATGGGCTGGCCGTTGCGCAACCACAGGAAGCTGTAGGGCAGCGAGCCGCCGACGGTGGTGGAAATCAGGACCGTCTGGCCCGGCGCCGCCACGGCCACCTGCAGCAGCGGTGCCAGCACCGGCGCGGCCAGCGCCGGCAGCACCGTCACGGTGGCAGTGGTCGACTGGTTGGCGCCGCTGGCGTTGGCCATCACCACCGCGTAACGCACGCCGTTGTCGGCCACGGTCAGTACGGGCGTGAGGTAGCTGGCCGCCGTGGCGCCGGCAATGCTCACCCCATTGCGTTGCCATTGATATGCCAGCGGCAGGCTGCTGCTGGCCACCACCGTCAAGCCGGCCGATTGACCTTCACGCAGCGTCAGGTCGGCGGGTGGCGCGCTGGTGATCGTGATGGGCGACAGTGCGGGCACCGCCGGCGGCGCGCTGGTTTCGCCGCCGCCACCGCCACCACCGCCGCCACAACCCGCCAGGGCAAGCACGCATGCGGCAAGCAGCCCGGTGGGCGAACGAAACAGAGACGAAGACATGGCAGCTCCTCAGGACGGGCCTGAAGCTTGCCGTTGCAGCGCGGCAGCGTCTGTGCGCTGCGGCACCCAAACTCAACTGAGCCAGCGCTCAGGCTCGCTGCTGGCGGCGTCGACGGTTGCCATGCCCGGGCCTGCCGCGTCGGGCAGGCGCCAGTCGGCGACGGCCAGGGCGCTGTCCATCAGCCGCAGCAACGCGGTGGCCAGCTCGGGCGTGAGGCCGATGTCCAGCTGGCGCCCGCGTGTTTCGCGCAGCACGAGGTGCAGTTCGCCGGCCGCCGCGGGCTTCAGCTCGGCGGCGTCGGGCAAGAGCGGCTCGGTGCCCAGCGGGTGGCGGCTGTGTTCGTAGGCCGCGAAGGCCTGGTTGAACTGCGCGCCTGGCAGCGCGCGGTGCAGCGCCGCCTGCTCCAGCATCTGGCGCGCCTCCGCCACGGGCAGCGCGTGCGGTGCCACCGCCTGCACGCCGATGTGCAGCACCGCCTGGCGGAAGGGCGGCAGCAGCAGGGCCACCATGCGGCGCGTCAGCCAGGCGGCGTAGATCTCGGCTTCGCTGCTGCGCAGTTGCAGCAGCAGGCGGTCGGCGGTGGCATCGAAGCGCAGCTGGATCTGGTGGATGCCCATGGCCGCGATTCTCCGAGCAAACCCGCGCCACCTTGTTTCTGCGCAAGTCAAACGCCCGCGCGTGGGCTTGAAATGGCGGCTGCGGCAACCACGTGAGGTGCAAGCCGAAGGAACCCCCATGCGCCAAGAAAAATTCACCACCGCCTTCCAGCAAGCCCTGGCCGACGCCCAGAGTGCGGCCATCGCGCGCGACAACCCCTACATCGAGCCCGCTCACCTGCTGGCTGCGATGCTGGCCCAGGCCGATGGCCCGAAAGCGCTGCTCGACCGCGCCGGCGCCAACACCGCGGGTCTGGCCACGGCCATGGAAACCGCGCTGCGCAACCTGCCCACGGTGCAGGGCGGCGGCGCACAGGTGCAGCCCGGGCGCGAACTGGTGCAGCTGCTGCAGGCGGCCGACAAGGAAGCCGGCAAGGCCGGCGACCAGTTCATCGCCAGCGAGATGTTCCTGCTGGCCCTGGCCGATGCCAAGACCGACATCGGCGGCGTGGTGCGCGGCCATGGCTTGAGCCGCAAGGCGCTGGAAGCCGCCATCATCGCCGTGCGCGGCGGCCAGACGGTGGACAGCGCCGATGCCGAAGGCCAGCGTGAGGCACTGAAGAAGTTCACGCTCGACCTCACCGAACGCGCCCGCCGCGGCAAGCTCGACCCCGTCATCGGCCGCGACGACGAGATCCGCCGCGCCATCCAGGTGCTGCAGCGCCGCAGCAAGAACAACCCCGTGCTCATCGGCGAGCCGGGCGTCGGCAAGACCGCCATCGTCGAGGGGCTGGCGCAGCGCATCGTCAACGGCGAGGTGCCCGAGAGCCTGAAGAACAAGCGCGTGCTGGTGCTCGACATGGCCGGCCTGCTGGCCGGTGCCAAGTACCGCGGTGAATTTGAAGAGCGCCTGAAGGCTGTGCTGAAGGAAGTGGCCGCTGACGAGGGCCGCATCATCCTGTTCATCGACGAGCTGCACACCATGGTGGGCGCCGGCAAGGCCGAGGGCGCCATCGACGCCGGCAACATGCTCAAGCCGGCGCTGGCGCGCGGCGAGTTGCATTGCATCGGCGCGACGACGTTGAACGAATACCGCAAGTACGTCGAGAAAGACGCCGCGCTCGAGCGCCGTTTCCAGAAGGTGCTGGTCGATGAGCCCACGGTGGAAGCCACGGTGGCCATCCTGCGTGGCCTGCAGGAAAAGTACGAGGTGCACCACGGCGTGGAGATCACCGACCCGGCCATCGTCGCCGCGGCGGAACTTTCCCACCGCTACATCACCGACCGCTTCCTGCCCGACAAGGCCATCGACCTCATCGACGA
>JANMMD010000003.1:0-5996 GCA_031372905.1 Betaproteobacteria bacterium
ACCGTGGTCGGGTAGCCGCTGACCTTGAAGCGCCGGCCCAGCTTCTGCGCGCCGGGGCGGTCGCCGTCCACATGCACCGCCACGAAGTTCTTCGACAGCGCGGCAAATTCCTGCCGGTTGAACAGCGTGGCCTTGAGCTGGTTGCACGGCGGGCACCAGGTGGCGCCCCAGTAGAGCAGCACGGGCTTCTTCTCGGCCTTGGCGCGGGTGAAGGCGCGGTCGATGTCGGCATCGGCGGCGGCCGGCTGCCAGGCGACGTTGGTGCTGGGCAGGCCGGGGGCGGCAAGGGCGGGCGCGGCGGCCTGCAGAGCGGCGGAGAGGCAGACAGCGAGGATCAAGGGCTTCATGGTTAAGGCTCCGGGGGGCGCCTGCGGACAGCGGGCCGCAAAACCGGCCGCGGCGGGCACGGCGCCACCGGCGGCAGTCGATTGTCTGCCGTCGGCAAAGGCTTGGCTGCAGGGCCGGTCGGACCCCGGCCGTGCAGTGCGAACGCGAAATTGAAGCCGGCGTGATGTTCCACCAGGTCCTCCAGGGCAGGAGTCTCATAGGATTCGAGTTTCGTCCACCCCCGTACTCGTCAGCCCCATGAGACGCCGCATCCTTGCCTGGGTCATCGCGATGCTCGCTGCCATCGCCGCGTCTCCGGCTTTCGCGGCGACCAGCCCCGCGGCCTCGAAATATTACGAAGACGCCCTTCAACGTTTCGACAAGAAGGACTACGCCGGGGCCATCGTCCAGCTGAAGAACGCGCTGCAGGTCGACAAGAACTCGCTGCCCGTGCATTTGCTCCTCGGCAAGGCCTTGCTGGAGCAGAACCAGCCGAGCGCGGCAGAAGCTGCGCTGATGGAAGCGCTGCGGCTCGGTGCGAGTCGCGAGGAGGTCGTCTTGCCGTTGGCTCGCGCGCTGGCGGCCTCTGGCAGGTCGCGCCAGCTGCTTGACGACGAGCGCTTCGCTGAGAAGGATTTGAGTGCGTCGACCCGTTTCGAGCTGCTCATGCTCAAGGCGAGCGCCGCCGACGACGTGGGGGACAGCCGCGCGGCCATGCAGTTGCTGGAGAAAGCCCGAACACTCGACGCTGCGTCGGTGCAGACCTGGCTTGCCGAAGCCAGGGTCCGAATCCGCACCCGACAGTTCCAAGAAGCCCTGACGGCGGTGAACAAGGCGCTCGAGCTGGCTCCGGGAAAAGCGCAGCCACTTTATGTTCGAGGCACGCTCGCGCACACCCAGGGCGACTTGAAAGGCGCTCTCTCCTATTACGACAGTGCATTGCAGGACGCCCCCGAATACGTTGAGGCCCTGGTCTCCCGCGCCGGCCTGTTGCTCGACCTGAACCGGCCGGTCGACGTGCGCCGGGATGTCGACGCGCTGCTCAAGGTCGACCCGAAAGATCCGAGAGGCGCCTACCTGTCGTCGCTGCTGGCCGAACGGGAAGGTCGCGCTGGCGACGCGAAAGCGGCACTGGCCAAGGTCACCGCGCTGTTGGGCCCGATTCCCGTCGAAGCGTTGCGGTATCGACCTCAACTGTTGATGCTGGGCGGCCTGGCCCACTTCGGCCTCAACGAGACCGAGAAGGCCAAGCCATACCTCGAAAGCATGTTGCGCGGCCAACCCGGCAGCCCGGCCGCCAAGCTGCTTGCGCAGATCCATGTCAAGGAAGGCAGCTTCGATCGTGCGATCGAGGCCCTGGACGCCTACCTGCGGCAACATCCCCTCGACACGCAGGCCACCCTGCTGCTGGCCTCGGCGCACTCAGCCCAGGGCCGGCACACCCGGGCCGTCGTGATCCTGCGCGCGGCGATGCAGCAGGGCGCGCGCCCGGAACTCCAGCACGCACTCGGCATGGCGCTGATGCGATCCGGCCAGTTCCCGGCTGCAGTGGCCGAACTCGAAGCGGCCTTCAAGGCCAATCCCAAGTCAAGCGCCGTCGGTTCGTCGCTGGCAGCGCTGTACCTGCAGCTGGGGCAGGCTGCGAAGGCCGTGAAGGTCGCCGAGCAAATCACCACCGCGCACAAAGACCAGCCCGGCCTGCTCTTCCTGCTCGGCAAGGCCCGCGTCGAAGCCGGTGACGCGAAGGGCGCCCGCACGGCCCTGGAAGCGGCGATCAAGGCCGACCCACGCTTCGTCGATCCGGTGATTGAGCTGGCCCGGCTCGAACTGCGCACCGGAGCCATGGCTTCGGCAAAGAGCCGAATCACCGCCGCGCTGGAGCAGGCGCCGAAACACCCCGGGCTGCTGTCGCTGGTGGGGCAGCTGATGGTCGGCGAAGGGCGGCTCGACGAAGCCCAGCGCTGGTTCGAGAAGGCGGATGACCACAGCGCCGCCGACATGACCGACCATGGCATGCGCCTGGTCGAGTTCCATCTCGCCTACGGCCGCGTCGATCGCGCCCGCGACGCGTTCAAGCGCGTCACCGCCAAGGCGCCCGATGCCCCGCGCGTGCTGGTGCAGCAGGCACGTATCGAACTGGCAGCCAACGATGCACGCGCCGCCAAGTCGAGCCTGACGCGGGCGTCGACGAGCGCCACGTCCGACGCCGGGCTGCTTGTGGCGATCGCCGAGCTGCAGCTTGCCGCGCAAGACGCGCCCGGCGCCGCGCACAGCGCTGGCAAGGCCTTGAAGGAGCAGCCGCAATACATCGGTGCGCAGATCGTGCTGGCGCGTGCCGAACTGGCTCAAGGGGACCTCGCTGCCGCAGAGCGGCGGGCACGAGAACTGACGGCGAAGCTCCCCAAGGCCGGAGTCGGTCACTCGCTCTTGGGCGAGATCGCGCTCGCCCGGCAACAGGACGCGGGCGCCTTGGCGGCGTTTCGGCGCGCGCACGAGCTGGACAACAGCCAGTCGACATTGCTGCAAGTGTTCGGTCTGCTCGCACGCACCCAGTCGTCCGAGGCGATCCGGATCGCCGAGCAGTGGGTCAAGCAACGCCCGACGGACGCCGTGGTCTGGCGGGTCCTGGCCGATGCCCACGCTCGGGCGGGCGACTGGAGCGCTGCGCGTCGATGCTACGAAGCCGTGTTGAAGACCCGCTCCGACGATGCGGAGGCCTTGAACAACCTCACCCACGTGCTGCTGGCCCAGAAGGACCCGGGCGCGCTCAAGATCGCCGAACAGGCCCTCGCCCTCAAGCCGACGGCGGCGCACATCATCAGCACCCTGGGTTGGGCCGCGCACAAGGCCGGGCAAAACGATCGCGCGCTCCAGCATCTGCGCGACGCGCGCCTGCGCGACCCCGAAAGCGGCCAGACCCGCTATTACCTGGGTGCAACGCTGATGGCGATGGGCCGGGTCGGCGAGGCGAAGACCGAGCTGGCTGCGGCCGTCAAATCGCAGCGCTCCTTCGGCGCTCAGAGGGACGCCGAGGCACTGCTGAACACCCTGAATTGAGGGGGTCCGAAGGCGTCGATAAAATTTACAGCTGCTTGCATCCTGCGCCTTGGCCGAGCAGCAACTGTTTGATCAACAAGGGTTTTTTTGTTCTGGCGCGCTCCGTGCGTTAACACACCAAGCAAGATTTACTCGAAAGATTTCCATGACGGCATTCAACCGCATTCACCGCGCACTGGCCTTGGCCGCTGTCGGCCTTTCCGCCGCCACTGTTGGCCACGGCCAGACCTGGGACCTCGACGCTTGCACCGGCGGTACCAAGGCGGCCTCCGGCTACACGGGCTGCGGCACGGGGACAAGCGCTCACGGAACGGTCAACATCACGGCCTACTCGTCCACCGGCGCGGCGAATAACTTCACGACCGCCAGCACCAGCATCAACAACGGCGGTACCTACCTCGGCGTTTGGAGTGGCGATGAGGGTCAAATTGGCACGTCGGCGACGCAAGTCGCGTCACGCGCCTCCCCTCACCATGCCATCGACAACTTCACTGCGTACGGCAGTGCTTACGAACTCGTACACCTGCAGTTCTCGAAAGCCGTCGACTTAGGCACATTGGTCGCCCAATGGGCCAACAGCACAGGAACAGGCGACGCCGACTTCCAGGTCTTTCGCTGGAACTACAACGCCACAACGGCCACCCCTTCCATCACAAGCTTCAATCCCAACGCGATGCCGACAACAGTCAGCAGCCTCACCAGTAACGCCGTCAATGGCTGGCAGCTGGTCCATGCGGGAGACTTCGACTCGACGCCGGACGGGGTTGCAGGAGGAACTGGCTCCTTGACGCAGGTCGTCAACGACACGGGTTACTTTTCCAGCCATTGGCTCATTACGACGGCCTTTGGTGGCAGCAACGACGCGTTCAAACTGGGAAGCCTGACCGCAAACGCTGTTTGTTCCACTTCGGTGACCTCGACAGGCACCTGCGCCCCCGGCACCGGAGGTCGTCCGCTGCCGGAACCAACCACACTGGCCATGGTGCTGTTGGCTGGCGTGGGAGTCACAGCAGCCCGCCGTCGTCGTCGCGCCTGAGCCAGTCTTTGAGATGCTCCAAGCCCGCTTCGGCGGGCTTGGTCGTTTCTGCGGGCACCACTTCGTCGTCGTTCAGGCTGCAGCACCTTCCTCACGCATCTGTGACGACCAGCCCCAAGCGTCGTCGACGATAGCTGTCAGCAAGCCGTCCTGAAGCCCGAGTGCTGTTGCAAGCGCAAGCGCCCGCTCACCGCCCTCTTGATCAGCGGTATCCAGGGCATCCAACAAGTCCAGCCGCGCCGCCCACGGCCCCGCGCGCCGCAACAAGGCTGCATTGGCCTCTTCCCCCAGCCGCAACGGCCCCACCGCATCCGCCATCGGCACCTGCAACAGCGGCTCGATCAGCGACAGCACGCCCAAGGTGAAATGTGCCCCCGGGTTGGCCTCCTGGCGCCGCCGGGCGATGGCTTCCAGCACCCGGCCGCGCACCAGCGCCCCCTCTTCCAGCGCGCGCGCTGCCTGACGGTTCTGCGCCGCCGAAAGCAGCTGCACGGTCAGCCAGCGCTGCAGTTCGGCGCGGCCCAACAGCTGCACGGCGTCGTCCACCACCTCCACCGCGCGCAGCAGGCCGATGGCCGGGCTGTTGGCATAGCGCAGCAGGCGGTAGGTCAGCGTGGCGTCGGCACACACCTCGTCGGCGATGACGGCGGTGTCGCGGTCCATCGCCAGATGGTTCAGCAAACCGACGATGCGGTGCGCGGCGGCGCCCAAGGGCCGCGAGACGGGGCGCTCGCGGCTCTGCCCCAGCTGGCCATGGGCCAGCGTGAGGCCGCCGCGCAGCGCGCTTTCCAGGTCTTCCAGGTGCTGCATGCCCACGCCCACCAGCATCACCTGGGGCAGCAGCTCGCGCCAGCGCTGGGCGGAAAGCAGCAGTGTGTCGATGCCGCCGGCGCTGGCTCGCAGCACCACGAAATCGGGTCTGGGCGCGGCGCTGGGCGGGCCGTCGGGCACACCCAGGCGCACGCCGCGGGCGCGCAGCGCAGCGCTCACCGGCGCCGGCACGGCGGCCAAGTCGTCCACCAACAGCAGCGTCTGCGCGCTGGCGGCATCGGCCAGTTTGGGGCGGTTCAGCAACAGGGCTGGTATGCGCACCAGCGCCGAACGCCGACCCGCGGTGATGGCCGCCGCCGCCGAGAGCAGCGCGCTGTAGTGCAACTGCACGGAAGGCGAATCACCGCGCGCGGCGAGCCGCTTCTCCACGCCCGGCGCCAGCAGCAGTTCGAAGCCTGCCACCTGCCCGTTGCGGCCGACCAGCGGACGGCGGTGGCCCAGGCCTTCCAACGGCTCGGCGGCCTGCGCCGCAGCTTCGGGCATCACGAAGGGCCCACTCGGCAGCGGCTGTGCGATGGCAACGGCAGGTGCCGGCCGCTTGGCGGCAGACGCAGGAACGGGGGTGGGCGCACGCCCGAACTTCAACCAGGACCACATATGCAAACAGGGCCGATGGGCCACAGACCTCGATTTCAGGCCGCGCAGAAATGCGCGGTGAGGTGATAGACGCTCCCGTGGCTATCGGCCGTTAGGGCGCCAGGTGTAGCGCTGCGGCGGCATCCACCAGCGGCGCCTGTTCGGTTTC
>JANMMD010000347.1:0-11207 GCA_031372905.1 Betaproteobacteria bacterium
CCCACCTTCGCCAGGCCCGCGGCCATCTCTCGCGCGCGCTGTGTCCGCCCGCCGCGCGTGGCGGCAAGGCCAGCGTTCAGCGCTTCGTCCTCGTCGTCGAAGCCCAGGCCGACGATGTGCACCGTCTGCCCGGCAAAACTCACCGAAACCTCGGTGCCGGTGAGGTAGTCCATGCCCAGGTCGAGCGCCGCTTCGCGCGCACGGCGCTGACCGCCGAGTTCGTCGTGGTCGGTCAGCGCCCAGAGCTCGACGCCGTTGTTGAAAGCCCGTTGCGCCAGATCTTCCGGGCGCAAGGTGCCGTCGGAGACGTTGGAATGGCAATGGAGATCGGCGTTCAGCAGGTGCACCCGCGCATTGTAGGAAGCGCGGCTTATCTGGACAGGTTCAGGGTCTCGCCGCAGCGCGCGGCCAGCGCGTGGTCGTGCGTGACCACCACGAAGGCGGTGCCGTTCTCGCGCGCCAGTTCCATCATCAGCGCAAACACGCCGTCGGCGGTTTCGCGGTCGAGGTTGCCCGTGGGCTCGTCGGCCAGCACACAGGCCGGGCGCGTGACGAGTGCACGCGCGATGGCCACGCGCTGGCGCTCGCCCCCGGACAGCTGCGAGGGGTGGTGCGCCGTGCGCTGCGCCAGCCCCACACGCGCCAGCATCTGCTGCGCCTGCGCGCGCGCTTCGGCAACGGCCAGGCGCCGTATGCGCAGCGGCATGGCCACGTTGTCGAGTGCGCTGAACTCGGGCAAGAGGTGGTGGAACTGGTAGACGAAGCCCAGGTGCAGGTTGCGCCAGCGGCTTTGTGTCGATGGGTCCATCTGCGCGAGCTCGCGGCCCATCAGCTGCACGCTGCCCGAGGTCGGTGCATCCAGGCCGCCCAGCAGGTGCAGCAGCGTGCTCTTGCCCGAACCCGAGGCGCCGACGATGGCCAGCGTCTGCCCGCGCTTGACCTGCAGGCTGACGCCGCGCAGCACCGTCACGTCCAGCGCGTCGTCGCCATGGCCTTCGATGAAGCGCTTGTGCAGTTCGGTGGCCTGCAGCACCACGTTGTCGTTCAGAGGCTCACTCATATCGCAGCGCCTCGGCCGGGTTCACGCGGCTGGCGCGCCAGCTCGGGTAGATGGTGGCCACGAACGACAGCAGCAGCGAGATCACCAGCACCGGCACGATGTCGGCCGCCATCGGCTCGCTGGGCATGCGGCTGATGACGTAGATGCTGCCGGGCAGGAAGGCCATGCCCAAGGCGCGCTCGATGGCCGGCACGATGACGTCGACGTTGAAGGCCACCAGCAGCCCCAGGGCGCAGCCGCCGAAGGTGCCGATGATGCCGCTGGTGGCGCCCTGCACCATGAACACACCCATGATGCTGCCGGGGCTGGCGCCGAGTGTCCGCAGGATCGCGATGTCGGCGCGTTTGTCGGTCACCGTCATCACGAGGGTACTGACGAGGTTGAAAGCCGCCACCGCCACGATGAGCGTGAGGATGATGAACATCAGCCGCTTCTCGATCTGCACGGCGTCGAACCAGTTGCGGTTGGTGCGCGTCCAGTCGCGCACCAGCACGCTGCCGCCCATGCGCGCGGTCAGGTCGGCGGCCACGGTGCGCGCGCTGTGCACGTCGGCCAGGCGCAGCTGCACGCCCGTGGGGCCCGAGAGCTGGAACAAGCGCTGGGCGTCTTCGATGTGCAGCAGCGCCAGCGCGCTGTCGTATTCGTAGTGCCCGGCCTCGAAGGTGCCCACCAGCGTCACCTGTTTCAGGCGCGGCACCACGCCGGCCGGCGTCACCTGCCCGCCGGGCGCCACCAGCGTGACCTTGTCGCCGACGCGGGCGCGCAGCAGGCGGGCGAGCTCGGCGCCCAGCACCACGTTCCATTCCCCCGGCTTCAGCAGCGCCAGCGTCTGGGCGTGCGTGCGGCCGATGTCAGTGACCTGGCCTTCCTCCGAAGGCTCGATGCCGCGCACGATACTGCCGCGCATCTCGTCGCCGCGCCCCACCAGGGCCTGGGTGCTGACGTAGGGCGCGGCGCCGATCACGCGTTGGTCTTCACGCGCCTGCGCCGCGGTGGCGCGCCAGTCGGGCAGGCCACTGCCCTGGGCGTCGAAGACCTCGACGTGCGGGATCACGCTGAGCATGCGGTCGCGCACTTCCTTCTGGAAGCCGTTCATCACGCTGAGCACGATGATCAACGCGGCCACGCCGAGCGCAATGCCCAACATCGACACGCCGCTGATGAAACTGATGAAGCCGTTGCGGCGGCCGGCGCGCCCGGCGCGGGTGTAGCGCCAGCCGATCTGCCACTCAAAAGGAAGGTTCATGGGCAGGTGGGGTCATGGGGCGTGCATGCTAGCCCAGGGGCCGGCGCGGCCGGCCGCGCATGCCGATGAGCCCGTCTCGGCCGGGATAATGCAGCCATGCACCTGTTGATCCCGTTTGCGGCACCGCTGTCCGAGGCAGGCCGCCAGGCTGCCACCACCCTGGTGCTGCCCAGGCTGCAGGCGCTGCTGGCGCGCTGCGCCGAGGTCCAGCGTGACAGCGCCGACGAATGGAGTTTTTCGCCGCCCCACGAGCGTGCCCTGGCGCTGGCGCTGGGCTGGCAGGGCGCAGCCGGCCTGCTGCCCTGGGCCGCGCGCGCCGCGCACGCCGACGGCATTGCCACCGCCGACCTGGCCTGGGGTTTGATGACGCCGGCGCACTGGCACCTGGGCACCGAACAGATCAGCCTCATCGACCCCGCCGGGCTGATGCTGGACGAGACCACCTCACACGCTTTGTTCGATGCGGTCGCGCCGCTCTTCACCAGCGAAGGTTTCGCCATGCATTACGGCGCGGCGCAGCGCTGGTACCTGGCCCACGAGAGCCTGGCCGGCCTGGCCACGGCGTCCATCGACCGCGTCATCGGTCGCAACGTCGACGGCTGGCTCGGCACGGCCCCCGCAGCGCAGCGCCTGCGCCGTTTGCAGGCCGAGGTGCAGATGCTGCTCTACACGCACGCGCTGAACGACGAGCGCGCGGCACGCGGCCTGCTGCCGGTGAATTCGTTCTGGCTCAGCGGCTGCGGCGTGGCACAGCCCGAGGTACCGAGCGCACCGGACGCGACTGTGGTCGATGAGCGCCTGCGCGGCCCCGCATTGGCCGACGACTGGGCCGCGTGGTGCAAGGCCTGGGAGACGCTGGACGCTGGCCCGGTGGCCGCGTTGCTGGCACGTGCCGAAGCGGGGCAGCCCATTGCACTCACGCTGTGCGGCGAACGGGCCTGGGCACGCTTCGAGGCCGCACCGCGCAGCATGTTCAGCAAGCTGCGCGGCCTGTGGGCACGCACCGCCCCCGCCGCCGTGCTGGAAACGCTGTGACGACGCAGCCCGCCCTGCTGCTGCGCGACGTGCCGCCCCGCGCCAGCTTCACGCTGGAACAAGCCGGCGTGCACCCCTTGCTGGCGCGCCTGCTGGCCGCGCGGGGTGTGCGTGCGGCCGAAGAACTCGATGACAGTCTGGCCCGCCTGCTGCCGCCAACGACGATGAAAGGCGCGGCAGAAGCCGGCCGCCTGCTGGCCGCCGCCATCGCGCAGCGCCGCCGCATCTGCGTGGTGGCCGACTACGACTGCGACGGTGCCACCGCCTGCGCCGTGGCGCTGCGCGGCCTGGCCTTGCTGGGCGCAGAGCGCAGCCAGCTGGCTTACGTGGTGCCCGACCGCGCGGTGCATGGCTACGGCCTCACGCCGGCCATCGTCGATCTGGCCTGCCGCCAGGCCTTGCCCGAGGTGCTGGTGACCGTGGACAACGGCATCGCCAGCCACGCCGGCGTGCAACACGCCCGTGATGCCGGCATGCAGGTGCTGGTGACCGACCACCACCTGCCCGCCGTCATCGACGGCGCCATCTCGCTGCCCGCCGCCGATGTCATCGTCAACCCCAACCAGCCCGGCTGCAGCTTCGAGAGCAAGGCCATCGCCGGCGTCGGTGTGATGTTCTACGTCCTGCTCGCGACCCGCGCCGAGCAGCGCGCGCAGGGGCTGTATGACGGACCCGACGCCCGCCCTCAGCCGCGCCTGGACAGCCTGCTCGACCTGGTGGCGCTGGGCACCGTGGCCGACGTCGTGAAGCTGGACGCCAACAACCGCCGCCTCGTCGCGCAGGGCCTCAAGCGCGTGCGCAGCGGCCGCCTGCAGCCCGGGCTGGCGGCGTTGTTCAAGGCCGCGGGGCGCGAGCCCGCGCGCGCCGCTGGCTTCGACTTCGGCTTCGCCCTCGGCCCGCGCATCAACGCGGCGGGCCGGCTGGCCGACATGACGCTGGGCATCGAATGCCTGCTCGCCGACGACCCGGGCCGCGCCGCCGAACTGGCGCAGCAGCTCGACGCCATCAACCGCGAACGCCGCGAGGTGGAAGGCGGCATGCGCGACCTGGCCGAACTGGCGCTGGCCGCCTTCATGTCCAGCGACACCGGCGACGACGCAGGCAGTGCGCCGCCCGCCGTGACGCTGTTCGACGAGACTTTTCATGAAGGCGTGGTGGGCATCGTGGCGGGCCGCGTGAAGGACCGCCTGCACCGCCCGACCTTCGTCTTCGCGCGCGGTGCCGACGGCCGGCTGAAGGGCTCGGGCCGCAGCATCCCCGGCTTCCATCTGCGCGATGCGCTGGACCTCGTCGCCAAGCGCCAGCCCGGGCTGCTGCTGCGTTTTGGCGGCCATGCGATGGCGGCGGGCTGCACGCTGGGTGAGCAGGCAGAAGCCGTGGCCACTTTCGCCGCCGCCCTGCAGCAAGTGGCCACCGAATGGCTGGACCGCGCCACGCTGACACGCACCTTGCGCACCGACGGCCCGTTGGCCGTGGAGTGGTTCAACCCGCAGACTGTCGCGGTGCTGGACGCGCAGGTCTGGGGCCAGGGCTTCGAAGCCCCGCTCTTCTGCGATGACGTGCAGGTCGTGCAGCAACGCCTGCTGGGCGAGAAACACCTGAAGCTGCGCGTGCGCCACGCGGGCCAGGAGCGCGACGCGATCTGGTTCGGCCACACCGAACTGCTGCCCGACCACACGCGCCTGGCCTACCGGCTGAGCCTGGACGAGTGGAACGGCCGCCAGCGTGTGCAGATGGTGGTGGAAGCAGCGGGCTGAATTCGCAGCGCTAGGGATGGACGGCCACAGGCCGGCTCTGGATGCTCGCGGGGTTCACGGAGATCACCCCATGCCCGCTCCCTTGCGCGATGTACCCAACGAGGCCGTTGATCTGATCAAGTCCTTCGAAGGCATCCCCGACGGCGACCCGAGCACCGTCAACATCGACCCCTACCTTTGCCCGGCCGATGTCTGGACCATAGGCTGGGGCCACGCCATCACCGAGGACGGCGTGCAACTGAAGGGCAGCGCGAACCGCGCTCGCGCCAAGGCGCTGTTCCCCGGCGGCATCACGCGCCCGCAGGCCGAGGTACTGCTACGTGGCGACCTGATCCCGCGCGCCGCGGTGGTGTCGCGCCTGGCCAAGGTGGCACTGAACGACGGCCAGTTCGGCGCCTTGATGTCCCTGATGTTCAACATCGGTGCCGGCAATCTAGAGCTGTCCACGCTGCTGCGCAAGCTGAACCAGGCCGATTACGCAGCCGCGGCCGAACAATTCCTGGCCTGGGACAAGGCGCGGGTGAAGGGCGTGCTCACCTCATTGCCAGGGCTGTTGCGCCGGCGCAAGGCCGAACGCGCCATGTTCCTGGGCCAGGACTGGCGCGCCGCCGGCAGCCTGGGCCTGGTGACACGCGGGCGCAGTGCGGTGCTGGAGGTGCTGCCCCGGCCCGAGGTGCCCGAGGCCGACCGGCCCAAGCTCAAGAAAGCCGTCAAGAAGGCTGCCAAAAAGACGGCCAGCCTCAAGGCGGCGCCCACGAAGAAGGCGCCTGCGAAGAAAGCGCCTGCGAAAACGGCCCCGGCCAAGAAACAGGCCGCCAAGAAGGCGGCCCGCAAAGTGGCGAAGTAGGCCGCGGCTCAGGCCGCTGCGGCCAGCAGCCCGCGCTTCTTCAGCAAAGGCTGCACCGTGGCCGCTCGGCCGCGGAAGGCGGCGTAGGCCGCGCCTGGCTCCAGGCTGTTGCCGCTGCTGTAGATGTAGCGCTGCAGCGCCTGCGCCACGCGCGCATCGAAGGGGCTGCCGGCCTCGGTGAAGGCGTCGTAGCCGTCGGCGTCCAGCACCTCCGCCCACAGGTAGACGTAGTAGCCGGCGGCATAGCTGCTGCCGGCAAACAGATGCTGGAAGTGCACCAGGCGGTGGTTCACGCCCACGCCATGCGGCAGCCCGGCCTGCTTCAGCCGCTCGGCTTCCCAGGCACACAGGTCGGCCGGGGGCTCGGCGTCGGTCAGTGTATGCACGGCGAGGTCGGCCATCGCGCTGGCGGTGTAGCGCACGGTCTCGTAGCCCTGGTTGAACTGCTGCGCCCGCTTGAGGCGCTGCACCAGCTCGGCCGGGATGGGCTGGTCGGTCTCGAAGTGGCGGGCGTGACGCTGCAGCACCTCGGGCTCGTTGATCCAGTGCTCGAAGATCTGCGAAGGCAGCTCGACAAAATCGCGCAGCACCTGTGTGCCTGACAAACGCTCGTAGGTCACATCGCTGAGCAGCCCGTGCAGGCCGTGGCCGAACTCGTGGAACAGCGTGCGCGCGTCGTCCAGGCTCAGCAGCGTGGGCGCGCCGGGGCTGCCCTTGGCGAAGTTGTTGTTGTTCAGGATCACCGGGATCTGCGCGCCGCCGTCGGCCTCGTTGCGGTGCTGCCAGCGCAGGTTGCTCATCCAGGCGCCGCTGCGCTTGCTGGGGCGCGCGAAGTTGTCCTGCAGGAAGATGCCCTTGAGCACGCCGTCGGCGCCGAACACCTCGTAGGCCTTCACATCGGGGTGGTAGACCGGGATGTCGTCACGCGCTTCGAAGCGCAGGCCGAAGAGGCGCTGCGCGCAGTCGAAGGCCGCAGCCGCCACGCGCCCGAGCTCGAAGTAAGGCTTGACCTCGGCATCGTCCACGGCATACCGCTGGCGGCGCACTTTCTCGGCCCAGAAACGCCAGTCCCAGGGCTCGATCTCGCCGGCCACCCCTTCTTCGCGCATCACCGCCAGCAGCGCCTGGCGCTCGCGCTCCACGGCCTGCAGCGAACGTGGCCACACCTCGTTCAGCAGGCCCTGCACGGCAGCGCGCGTACCGGCCATGGTGTCGGTGAGCGCGTGGTCGGCGTAGCAGGCATGGCCGTGCAGGCGCGCCTGCTCGTTGCGCAGCCGCAGGATGTCGCGCGTGATCTCGCGGTTGTCGTGCTCGCCGGCATGTTCACCGCGGCCCGTCCAGGCGCGCCAGGCTTGTTCACGCAGATCGCGGCGGGTGCTGAAAGTCAGGAAGGGAACCACCAGCGACCGCGACAGCGTGATGACATGGCCCGGCAGCCCGCGGTCGGCCGCGGCCTGGCGCGCGTTGGCGCGCACGAAGTCGGGCAGGCCCGCGAGATCGGCCTCGCCATCCAGCGCCAGCTGCCAGCTGCTTTCGTCGTGCAGCACGTTCTGCGCGAAGCGCGTCGTCAACCGCGCCAGTTCTTCCATCACCTGCGCGTGGCGCGCCTGGGCCTCGGGCGCCAGGCGGGCGCCGGCGTGCACGAAGTCGGTGTGCACGCGGTCGAGCAGCCGCTGCTGTTCGGCCGACAGACCGAGGGCTTCACGTCGCAGGTGCAGCGAAGCCACGCGCTCGAACAGCCGGGCGTCGTTGTAGACCGCGCTGTGGTGCGCCGCCATCGGCCCGGCCATTGCCCGCTGCACGGCCTGCAGCGCCGGGCTGGTGGCCGACGAGGTGAGGTTGTAGAAGGTGGCGGCCACCCGCGAGAGGCTGCGCCCGGCGCGGTCGAAGGCGGCCAGCGTGTTGTCGAAACTCGGTGCCGCGGCTTGCGAGCTGATGGCGGCGAGTTCGTCGCGGTGCCGCTGCATCGCCGTGCGCAAGGCAGGTTCGAAATGCTCGGGCTGCAGTTGCGCGAAGGGTGGCAGGCCGTGGGGGGTCCGCCAGGCCAGCAGCAGCGGGTTGTCGGAGTTCATGCAGCCCTCACTTGCCTTGTTTGATGGCGATTTCGTCGTCCTCGCGGTAGCGGCGATCACCGCAGCGCGCCAGCCAGTCGGTGTCCTCGGCCTTCACCTTGTCGCGCGTGGCGTGGTACTGCGCGCGGCGCTGGTTCCAGGCGTCGACGCGGGCGTTCAGTGCCTCGGTCTTGGCATTGAAGCCGTCCACGGCGGCCTGCGCCTCGGCAGTGAGCTTCACGCGGTCGGCTTCCAGCTCGTCACGCAGCTTGGCCAGATCCTTCTGCTCGCGGTCCAGCTCGGCGCGCTTGCGGTCGGTACTGGGGCCGGGGCGGGGGTTGCTGTCGTTGAAATCGGCCACCGCCTTGTTCAGGGCCTCGACGCGGGTGCCGTACTCACGCACACGCTGGTTCAAAGCCTCGGAGGCCGCGCGCCGCGTATCGAGGCTCTCGCGAGAGGCGCGCACAGCCTCGCGCTCGCCGTCGATGGCCACGCGGTCGGCTTCCAACGGAGCCACCTGGCTGTCCAGCGCTTCCTGGCGTTTGCCGATCGCGTCGCGCTCGTTCAGGCAAGCCCGCAGCTCGTCGCGCGTGAGGATGGGGCCGCTGCGCACGCTGGTGGCACCGCCCAGCGACAAGGTGCCGGCCTCGGCACCCGTCTTGGTGGCGGCGGGCTTGGCCGGGGCGGGCTTGGTGGCTGTAGCTTTGGCAGGGGCTTTGGCGGGAGGTGTCTGGGCCTGCAGCGTGGCCGTGAGGGCCAGGCACAGGCCGCCGAGCCAGAGGGTCTTGACCTTCATCGTCATGTCCTTGAATGTGATCGCCGGGTGCGCCGGCCAGGGCCGGGATGATGCCACCCGGGCGCAGCACAGGGCGGCTGTGGCACAGTGCAGAGCTTTGCGCCAGCCCTTGGCCGGACTACCGGAAACGCCTTGTTTGCACCCTTCGTTGACTTTCCCGCTTGGAGTGCGCGCTGATGGCCATCAAGGCCACCGTCTACAAGGCCACGCTGCAGATCGCCGACATGGACCGCGGGCTCTACGCCACGCACCAGGTGACGCTGGCCCGCGAGCCCTCTGAAACCGACGAACGCATGATGGTGCGGCTGCTGGCCTTTGCGCTGCACGTGCCCAGCGACGACCACGATGGCGCACTCGCCTTCGCGCGCGGCGCCGCCGATGCCGAAGAGCCCGACCTCTGGCAGCACAGCCTGTCGGGCGAAATCCGCCAGTGGATCGAGGTCGGCCAGCCCGACGAACGGCGCCTCGTGCGTGCCGCCGGCCGCGCCGACCGCGTCGTGCTCTACATCTACAGCAGCGCCGCGCACATCTGGTGGGCCGGCGTGCAGAACAAGCTGGCGCGCCTGAACAACCTGTGGGTCTGGCAGCTGCCCGCCGAACAGAGCCAGGCCCTGGCTGCGCTGGCCACACGCAGCATGCAGCTGCAGGTGACGGTGCAGGACGGCCAGGTCTGGATAGGGAACAACGACAGCAGCGTCGAAGTCCACCCCGCGCCCATCAAGGCCCCCATCAAGAAGTTCTAGTCATGAAGCTTCATCAACTCCTTCCCGCGCTGGCCCTGGGCCTGGCGCTCAGCAACAACGCCATGACGCAAGTGCCGCAAGTGCCCACAACGACCACCCCCGCCGACCCCTACCTCTGGCTTGAAGACGTGCAGGGCGAACGCGCCCTGGCCTGGGTGCGCGCGCGCAATGCCGAGAGCGAAGGCGTGCTGCAGGCCCGCCCCGGTTTTGCCACGCTGAAAACGCAACTGCGCGAGGTGCTGGACAGCCGCGAGCAGATCCCCTACGTCACGCGCCGCGGCGACTGGCTCTACAACTTCTGGCGCGACGCCGACAACCCGCGCGGCCTGTGGCGGCGCACGACGCTGGCCGAATACCGCAAGGCCAAGCCCACGTGGGAAACGGTGATCGACGTCGACGCCCTGGGCAAGGCGGAGAAAGAGAACTGGGTCTGGAGCCGCAGCAGCTGCCTCGGGCCCGACTACCGGCGCTGCCTGATCGCACTGTCGCGCGGTGGTGCCGATGCCACCGTGGTGCGCGAGTTCGACACCGTCACCAAGACCTTCGTCGAGGGCGGCTTCACGCTGCCCGAGGCCAAGGCCAGCGTCGAGTGGCTGGACAAGGACAGCATCTACGTCGGCACCGATTTCGGCGCCGGCTCGCTCACCGAATCGGGCTACCCGCGCGTCATCAAGCTGTGGAAACGCGGCACGCCGCTGGCCGCAGCCACCACGGTGTTCGAGGGCCAGGTCAAGGACGTGGCGGCCTACGTCAGCGTCGACCCGACGCCGGGTTTCGAGCGCACGACCTTTGGCCGCGCCGTTACCTTCTATAGCGACGAAGTGTTCCTGCTGCAAGGCGGCAAGCCCGTGCTCATCGACAAGCCCGCCGACGCCAAGCTGAGCTTCTGGCGCGAGTTCGTGCTGATCGAATTGCGCAGCGACTGGACCGTGGGCGGCCGCACCTGGCCGCGCGGTGCGCTGCTGGCCGGCAATGCCGCGGCCTACCTGAAGGGCGAGCGCCGTTTCGAGGCGCTCTTCGTGCCCACCGCCACGCGGTCTTTGGCCAGCTTCGGCGCCACGAAGACCCAGCTGCTGCTCGACGTGCTGGAGAACGTGGCCAGCCGCATCGAAGAGTGGCAGCCCAGCGACAAGGGCTGGAGCCAACGCGAGGTCAAGGCGCCCTACCCCGGCAGCCTGAGCGTGACGCCGCTGCACGACCCGCTGGTGAAGAACGACGCGCTCGCGGAGGCCTACTTCCTGAACGTGGCCGACTTCCTGCAGCCCGACACCCTGCAGCTCGGCACCACGGGCAGCGACGCCCGTGAGGTGCTGAAGTCGCGCCCCACCTTCTATGACGCCACCGGCATGCGCGCCGAACAGCGTTTTGCCACCAGCAAGGACGGCACCAAGGTGCCCTATTTCGTGATCTGGCCCAAGGGAGCGACGGCGGACGGCAAGAACCCGACGCTGCTCTACGGCTACGGCGGCTTCGAGGTCTCGCTGACGCCTTGGTACTCGGGTGGCATCGGCCGCGCGTGGACGGGCCAGGGCGGCGTCTATGTGCTGGCCAACATCCGCGGCGGCGGTGAGTTCGGGCCGGGTTGGCACCAGGCGGCCATCCAGGCCCACAAGCAGAAGAGCTACGACGACTTCGCGGCCGTGGCCGAAGACCTGATCCAGCAGAAGATCAC
>JANMMD010000082.1:0-34660 GCA_031372905.1 Betaproteobacteria bacterium
CAGGCTGGCCTTCTTGAACGACACCGATGTGGCGCCGCTGGAGGTGGCCTGCTGATAGGGAATCTCTTCGCCTTGCTCGATGCGCGCCTTGGTCTGGTCGGCCGTGATGACGCGCGGGCTGGAAACGATGTTGCCCCGGCCCTCGGATTCCAAGGCTGAAAGTTCCAGGTTCAGGAATCGGTTGGCCGTGGCCCCGAAGAGCGACAAGGCGAAGGATGCCGCTGTCGAGCCGCCGAAAGCCGTGGTGTTGGCCGGCAGGTTGACGAATGCGCTGTCGTTGAAGCCCGGTGCCCCTACGCCCTGGTTGGTCTGGTAGCCAATGGCCGCATAGCTGTTGCCCACGGTGACGCGCGTGTCGCCGCCAACACCGTAGCCGGGCGTCCCGCCACGCACGCCGCGCAAATCGTTGCCGCCGAGCTTGATGCCCAGCGCACGCCCAAAACTGTCGTCAGCCTCGACGATGCGGGCTTCGATCAACACCTGGCGCACCGGGATGTCGATCTTCGCGATCAAGGCCTGAATCTCTTCCAGCTTGGTCGGGATGTCGTTGACGAAGAGCTGGTTCGTGCGCGCTTCGAAGATCACGCTGCCGCGCGGCGACATGATGCGGGTGGCCTGGTTGCCGGCTCCACCACCGCCGCCTGCGGTCGACTGCCCGGTCAGCCCCTTGGCCACTTCTTCAGCCTTGGTGTAGTTCAGCTGGAACGACTGGGTGCGCAGCGGCTCGAGCTCGGCCACCTTCTTCTTGGCTTCGAGATCCACCTGCTCCTTCGCAGCGAGCTCGTCCTTGGGCGCTATCCACAGCACGTTGCCGTTCTTGCGCACGCCCAGGCCCTTGCTCTGCAGGATGATGTCCAGCGCCTGGTCCCAGGGCACGTCTTTCAGGCGCAGCGTCACGGTGCCGGTGACGGTGTCGCTGGTGACGACGTTGAAGTTGGTGAAGTCGGCAATGACCTGCAGCAAGGCGCGCACTTCGATGTTCTGGAAGTTCAGGCTGAGCTTCTCGCCCTGGAAGCCCGGTCCTTGCGTCAATTTGTTGGGGTCGACTTTCACCGGCCGCACTTCCAGCACGAACTGGTTGTCGCTTTGATAGGCGCTGTGCTCCCACGAGCCCGTGGGCTCGACCACCATGCGCACGCGGTCGCCAGACTGGAAGGTGGACACGGTGCGCACGGGCGTGCCGAAGTCCGTCACGTCGAGGCGGCGGCGCAGCGTGTCGGGCAGGCTCGAGCGCAGGAACTCGACCACCAGGGTCTGGCCCTGCTGGCGGATGTCCACGCCGACCTGGCTGCTGGGCAGGTTGACGATGACGCGGCCGGCGCCGTCCTGGCCGCGGCGGAAGTCGATGTCGCGCAGCGGCTGCGAGGCCGTGCTCTGTGGCGCCGCGAAGGTCACGGCCTGCTCGGGGGTGGTGCCGCCAGCGCCGGCCGTGGCAGCGACTGCAGGCCCCGCGGTATCGAGGATCAGCAGAAGCACCTTGCCTTGCACCTGCGCGCGGTAGCCCGAGGCTTGTTTCAGGTTCAGCACCAGGCGTGTGCGGTCACCGGCCTGGGCGACATTCGCCGAACGCAGGTTGCCCTGATTGATGTCGATGCTGCTGCGCCCCAGACCGTTGGCCACGCCGGGCAGATCGATGGCGATGCGGGGCGGCGCCTGCACCGAAAAGCCATTGGGCACGGCGCCCAGGGGTTCGCTCAGCTCGACACGAACCACTTCTGTGCCGGCTTGCTGGCTGCTGGTGATCGACTGGATCGTGTTCTGCGCCCACGAAGACAGCGGCACAAACAAGGCGCTGGCGGCAGACAAAGCAGCAAGGGCGGCTCGCCAATGCGACATGGTGCATCTCTCCTGAATGGTCTTCATCGCGCCCTCTCCTGCAACTGCAGCGTGGCGGGGCGCTCGATCATTTCGCCGGCGGCATCCATGACCAATTCGCGCAGCACGATCTCTGTTTCGCCGATCTTGGTGATGAGGCCGTAGTTCTGGCCGAGATGGTCCCCCATCTTCACCTGGTAAAGCAGGTTGTCCACGCGCAGCAGCGCGAAGGGTTGGCCTTGCTTGTTGACGCTGCCCACCATCGACATGCTGTCCAGCGGATATGACTCCAGCGGTTCCTTGCGGCGGTTCATCTCGGCCGCCATCAGGGAATTCGGCTGTCTAGATTCCTGCTTGAGCGCAACCGACAGCTTTTGTGTGCTGAAAGGTTCCACCGACTGCGCCACCGAGTAGGGCTCGGGGTCGAATTTCTTCGGTGCCTGCAAGGGCTGCACATTGGGCTTGGCTTCGCGGCGCTGCTGTTCCATCCAGGCGCGCAGTTCGTCGTGGTCCCCCGTGCAACCGACCAGCGCGCCAAGGCTCAGCAGGCCGGCGCCCAAGCGCTGCAAGCCGGTCATTTGGGCGCTCCTGGTTGCGGCGCCGCGCTCTTGCGCTGCTCGGCGATCTCGGTCGCGTCCAGGTAGCGATAGGTGCGAGCGGTGGCTTCCATGCCGAGGTTGCCGTTAGCGTCGCGCGGGCCGATGGGTGTGATGCTCATGTTCTGCAGCGTCACGATGCGTGACAGGTTCGCCACGTCGGCAGCGAAGGCGCCGACGTCGTGGTAACGCCCGGTCACGCGAATCGCAATCGGCAGCTCGGCGTAGTAATCCTTGATCTGCATCTGCCCGGGCCGGAACAGTTCGAACTGCAAGCCGCGCCCGAGGCCCGCCTGGTTGAAGTCCGACAGCAGCGCATCCATCTCGGCCTTGCCGGGGAGCTGTTTCTCCAGCTGTGTCACGTACTCCTGCACCTGAAGCTTCTGCTTGCGGTACTCGCTGAGGTTCACCGCCTGCCCGAGCCGGTCTTTGTAGGTGGCCTTGAGCTGGGGCTCCTTGCTGCGCTGCGCCTCGAGCTCGTCGGTTGCGGTGGACAGCACCAGGAACCAACCCGCCAAAACGACGCCGGCGCACGCGGCCAGCCAGGTGGCGATCTTGGGCAAGGGCGGCCATTGGCCGGGCTCGTTGGGATTGAGGTTGCGAAACTGCGCCGCGGCCTGGTCGACAAAACCAGTGACGTCGAAACTCATCGTGGAAGGTCTGGCCATGGTGACCTCAGCTCGCTTTCGCCGGTGTCAGTGCCGGTGTCGGCGTGACGGCGGGCTTTGCAGCAGCCGTGGGCGGGGCCGCCTGCTGCCGCTTGATCGTGACGCGCATCGAGAAGTCGAACAGGCGCCGCTGGTCGCGCGTACCGGCAGCCGCACTCGAAGCCCGGATCTCGACGAGGTCGGGCTTTTCCAGCCAGGTCGAGTTGTAGAGCGTGTTGCGCAGGAACTCAGAGACACGCTCGTTGGTCTGCGCGATACCGGTGATGGCGATGATCTGGCCGGTCTGGCGAATGCTGGTCAGGAAGACGCCTTCCGGTGTCTGTCGCACCAACTCGTTGAGCAGATAGACCGGCACGTTGCGGTCGTTCTGCAGGTCTTCCACCGCCTTCTTGCGCGCGTTCAGCGCATCGATCTCCGCGCGCAGCGTGGCGATGTCCTTGATCTGTGCATCGAGGCGGCTGATCTCGGCTTGCAGGAAGGCGTTGCGCGATTCCTGGTCGGATGTCATCTGGCCGAGCACCGTGTACCAGATGCCCACGATGGCCACGCCAGCGACCGCGCAGGCGGCCAGGCTGGCGAAATACGCGCGCTTTCGCTGGCGCCGCTTTTCCTCGCGGTGCGGCAGCAGGTTGATCAGGATCACTGCAGGAACCTCCGCATCGCCAGGCCGCAGGCCGTCAGGTAGGAAGGTGCCTCGCGGCGTACGCGGCTCTCGCGCACGGCCGAGCCCAGCTGCATCTGATCGAAGGGGTTGACCACGCTGGAGGCGAAGCCGGTCAGGTCGGTGACACGATCTTTCAGGCCCGGCAGTGTGGCCGTGCCACCGGCCAGCATCACGTAATGCACCTTGTGGTGCGGCGTGCTGGTGAAGAAGTACTGCAGCGCGCGCCCGATCTCCTGCGACAGGCTGTCGACGAAGGGCGAGAGGATCACGCTTTCGTAATCTTCCGGCAGGTCTCCGCTGAGCTTCTTGGCCTCGGCCTCTTCGAAGCTGAAGCCGTACTGCCGGCTGATGAGCTGGGTGAGCTGTGAACCGCCGAAGGCCTGGTCGCGGTCGTAGAGCATTTCGTCGTCGCGCAGCACCTTCAGGCTGGTGGTGTCGGCGCCGATCTCAAACAGCGCCACCAAGGCGTCGCGGCCCTCGTTGGGCAATGCGGCGACCACGCGGCCCATGGCCAGGCGCGAGGCATGCGATTCGATGTCCAGCACTGCGGGCTTCAAGCCTGCGGCTTCGGCCAGGCCCTGACGGTCTTGCACGCGGTCGCGGCGCGAGGCGGCGATGAGCACTTCCACATCACCGGCGGAGGTCGGGCTGGGGCCGACGACGCAAAAGTCGAGGCTCACTTCGTCCAGTGAGAACGGGATGTACTGGTTGGCCTCGCTCTCGACCTGGATCTCCATCTCTTCTTCGCGCAGGCCCGCGGGCAACATGATCTTCTTGGTGATCACGGCCGACTGCGGCATGGCCATCACGACCTGCTTGGTCTTCGTGCCGCTCTTTTGCACCACGCGTTTGACGGCCGCAGCAACCTCGTCGAATTTCTCGATCTGCCCGTCGGTGATCCAGCCCTTCTCGAAGGGTTCGGAGGCAAAGCGCTCAAGGACGAATTCGCCATTGGCGGTTTGGTCCAGTTCAACCAGCTTGACGCTGGACGAACTGATATCCAGCCCGATCATGGGCGGATGCTTGCGGCCCAGCAATGTGTCAAGAAAACCCAAGTCTCACACTCCCCAGCCACTTGGCCTTCGATCGTCAAGAACCCGAAATTGAGCCCAAGGCTTGTTAAGAAGTTACTTCAATGCTAGCAGTAAAGCCCTTGTGTACCAAAGAAAAAAGCGCCCACGACAGCCCTATGACGTTGCCATTCCCTGACGTTGCGGCTGCAGTTGAAACAAGCCGCAAACCCGGCCTGGCGCGGCTTTCGCCGCCCTGCCCATCAGGCCGTGGACAATGTCACGCCAGACTGCCGCGACGGTCGTCGACGTTCAGCTCTGGGCTGCGAAATCCGCCTCCCTATAATCTTTCGGCCCGGTCGCCGGGTTCTTTATGACCCCCCAAGCCGACGCATCCGATCCTGCAACACCTTCCGCCCGAAGCAGTGCGGTTCCGGCCTGGGCGCGGACGCCGCTGCGCGTCGCAGCGTGGGGTGGCGGCGTCATGTTCGCGGGCCTGCTGGGCCTGGTTCTGGTCATTGGCGTGGCCCTGGCCGTGGCCTACCCGAACCTGCCGCAGATCAGCAGCCTGGCCGACTATCGCCCCAAGTTGCCGCTGCGCGTGTATTCATCCGACGGCCTGTTGTTGGGTGAATTTGGCGAGGAAAGGCGGAATTTCCTGCCGATCGCGCAGATTCCCCAGGTGATGAAGGATGCCGTGCTGGCCGCCGAAGATGCGCGCTTCTATCAGCATGGCGGCGTCGACTACAAGGGCATCGCCCGAGCGGCTGTCGAAAACCTGCGCGATGCGCGCAGCCAGGGCGCCAGCACCATCACCATGCAGGTGGCGCGCAATTTCTATCTTTCGACCGAGAAGACATTCACACGCAAAATTTACGAAATTCTTTTGGCGCTGAAGATCGAGAGCCTGCTGAGCAAGGACCAGATCCTCGAGCTCTACATGAATCAGATCTTTCTGGGTCAGCGGGCGAACGGCTTTGCGGCGGCCTCCGAGATCTATTTCGGCAAGAAGCTCAAGGACGTGTCGGTGGCCGAAGCCGCCATGCTGGCCGGTTTGCCGAAGGCACCTTCGGCCTACAACCCGGTGTCCAACCCCAGGCGCGCCACGCTGCGCCAGCGCTACATCATCAACCGCATGTTCGAGACGGGCTTCATCACCGAAGCCCAGCATGAAGAAGCTCTGGCCGAACAGTTGCGCTACCGCACCCAGCGCGACAACGCCGTGCATGCCGAGTATCTGACCGAGACCGCGCGCCAGCTGGTGTACGCCCAGTACGGCGAAGACACCTACACGCGCGGATTGAATGTCTTCCTCACCGTGAAGGCCGCCGACCAGGTGGTGGCCTATCGGGCGCTGCGCCGCGGCTTGATGGATTTCGAGTTGCGCCAGGTCTACCGAGGCCCCGAGGCCTATGTCACCTTGCCGGCCGATGCCGCGCTGCTGGACGCTCGCGTGGCCGAAGCCCTGGCCGAACACCCCGATAACGACGATCTGCTGGCGGCGGTAGTGCTGGAAGCGTCGCCGAAGAAGGTGGTGGTGATGCTGCAGTCCGGCGACACGCTCACGCTTGCCGGCGACGGCTTGAAGCCCGTGGCCTCGGGCCTGTCCGACAAGGCCCTGCCGCAAAAGCAGATACGCCGTGGCGCGGTGGTGCGGGTCTATAAGCACCCTGGCTTCAACAAGGGCGACTGGTCGCTCACGCAGATCCCGGAAGTGGAAGGCGCTTTCGTGGCCATGGACCCGCGCACTGGCGCCCTGCGCGCGATGGTGGGTGGTTTCGATTTCGGGGGCGGCAAGTTCAATCACGTCACCCAGGCCTGGCGCCAGCCCGGATCCAGCTTCAAGCCTTTCATCTACTCGGCAGCGCTGGAAAAAGGCTTCACGCCAGCCACGGTGGTGAACGACGCACCCTTGTTCTTCGATGCCGGCGCCACGGGCAGCCAGCCCTGGGAGCCGAAGAACTACGACGGCAAGTTCGACGGCCCCATGCCGCTGCAGACGGCACTGGCGAAGTCCAAGAACATGGTGTCGATACGCGTGCTGCAGGGCACCGGCCCTGCATTCGCGCAGCAGTGGATCGAACACTTCGGCTTCGAGGCCAGCAAACATCCGGCCTATCTGACGATGGCGCTGGGCGCGGGTTCGGTGACGCCGCTGCAGATGGCCAGCGCTTACAGCGTCTTCGCCAATGGCGGCTTTGCCTTGCAGCCGCAACTCATCGACAGGGTGAGCGATCAGAAGGGCAAGGTGCTGATGGAGACACGCCCGCCGGTGCTGGTCGAGAGTATGCGCACGCTGCCTGCGCGCAACGCCTTCGTGATGGGGACGCTGCTGCAGGAGATCACGCGCTCGGGCACCGCAGCGCGGGCGCAAGCCACGCTCAAGCGGCCCGACGTCTACGGCAAGACCGGCACCACCAACGATTCGATGGACGCCTGGTTCGCCGGCTTTCACCCCACGCTGACGGCCGTGGTGTGGATAGGCTATGACACGCCGCGCAAGCTGGGTGACCGTGAAACCGGCGGCGGCCTGGCGTTGCCGGTGTGGATCGAATTCATGCAGCACGCGCTGCGCAGCGTGCCGGTCGAAGAGCTCACGGCCCCCGAAGGCGTCGTGCGCAGCGGCCCTTACTGGATCTTCGATGAGTTCACGGGCAAGGCGGGCATCACCAGCGTGGGCCTGGACGACAAGATCCCGCAACCGCCCAGCACGGAAGAGCGCAGCAGCATCCTCGACTTGTTCAAACGCTAGCCGTTTGCTCTAGAACGCGAGCGGCTTGCCGGCCTGCAGGCTGGCGTGCGATGACAACGCCGCGATGAACTCGCTGCCGTCGCGCGTGTCGCACCAGCGGCCACCCACCCAGCGGTAGTGGAAGCCACCGCCGCGTGCGGCCAGCCACACCTCGTGCAAGGGCGGCTGGGTGTTGACGATGATCTTGCTGCCGTTCGGGAACGACAACTCCAGCAAACCACCGGTGCGGTGCGTGTCGATGTCGATGACGTCGTCCTGCAGCCAGCGGTCGGTGGCGGCCTCGATGCGGGCGAGCAGCGCAGCGGTTTCTCGCTGGTAGTCGGCATCGCTCAAAGACGGGCCCACGGGGGTCGCACTCATAGAATGGTGGTCATGCATCGATATCCTGCGAAGAGTTTAGCGGCAGCATCGGCGACCCCCTCGATGAAGTGGCCGCGCCGGGCGCTGCTGGGTGGCGCCATCTTGCTGATGGCGGGCTGTGGGCAAAAGGGCGCGCTCTACATGCAGCCCGCCGCCCCGTCGGCGGCAGCCGCGGCTTCTGCGCCCGCCCGATGATGCTGCCGGGCGCGCCTTTCCTGGCCCGCGAGGGTGGTGAACTGCAACTCGAAGGCCACTCACTGGCCGCGCTGGCCGAGCGTTTCGGCACGCCGCTTTTCGTCTATTCCCGCAACGCCATGCTCACGGCTTTCCGGGCCTACGAGCGCGCGCTTCATGGCCGCCGCCATCTCGTTTGCTACGCGATGAAGGCCAATTCCAGCCTGGCCGTGCTGCAGACCTTCGCGCAGGCCGGCGCCGGCTTCGACATCGTCTCGGGCGGAGAACTGGCACGTGTGCTGGCCGCCGGCGGCGAAGCCAGCCGCGTGGTCTTCTCGGGCGTCGGCAAGACCCGCGCCGAGATGCGCCAGGCGCTGCAGGCCGGCGTGCGCTGCTTCAACGTCGAGAGCCTGGCTGAACTCGACACGCTCAACGAAGAAGCGCTGGCCCTGGGATGCCGCGCGCCCGTGAGCCTGCGCGTGAACCCCGATGTCGATGCCGGCACGCACCCCTACATCAGCACGGGCTTGAAGGGCAACAAGTTCGGCATTGCGCATGCGCAGGCGCTGGGCGCTTACCGCCGCGCCGCTGCATTGCCGGGCCTGCATGTCGTCGGCATCGATTGCCACATCGGCTCGCAGATCACGCAGCTGTCACCTTATCTCGATGCGCTCGACCGCTTGCTCGATCTCGTCGAAGCGTTGGAAGCCATCGGCATCCCCATCCATCACGTGGACGTGGGTGGCGGCCTGGGCATCACCTACACCGACGAGACGCCGCCCGACGCGGGTGCTCTCGTGCGCGCGCTGCTGCAACGCCTGGACGAACGGGGTCATGGCCAGCGTGAAGTGCTGTTCGAACCCGGCCGCTCGCTGGTGGGCAATGCCGGCGTGTTGCTGACCGAGGTGCTGGTGCTCAAGCCGGGGTTGACTGCTGACGGCGGCAAGAACTTCTGCATCGTCGATGCGGCCATGAACGACCTGATGCGGCCGGCGATGTACGAGGCCTATATGGCCATCGAGGCTTGTGTGCAGCGCGAGGGCCTGGTCGAGCGCTGGGACGTGGTCGGCCCGGTCTGCGAATCGGGCGACTGGCTGGGCCGCGACCGCGCTCTGGCGGTGGCCACTGGCGACAAGCTCGCGGTGTTGTCTGCCGGCGCTTACGGCATGTCCATGGCGAGCAACTACAACACGCGGCCTCGCGCGGCCGAAGTCATGGTGGACGGCCCGCGAGTGCACCTCATCCGTGAACGCGAGCAGCCGCGCGCGCTGTTCGCCGGCGAGCGGCTGCTCTAGCCGCAGGCCGCCGCTGGCCGGTCAGATGCGGCCTTCCTGCACCGCGTGGCAGGCCACCTCAACGCCCTGGAAACGTGTCAGTGCCGGCCTTTCGCTGCTGCAGCGCGCATTGGCATGCGGGCAGCGCGGGTGGAAGGCGCAGCCGCTCGGCGGGTTCAAGGGGTTGGGCACCTCGCCCTGCACGGGCGTGCGCGAGCGACCCGTCATGTGGATGTCGGGAATCGCATCCAGCAGCATGCGTGTGTAGGGGTGACGCGGCTGGCCGAAGAGCTCGGCCTTGGGCGCCACCTCCACCAGGCGGCCCAGGTACATGACCCCGACACGGTCGGCCACATGGCGCACCACCGCCAGGTTGTGGCTGATGAACAAGTAGGTCAGGCCCTGCGTCTTCTGCAGGTCCTTCATGATGTTCAGCACCTGGGCCTGAACGCTCACGTCCAGCGCCGAGGTGGGCTCGTCGCAGACCAGGAACTCGGGTTGCGTGGCCAGCGCGCGGGCGATGCTGATGCGCTGGCGCTGGCCGCCGCTGAACTGGTGCGGGAACTTGTCGCAGTCCGCCGCGGCCAGGCCCACCTGCAGCAGCAGCTCACTCACGCGGGCGCGCAAGGCTTCAGCGCCAGGCACCAAGCCGTGCTCGCGCAGTGGTTCGCCGATGATGTCCAGCACCTTCCAGCGCGGGTTCAGGCTCGCGTATGGGTCCTGAAAGATCATCTGCATGCGGCGGCGCAGCGTTCGCAACTCGGCCGCGTTGCCACCTGCATGCGTGGCTTGACCGTCGAACTGCACGTCGCCGCGTGTTGGCGCATACAAGCCCACCAGCAGGCGGGCCACGGTGCTCTTGCCGCAGCCCGATTCCCCGACCAGGGCCAGCGTCGTCCCCTTCTCGATGCTGAAGCTGACACCGTCAACGGCGTGCACGAACAGCTTGGGCTTGCGCTCGATGACGCGGTTCAGCCACGGGGCCGAGACGTCGAAGGTCTTGGCGAGATCACGCACTTCCACCAGGGCGCTCATCGTGCACTCGCCTTGTCGTTGACGAGCCAGCACGCCGCGCGTGTGGCGCCCGCATCCATCAGTTCGGGGCGGTCCTGGCGGCAGCGTTCCATCACTTGCGGGCAGCGCGGGTTGAACGCGCAACCGCGCGGGATGTTGTTCAGGCGTGGCATCGATCCGTCGATCTGCAGCAGGCGCTCGCGGTCTTCGTCCATCGCCGGGATCGAACCCATCAGGCCGCTGGTGTAGGGGTGGCTCGGGCGGTGGATGACATCGCCCACGGGCCCGATCTCGGCGACGCGCCCGGCGTACAGCACCGCCACGCGGTCACAGGTTTCGGCGATGACGCCCATGTCGTGCGTGACCAGCATCACCGCGGCGCCGTGCTCTTTGCACAGGCGCTTGAGCAGCGAAATGATCTGCGCCTGGATGGAGACGTCCAGCGCCGTGGTGGGCTCGTCCGCGACGATGAGCTTGGGCTCGGCCGCCAGCGCCAAAGCGATGACCACGCGTTGGCGCATGCCGCCGCTGAACTGGTGCGGGTACTGGTCGATGCGCTGCTCGGCCGCCGGGATGCCGGTTTCCTGCAGCAGACGGATGGCGCGCTGGCGAGCTTCTTCGGCGCTGACCGGCAGGTGGGTCAGGATGGTCTCGGTGAGCTGCCGGCCTATGGTGTACAGCGGGTTCAGCGAGGTCAGCGGATCCTGGAAGATCGCGCCGATCTGCCGGCCGCGGATCTTGCGCATCTCTTCGTAGGGCAGGTTGTCGATGCGTCGGCCACCGAGCAGGATCTCGCCGCCCGCGATGCGGCCCGGCGGCTCCAGCAAGCCGATGATGGCCGCGCCCGTCAATGACTTGCCAGCCCCGGATTCACCGACCACGCCGAGGATTTCACCGGGCGCGATGTCGAAGTTGATGTCGTCCAGTGCCAGCAACGTGCCGCGGCGCGTGGGGAATTCAACGCGGAGGTTCTTCACCTCCAAGAGCGGAGCAGCCATCAGCGCAGCCTCGGGTTCAAGGCGTCGCGCAGCCAGTCGCCGAGCAGGTTCACGCTGAGCGCAATCAGCACCAGCATGACGCCGGGGAAGATGGTGATCCACCATTCGCCAGAAAAGAGAAAGTCGTTACCGACGCGAATCAAGGTGCCCAGCGACGGGCTGGTGGGCGGCACGCCGACGCCGAGAAAGGACAGCGTGGCCTCGGTGAGGATGGCGGCTGCCACCTGGATGGTGGCCAGCACCAGCACCGGCCCCAGCACGTTGGGCAGCACGTGCTTGAACATGATGCGCAGCGGCGCCACGCCGATCACGCGCGCGGCCTGCACGTATTCCTTGTTGCGTTCCACCAGCGTGCTGCCGCGCACCGTGCGCGCGTACTGCACCCAGCCGGTCAGCGCGATGGCCAGCACCAGCACGCCCAACGCAAGGCTGTCCTGCGCGTTGGGAAACATCGCGCGGCCTACGCCGTTGATCAGCAGCGCCACCAGGATGGACGGAAAGCTCAGCATGACGTCGCAGACGCGCATGATGAAGGCATCGACCTTGCCGCCGACAAAGCCCGACAGCAGCCCCAGACCCACGCCCACCAGCACCGAGAGGAGCACGGAGGCCAGACCCACGGCGAGCGAGAGCCGCGCGCCATAGAACAGCGCCGAGAGGATGTCGCGGCCCTGGTCGTCGGTGCCGAGCAGGAAGCGCTTGTCGCCGCCGGCCATCCAGGCTGGCGGCAAGCGCGCGTCCGACAGGTTCAGCGTCGCAAGGTCGAAGGGGTTGTGCGGCGACACCCAAGGTGCGAAGACCGAGCACACGATGCACAGCACCGCGATGAAGGCCGCCAGCATGGCCATGGGCGAGGTGATGAAGCTGTGCCAGACATCGCTGTCCAGCCAGCGCGCCAGGCGGCCGGGCGTGGCGGCCGGAGAGGGTGAGTTGCTCATGCAGGTTCAATGGCCGGCGGCCGATTTCTCGATGCGCAGGCGCGGGTCGACCAGGAAGTACAGCAGGTCGACGACGAGGTTGACGATGACGAAGATCAGCGCGATCAGGCAGAGGTAGGCCGCCATCACCGGGATGTCGGCGAACTGCACCGCCTGGATGAAGAGGAAGCCCATGCCCGGCCACTGAAACACCGTCTCGGTGATGATGGCAAATGCGATCAGGCTGCCGAGCTGCAGGCCGGTGATGGTGATCACCGGCACCAGCGTGTTCTTCAGCGCGTGGCCGAAGTAGACGGCGCGGTTGCTCAGCCCGCGCGCCCGCGCGAACTTCACGTAATCGGTGCGCAGCACTTCCAGCATCTCGGCGCGCACCAGACGCATGATCAGTGCCAGCTGGAAGACGCTGAGCGTGATGGCGGGCAGCACGATGTGCAGCCAGCCGTCCCAGGTCAGCAGGCCGGTGCTCCAGGGGCCGAGCTGCACCGTGTCGCCGCGGCCGAAGCTGGGCAGCCAACCGAGCGTGACCGAAAAGATCAAGATCAGCAGGATGCCGATGAGGAAGGTGGGCAAGGACACGCCCAGCAGCGACAGCGTCATCACCAGTTGCGAGCCGAAGCGCCCCCGCCGCAGCGCTGCGTAGACGCCCAGCGGAATGCCGACGCCCAGGGCGACGACGGCGGCCCCGAGCGCGAGTTCCAGCGTGGCCGGAAAGCGCTCGGCGATCAAGGTCGACACCTGCCGGCCCTGGCGCAGGCTGAGCCCGAATTCACCGCGCACGGCGTTGCCGACGAAGCGCGTGAACTGCACCGCGAAAGAACGGTCGAGGCCGAGGTCGCGGCGCAGTTCGTCGCGCTGCTCCTGGGTGGCGTCCTGGCCCAGGATGCTGGTGACGGGGTCGCCGACATACTGGAACAGCATGAAGGCGATGAAGGCCACCGTGAGCATCACGACGATGGCTTGCAGCAGGCGGCGGAGGATGAATACCAGCATGGGCGAGGGTGGGGCGTCGGAAACTGCCGGGTCAGTGCGGCCGCGTCAGTGCAGTTCGATGGGACCGTACCACGAGCGCGCACGCGAGCGCGTGTTGTCGCTGTCGGTCATCAGGGCGATGGAGTTCAGAGCGCCAGGCTCTTCGCCGAAGGCCAGGCGAAAGTCTGCAGCGAGGTCGCGGCGATGTTCGCGCCAGCGGCGCAGTTCATCGGGGCCCGAGTCGACGACGATCTTGCGGATGCGGTCACTGCGCGGGTTGATGATGACGCTGCCCACGGGTGCGCTTGCGTCCCAGACGTACATCAGTGTGGCGTAGGGCGGCTTCTCGCCCGTCAGGGCCTCGGCCAGCTCGAACATCATGCGCGTGCGCAAGGGCAGCTTGGTGGTGTCTCCGCTGAAGCCGAAGAGCACACGCACTGCGGCGTCTTCGCGATCCGCATCCGCCACATTGGCCTGATGCGGCTTCTCTTGCACCCACCACGAAAAGCTGACGCCGCCCACATCCTGGGTGGAGCGAGAGACGCTGCGGCGGAACATGCTGGCCGAGCCTTCGGAAACAGCCGCAATGGCGTGGCGGCCGTCCTTGTACTCCGAACGGTATTCCGTCGCCGTCTTGCCTGGCAGCGTTACCACCTGCCAAACAGGTTCGGCAGGCTGCGCCGGTGGCGAAACTGCGGTCTGCGCGCAAGCGGCCAAGAAGAGTGCGGTAGACAGCGCAGAAATACGCCAAAAGCTTGCCATCACGGAGTTCGCTGTCAGGGCTGAAAAGGGCTTCACACACAAGAAATTGGCCGCCCGAGGGCGGCCAACTGAACAGTCAGACAGGCCCGGCTGGGCCTGGGGGGTCAGAAGTCGTGACGGATGCCGACGTCGTAGCCCGTCGACGTCTTGCCACCCAGCGTCACGGCGGGGCCACTGGCCGATGCCGTGAAGACGCTGTTGCCCTTGTTGTTGACACGACCGAAGTTCGTGTACAGCGAGGTGCGCTTGGACAGGTTCTGCACATAACCCAGGCCGACCATGGTGGCGCCCGTGACCTTCACGTACTGGGCCTTGAAGGCGCCGGTGCCGACCGGGACGACCGCGGCGACCGTACCCAACTTGCGGGTGGTGGTGCTGTACTCGGCTTCCTCGTAAGAGGCGTGGAAGGTTGCGAAGCCAGCGTTGAACGAGCCGCCGAAGATCATCGTCGTGGCGTCGTCGATCATGCCACCGGTTTTCTCGGCCTTGCCGTAGGCAGCCGAGAAGTTCAGCGGGCCCGCCGCATAGCCGAGACGGCCGCCGACGTACTTGTTGCCCCGGGTGTTGCCCTCGCCAGCAGCCACCATGACCTGACCGTAGAGGCCGCCCATCGCCGGCAGGAAGTAGCCGATCGAGTTGTCGTTGCGCGCTGCCAAGCCGGCGTTGCCCACCGGCGTTGCGTAGAAGCGGCTGCGCAGGTTGCCCGACGAAGCCACGCCGACGTACGCGAACGGGTCGTGCGAGACAGCCGTGTTGAACACCGGGTTGTAGTCGCGGCCCAGGCGGACTTCACCGAAACCGCCGAGCAGGCTGACCGTCGAGCGGCGCTGCCAGGTCTGGCCAGCCGGGTTGCCGGTGTCACCGACGAGGTCGCCTTCGAGCCAGAAGCCGGCACGCAGGCCGCCACCCAGGTCTTCGATACCGCGCACGCCGAGGCGGCTGGAAACCTGGCCGTTGGTGCTGAGGGACTTGATGGAGCCGCTGTGGTTTTTGACGTTACGGGCATTCAGGTCAACGATACCGAACAGGGTGACCGACGACTGAGCCGAAGCCACGCCCGCGAATGCAGTCAGCGCTGCCAGGGCGAGCAGGGATTTTTTCATTGCAGCTATCTCCTAGGTTGAACGTGAGGTCCCGATCGAGGTGTTCACCCTGCGAGGGGCGGATCAGGCCAACCCCCTTGTCGGAAGTTATTCGTATTGCACCAAGCCCCCGGAGCCTTGCCAAGGCTTGTGCTCGCCATCCCCGCGTAATCCCCAAGGGCCGTGTTGTCTGACAGCAACGGCGTCGCCAGCATCGTCGAGCGGGGGTTTCGGCTATCCTGAAACCATCATGGAAACCACTGATCGTTTTCTCTCGAGTCTTGATAACGCTTTGCGCACGCTCAGCGGCGCAGTGCATGCGGCGCGGCCGATGCCGGCCGATGCCGCAGCGTCGGAGGTGCCTATGGCCGAGGCCGAGCGTCGCTTGTCAGGCGCGCTGATGCGGGTCAACCACGTCGGCGAGGTCTGCGCGCAGGCGCTCTACCAGGCCCAGGCGCTGACAGCGCGCACGACTGAATTGCGCCAACAGATGGAGCGAGCCGCGCGCGAGGAAACCGATCATCTGGCCTGGACGCAGCAGAGGCTGGATGAGCTGGGAGACCGGCCGAGCCTGCTGAACCCGCTCTGGTACGCCGGCGCATTTGGCATCGGCGTCCTGGCTGGAAGATTGGGCGATGCCACCAGCCTGGGTTTCGTCGTCGAAACCGAGCGTCAGGTTGAACAGCACCTGGCGGGCCACCTGGACCGCTTGCCGGCGGGTGATGGACGTTCACGTGCCCTCGTGGCGGCCATGAAAGAAGACGAGGCGCGTCATGCCGACCACGCCCTGGCGGCAGGTGCTGCGCTGCTCCCCCTGCCCGTGCGCTTGCTGATGCGCGGCGCGGCGCGGCTGATGACGGGCACGGCCCACTACGTTTGAGCCGGGCCTGCGCCTCTGGCGCGCTGCCGTGCGTCGTGGTGTCGGCTCAGGCTTCCAGCAACTCGAAACTCGTGCTGACCTCGGCCGTCTTGCCCAGCATGATGGTGGCCGAGCAATAGCGTTCGTGTGACAGAGCAATGGCGCGCTCCACGGCCGCGGCGGGCATGCCGCGCCCGCTCACGATGAAGTGCATGTGGATGCGCGTGAAGACCTTGGGGTCCTCGGTGGCGCGTTCCGAAGTCACCTTCACCTGGCACCCGCGCACATCGTGGCGCCCTCGTTTCAGGATCAGCACCACGTCGTAGGCGGCGCAGCCGCCCGTGCCCGCGAGCACGGTTTCCATCGGGCGCGGTGCGAGGTTGCGTCCACCGCCTTCCGGCGCGCCGTCCATCGTCAGCACATGGCCGCTGCCGGTCTCGGCAACAAAGCCCATGCCGGTGCCTGGTGTCCAGTGGATGGTGCATTCCATGTGAAATCTGCCCCTTTCAGGCGCGCCGCTGGCCGCGGCATTGAACAAGTAGAGAGTGCTCACCAGACACGCCTGCTGGTGGCATATTGCACTGCAGCAATCCGGTGATATATTGACTTCACCGGCGCCGCAGCCAGTGCGGCGCCAGACAATTGTCTCCTCCACCCCAACCGGTGGATTCGGCCCGGGGCCCCAAGCCCCGGGCCTTTTTTCTGGGCGCGGCGTCTTATGATCCGCGGCCCTTCACCAGCCAGAGAATGCACGATGCCCGCTGGCCCCAGCCCGAAGTGCCCGCCAGCACGCATTCCCACCGCCAAGGGCCAGCGCATCGCCGCGGCCTACCTCAAGCGCGTGCTGACGGCGCGTGTCTACGACGTGGCCCGAGAGACGGCGCTTGAACCCGCGCGCAACCTGTCGCGCCGCCTGGGCAACCAGGTGCTGCTCAAGCGCGAAGACCAGCAACCGGTGTTCAGCTTCAAGCTGCGTGGCGCCTACAACAAGATGGTGCACCTGGCGCCCGAGGCCTTGGCCCGCGGGGTCATCTGCGCCAGCGCCGGCAACCACGCCCAGGGCGTGGCGCTGGCGGCCAAGCGGCTGGGCTGCCGCGCCGTCGTGGTGATGCCGGTGACCACGCCGCGCCTGAAGGTCGATGCCGTGCAGGCGCTGGGCGGTGAGGTGGTTCTGCAGGGCGACAGCTATTCCGACGCCTATGCCCACGCCGTGGCGATGCAGGCCGAAGGTGGCATGAGCTTCGTGCACCCCTTCGACGACCCCGATGTCATCGCCGGCCAGGGCACGGTGGCGATGGAGATCCTGCGCCAGCACCAGGGCCCGCTGGACGCGGTGTTCGTGGCCATCGGCGGCGGGGGTTTGATCTCGGGCGTCGCGGCCTACATCAAGGCGGTACGGCCCGAGGTGAAGGTCATCGGCGTGCAGACCGTTGACTCGAGCGCGATGCTGCAGTCGGTGCAGAAAGGCCGGCGCGTCACGCTGAAGGACGTCGGCTTGTTCTCCGACGGCACCGCGGTGAAGTTGGTCGGCGAGGAGACCTTCCGTGTGGCGCGTGAGCTCGTCGACGACTACGTGGTGGTCGACACCGACGCGGTGTGCGCCGCCATCAAGGATGTCTTCCAGGACACGCGCAGCGTGCTCGAACCCGCCGGTGCCCTGGGTGTGGCTGCCATCAAGCAGTACGTGGCGCAGCACAAGCTGAAGGGCCAGACCCTGGTGGCCATCACCTGCGGCGCGAACATGAACTTCGACCGCCTGCGCTTCGTCGCCGAGCGCGCCGAATTCGGCGAACAGCGCGAGGCGCTGTTCGCCGTGACCATCCCCGAAGAGCGCGGCTCCTTCAAACGCTTCTGCGAGTTGCTCGGCCCGCGCTCCGTCACCGAGTTCAACTACCGCATCAGCGATGCGAAGCTCGCGCATGTGTTCGTGGGCCTGAGCATCCAGCGTCGCGACGAGGCCGAACGCATTCAGCGCCAGTTCATCAAGCAGGGTTTCCCGACGGTGAACCTCAGTGACGACGAATTGGCGAAGGAGCACGTTCGCCACATGGTGGGCGGGCGCAGCGAACTGGCGCGCGAAGAGCGCCTGTTCCGTTTCCAGTTTCCCGAACGCCCCGGCGCACTGATGCGGTTTCTCGCCGCGATGCACCCGGGCTGGAACATCAGCCTCTTCCACTATCGCAACCAGGGCGCCGACTATGGGCGCATCCTGGTCGGCATCCAGGTGCCGGCGGGCGACGAGGCGGCTTTCGACGACTTTCTGCGCTCGCTGGCCTACCCGTGCACGGAAGAGACCCACAACGCCGTCGTCGGCTTGTTTCTGCAATAGCGCGCTCGCTACACTGGCGCGCCCATGGCCTCCTCGAACCGATCACTCGTCACGCCCACCAGCAACCCGCTGCTCGAGAAGGCGTTGCGCGAGAAGCTGCAGCGCCGCAATGAGGCTGGCGGCAGCCTCGGTGAGCTGGAGCCGCTGGCGATACGTCTGGGCTTGATGCAGAACACGCTGAAGCCGCGTTTCCAGAACCCGCAGTTGCTGGTGTTCGCCGCCGACCATGGCATTGCGGTGGATGGCATCCGCGATGCCAACGGCCGCGCCACGCATGAAACCGTGCGCATGCTGCTGAGCAACCAGCTGCCGCTGACGGTGTTCGCGCGCGCGCAGCAGCTCGAGGTGACGGTGGTCGATTGCGGCATGGCCGAGAAGCTGCCGCCGCACGACCGCCTGTTGATGCGCAAGATTGCACACGCCACGCGCAATTCGCGCGTCACCGCCGCAATGAGCCTCGAGCAGGCCCACGCCGGTATGCGCGCCGGCATGGAGATCGGCGACAAGCTGCGCGGCAACTGCACCATCATGGCCGGCGTCGGCGTGGGCTCGCACGAGAGCGCGGCGATGGTGCTGTCACGCATGACCCACACCGCGGTGCGCGACCTCGTCGTCAGCGGCCCGCACATGAACAAGGACGAGCTCCACCACCTGCTCACGGTGCTGCAGGCGGCACAGGCCCGTCACCATGCGGTGAGCGAGCCCGTCGAAGTGCTGGCCGCCTTCGGCGGCTACGAGGTGGCCGTGATGGTGGGCGTGATGCTGATGGCGGCCAGCAAGCGCCACTTGCTGATGGTGGACGGCATGCCGGCCTGCGCGGCACTGATGCTGGCCGCGCGCATCGCCCAGCCCGTCACCGACTATTGCATGTTCTGCCGCAGCCACAGCCACTTGGGTCTGGACCAGGCGCTGAATCTCTTCCGTGCCTCGGCCCTGCTCGAACTGGGCATGGAAAGTACGGACGGCACAGGCGCCACGCTGGCCTGGCCGATGGTGAAAAGCGCCGCGGCATTGCTCACCGAGGTGGCCGACGGTGAAGACCCCGGGCCCACCCACCCCGGCGAATTGCACGAGCCCGTCGCGCCGCCCGAGCCGCAAGCCTCGCCTTTCGGCGACGCCCTTTACTGAGCGTCAGCGCACCGGCAGGTTGTCGGCCTGGTTGACGACCCCGGTGTTTTCTTGCGCTTCAGGGTCGGGCATCGGTTGGCCAGGCGGGCGCCTCGGGTTCGGCATGCTGGGTGGCACAGCCCGAGACGGCGCGCCGATGTTGCGCACGCCAGGCGTCGCGCGGGGCAGCGGCGCGAACTCTGTGCCGATGCCGGGCAGGGTGCCCGTCGCGGCCGGCGCAGGCGGCGGCAGGTTCAGTGCCACCAGGGCCGGGCCGTTGCGCGGCCCCAGCGTGACGCCACGCGCCGCCACCGTCTGCAACACGTTGTCGCCCTCCACCACCGCGCCGACCCGAAAGGCCTTCGCCGGCTTGCCATCGACGGCGATGAGCGCCAGCCCCTCGCGCGCAGCCTGGCGCGAGGGTGGGCTGACCACGCCGATCAGCTGGAAGCGTGCGTCGGCGGCGGCTTCGGCCGGTGCCGCATCAGGCATTGGCGGTGGTGGGTCGTTGCCCAGCAGGCGGCTCAGGTCGCCGTTCAGCGCGGGCCCGACCGCGGCTGTCTGCGTGTAAGCCGGCGCAGCCGGCGGCTTCACAAAAATTTGCAGGCCCCAATACAGGCCGCTGGCTGCGGCCAGCGCCCAAACCCCACCTGTCCACCAGCGTGCTGACATAGGCGCGGATTATCATCCAGCCATGCCTCTTCCTTGCTGCCACCTGCCTGCTGCCGCCCGCCGCCCGCTCGGATTCAAACGCGGGCTCAGCCGTGGCTTCACGCTCATCGAACTGCTGGTGGTGCTCGTGATCATCGGCGTGCTCGGCGCCTTGATCGTGCCCAACCTCTTCAGCAGCCTGGACGACGCGCGCGGCACCGCGGCGCGCACCGACATCAAGACGCTGACCGAATCGCTGAAGCGCTACAAGATCGACAACCAGCGCTACCCCAGCGCCGAGCAAGGCCTGGACGCGCTGGTGCGCAAGCCCACCGCCACGCCGACGCCGCCGAACTGGAAGCCGTATCTCGACAAGCTGCCCGCCGACCCCTGGGGCCGGCCCTACCAGTTCCTGAACCCGGGCGTGAACGGCGAGATCGATGTCTTCAGCTTCGGCGCCGACGGCCAGCCGGGCGGTGAAGGCAGCAATGCCGATATCGGCTCCTGGCAGTAGTTCTGGCAGCGGCGTTGGCCGAGCGCGCGCCGCCGCCTTCGCAGTCGCAGCCCGCCGCAGACGCAGCCGCACCCCCACACGCGGCTTCACACTCATCGAACTGCTGGTGGTGCTCGCCGTCATCGCGGTGTCTGCCGGCCTCATCAGCCTGAGCCTGCGCGACGGGAACGCCGCCAAGCTCGAGGAAGAGGCCGCCCGCCTGGCGGCCTTGCTCGAGATGGCGCGTGCCGAGGCGCGTGTTTCCGGGGCCACGGTGCGCTGGGTGCCCAAGCGCGAAGACGGCAATGACCCCGACCCCAGCATCCAGTTCCGCTTCGTCGGCCTGTCGCTGCAGCAGGCCTTGCCCACACGCTGGCTCGATGCCGGCACCAGCGCGCAGGTGGTGGGCGCGGCCACCGTGGTGCTGGGACCCGAGGCCATCCTGCCGCCCCAGCGCATCGTGCTGCGGCTGGAAAACCAGCGCCTGGAACTGGCCAGCGACGGCCTCGGCCCCTTCGCCGTCGCCGGCTCGGGCGCCGCACCGTGAGGCGGTATCGCAGCGACCGCGGCTTCACCCTCATCGAGGTGCTCGTGGCCCTGGCCATCGTGGCCATCGCGCTCGGGGCCGGGCTGCGCGCAGCGGGCGTGCTCAGCGAGAACGCGCAGCGCCTGTCTGACGTCGTGGCCGCGCAGTGGTGCGCCGAGAACGCGTTGACGGGCCTGCGCATCAGCCGCGGCTTTCCGGGCGTGGGCGATGCCGATTTCACGTGCGAACAGCTCGGCCGCAGCTACCCCGGGCAGCTGCAGACGCGGCCCACGCCGAACCCGAACTTCCGCCGCGTGGATGCGGTGGTGAACGACAGCGAAGGCCGGCAACTGCTGACGCTGTCCACCGTACTGCCGCGGCCATGACGCCGTTGACGAGAGCCGCCCTCAAGGGCGCGCAGCGCCGCGAACGCGGCTTCACGCTGGTGGAAGTGCTGGTGGCTTTGCTGGTGATGGCCATCCTGGCCGGCCTGGCCTGGCAGGCACTGGACAGCGTGCTGCGCGCGCGCGACGACAGCCAGGTCCGTGTCGACCGCACCGTGCGCCTGGCCACGGTGCTGACCCAGTGGGAGCAGGACCTGCAAGCCGTGCACGACACCGAGACCGTGCCGCCGCTGGCCTTCGACGGCCAGACCCTGCGCCTGACGCGCCGCAGCGAGGGCGGTGTGCAGCTGGTGGCCTGGGCCGTGCGCAACAACCAGTGGCAACGCTGGGCGGGCCCGACGCTCGTGAGCACCGGTGAACTGCAGGAAGCCTGGCTGCGCAGCCAGCAGCTGCTGGGCACCGAGCCGGGTACCGTGCTGCTGGCCGAAGAAGCCAGCCAGTGGCAGATTTACTTCGCGCGCGGTGGGCAATGGAGCAACGCACAGTCCTCCGGAGATCTGGTCGTGGTGGATGGCGCAGCGGCCACGCCACCGCAGGCGCCGGCGTCCGCTGCCAGCGCTTCCAGCGCCGCCAGCGCGCCGTCCCCCGCATTGCCGCAAGTGCAACGTGAAGCCCTGCCCGAGGCCGTGCGCCTGCAGGTGACGCTGCGCGGCCAGGTGCTCACGCGCGACATCGCCCTCGGGCCGGCCGGCTCATGAACAGCCGCGGCCGTTTCCCCCAGCGTGGCGCGGCGCTGTTGCTGGCCATGGTCATCGTCGCGCTCATTACCACCGTGGCCAGCGGCATGGTCTGGCTGCAGACGCGCGCCGTGCAGGTGGAAGCCGCCGAGCGCGCGCGCGCGCAGTCGGCGTGGATCTTGAGCGGCGCGCTCGACTGGGCACGGCTCATCCTCAAGGAAGACGGCCGCGACGCAAGCCGCCGCGGCCAGGCGCGCGATTCGCTGGACGAACCCTGGGCCACGCCGCTGGCCGAAGCGCGGCTGTCCACCTTCTTGGCCGCGGACAAGGACAACAACACCGACACCGGCCCCGAGGCCTTCATCAGCGGCGCCATCGTCGACGCGCAATCGCGTTTCAACCTGCGCGGCCTCGTCGACCCCAGCGGCAAGCAGCAGCCGCTGCAGGTGGCCGCCTTGCAGCGCTTGGCCGACCTGGCCGGCGCCCCCGGCGACACGGCGGCGCGCATTGCCGGCGGGCTGTCCGCATCGCTGGGCGGTGGTGGCGAGGAAGGTGCCGCCGGCACCACCGGAGTCACCGGAGCCAGCAGCCGGCCGCTGCGCCCGGGGCAGCTGGCCGACCTCACCTGGCTGGGCATAGACCCGGCCACGCTGGCGCGTCTGGCACCGTGGGTGGAACTGTTGCCGCTGGCCACGCCCGTCAACGCCAATACCGCCCCGCGCGAGGTGCTGCTGGCGGCCATCGACGGCATCGACCTGGGCACCGCCGAGCGCCTGGTGTCATCACGCCAGCGCAAGCCTTTCGAGAGCCTGGCCGACATCCAGGCCTTGTTGCCGGAAGGGGCCAAGGCGGAGGGCAGCCGTGTCGGCGTGGGCTCATCGTGGTTCCTCGTTTCCGGGCGGCTGCGGCTCGAAGAGCGCGTGCTGGAGGAGCGTTCCTTGCTGCAGCGTGAGGGCGAGCGCGTCAGCGTGCGCCGCCGCGAGCGCCACAGCTTCACGGCGGCGGCGCAGTGAACGTCGGCGCCAAGGCCACAATACGCGCCGCCTGCCGTTGCGGGCGCACCTGGCCGCTGCCGAGCCGGCTCCGACTCTGCCGTCCGATCTGCTGACCCCTCAACGATGTCCCTGCTCGCCCTTTTGCTACCCCCGCGTGAACGCCTGGCCGCCCGCGCTGCCGGTGGCACCGATGCAGCCGCCAACGCCGCGCGGGCCGGCGGTGCGCTCAAGCTGCCCAGTGCCTGGCCCTTCGTCTTCAGCACCGACAGCCGCAGCGTCGCCCAGCAGGGCAGCGCCGCACCCGCCCTGCTGCCGCGGGCTGAGCAGGTGGTGCTGGTGCTGGCCGAGGGCGATGTCAGCTGGCACCGCATCGACATCCCCAAGGCGCCGCCTGCGCGACTGCGTGCCGCCCTGCTGGGCGTGATGGAAGAAGCGCTGCTGGAGGAAGACGACCACCTGCACTTCGCCGTGGCCGAAGGCAGCACCGCCGGGCAGCCGGGTTGGGTGGCCGTGACCCACCGCCCGCGCCTGGTGGCCGCCCTGGCCGCGCTGGAAGCCGCTGGCCTGGTGGTGGAGCGTGTGGTTGCGCCGGCCGCACCGCCGGCCGCGGGTGAGCTGGCGCGCGGCCACTTTCATGGTGCGGACGAAGGCGGCGAGACCCAACCCTGGCTGACTCTGGCCCGCCCCGATGGCGTGGCCTGCCTGCGCCTGAGCGGCGCGCTGGCGCGAGCGCTGCAGCCCGAGGCCGAGGCTGCACGCTGGACGGCCACGCCGGCCGCCGCCACAGCGGCCGAACATTGGCTGGGCGCCCCGGTGGCGCTGATGACCGAGGCCGAACGGGCGCTGGAAGCGGCGCAGGGCGGCACCAACCTGCGCCAGTTCGACCTGGCGGCGCGCACGCGCGGCACGCGTGCGCTGCGTGGCGTGGGCCAGCGCTTCTTCAGCCGCGAATGGCGTCCGGTGCGCATCGGCCTGGCGGTGCTGGTGGGCGTGCAGCTGCTTGGCGTGAACGTGTACGCCTGGCAGCAGCGCCAGTCGCTGGAGGCCAAGCGCACGGCGATGAAGGTGCTGCTGACTGCCACCCACCCCGGCGTGCGCGTGGTGCTGGATGCACCGCTGCAGATGCAGCGTGAAACCGAGCGTCTGCGCGCTGCCGCCGGCCGCCCCGGCGACGGTGATCTGGAGGCGCTGATGGGCGCCGCCGCCGCCGCCTGGCCCGACGGCCAGGGCCCGGTGCAGACGCTGAACTTCGACGGCAGCCGCCTGAGCCTGGCCGCGCCGGGTTTTGCCGCGCCGCAGCTCGCGCAGCTGCAAGAGCGCCTGCGTGGTAGCCCCGTGGTGGCCGAACTCAGCGAAGGCCGGCTGGTGCTGGCGCGCCAGACATCGGCGGCCAAGCCTTCCGCAGCGAATTCAGGCGCGAACCCCGCCGCGAATCCAGCCATGCCGCCGCGCCCATGAGCATCAACGCCAACGCCAACGCCACGTCGGGCGCCACTTCCGGCCTCGCTTCAGCATGGGCCCCTCTCCGCCAGTGGTGGCGGGCTTTGCCGGGCCGCGAGCGCCGCCTGCTGCTGGTGGCGGGCGCCGTGCTGGGCCTGGCGCTGATGTGGTGGCTGGCGCTGGCGCCGGCCCTGCGCACGCTGCGCAGTTCACCGGCCGACATCGAGGCCGCCGAGGCGCAGTTGCGCGCGATGCAGCGCCTGTCTGCCGAAGCCACCGAGCTGCGCAGCACGCCGCCCGTCAACAGCGAACAAGCCGCCGCCGCACTGCGCGCCGCCACCGAACGCCTGGGCGAACAAGCCAAGCTGTCGCTGCAGGGTGACCGCGCCGTGCTCACGCTCAACAGCGTGGCCACCAGCCAGCTGCGCGATTGGTTGGCCGAAGCCCGCTCGGGGGCCCGCGCGCGGCCGGTGGAAGCCAGCCTGCTGCGCAGCGGCACCGGTTTCAGCGGCACGCTGGTGGTGGCCATCGGGGGCGCGCCGTGATGGGCCGTGGCGCGAAGCTCGGCGCGAAATCCTGGGCCGCCGGTGGTGCAGCTGCGGGCGCGCTGATTGCCCTGGTGCTGTTCGCCCCGGCCGCGTGGCTGGCCAGTGCGCTGGCCTCGGCCACCGATCAGCGCTTGCTGCTGTCCGATGCGCGCGGTACGGTGTGGAACGGCAATGCCGTGCTGGTGCTGGCGGGAGGCGTTGGCAGCCGCGATGCCAGCGCCTTGCCTGATCGCCTGCATTGGCGCCTGCGTCCTGAGGGTCTGGGTGTCAGCGTGCATGCCACGCAGCCGTGCTGCCTGAACGGTGAACTGCGCTTGCGCGTGGCCGCCGGCCTGGGCCGTTTGCGGCTGGAACTGCCCGCCGACGCAGTGGCCGCCAGCGCCGGCCCGGCACGTTCCATCGGCCAATGGCCAGCTTCGTGGCTGGTCGGCCTGGGCACGCCCTGGAACACGCTGCAGCCCAGCGGCAGCTTGCAGCTCAGCAGCCCGGGGCTGGTGCTGGAGCAGGTGCAAGGCCGCTGGCGTTTCACAGGGCGGGTGGAACTGACGCTGGCGCGGCTGGCCTCGCGCCTGTCCACGCTGGACACCCTGGGCAGCTACCGCGTCACCGTGAGCGGTGACGCCGCCGCGGCCGAGGCCGCACAGCTGCAGCTGCTCACCACCGAGGGCGCACTGCAACTCTCCGGCAGCGGCCAGCTGCTGGGCGCTGGTGCGGCTTCACGCCTGCGCTTCCGTGGCCAGGCCACCGCTGCCGTCGGCTTCGAGGCCGCCTTGGGCAACCTGCTGAACATCATCGGGCGGCGCCAGGGTGCGTTCTCCCTCATTTCCATAGGATGAGCATGAAATTTCGGCAACTCGGCCGCTGCGCGCTGGCCCTCGCCCTGATGGCCCAGCTGCCCGGTGGGGCGCAGAACCTGCCCACACGTTCGCGCGCGCCGGTGACGGTGAACTTCGTCAACGCCGACATCGACGGCGTGACCCGCGCCTTCGCCGCGATGATCGGCCGCGCCATCGTCGTCGACCCGCGTGTGAAGGGCAGCATCACGGTCTACAGCGAACAGCCGCAAAGCGTGCAGGCGGCGTGGCAAAGCTACCAGAGCGCGCTGCGCGGCCTGGGCTTCGCGGTGGTGGAAAGTGGCGGTTTGCTGAAGGTGGTGCCCGAGGCCGATGCCAAGCTGCAGACCGGCACGGTGTCGATCGGCGAGACGGGCGCGAGCGGTCTGAGGGGCGACCAGGTCATCACGCAGATCTTCTCGCTGCGCCATGAGAACCCGAACAACCTCGTGCCCATCCTGCGGCCGCTGATCAGCGCCAACAACACCATCAACGCCAACCCGTCCAGCAACTCGCTGGTGATCACCGACTACGCCGGCAACCTGGAACGCATAGCCCGCATCATCGCGGCGCTGGATCTGCCCTCCAGCACCGGCGTCGAAGTGATACCGCTGCAGCACGCCGTGGCTGCCGACCTCGCGCCGCTGGTACAGCGGCTGAGCGATGCCTCGGCGGGCGCGCAGGTGCCGGGCGTGCCCAACGCCCAGGGCGGCACGACGGTGCTGCCCGATTCACGCGCGAATGCCCTGCTGGTGCGCGCCGCCAACCCGGCACGCCTGGCTGCGGTGCGCGCCACCATCGCGCAGCTCGACCGCCCCAGCACGCTGCTGGGCCCGGGCGGCGGCATGTGGGTGGTGCACCTGAAAAATGCTGACGCCGCACGGCTGGCCACGGTGGTGCGTGCGGCCTTCGGTGCGTTTGGCGGCGCCGCGGGTTCGGCAGCTGGCGGCGGTGGCGGTATCGCGACACCCACGCCGACCCAACCCATCCAGAACAGCGGCGGCGGCATCGGCAGCACGGCCGGCGCCGGCGGCGGTGGCCTGGCCGCGCCGGCGCAGCCCAGCACTGGCGGCTTCATCCAGGCCGACCCGGCGACCAACTCGCTCATCATCACCGCGCCCGAACCTCTGTACAAACAGGTGCGCGCGCTGATCGACCAGCTCGACACCCGCCGTGCGCAGGTCTACATCGAAAGCATGATCGTCGAGGTGGCGGCTGGCGACGCCGCCGACTTCGGCATCCAGTGGCAGGGCCTCTTGGGCCAGAGCGGCGACAAGACCGGCCTGGCCGCCGGCACCAACTTCACGCCCGCCGGCGGCGCCGGCAACATCATCAGCGTCAACACCGGCGCCGTGCAGGGGCAGATCAACATCGGCCAGGGCCTGAACCTCGGGCTGCTGCGCGCCTACAACGGCGTCACGACGCTGGCAGCGATTGCGCGCGCGCTGCAGAGCCAGGCGCAGACCAACATCGTCAGCACGCCAAACCTGATCACGCTGGACAACGAAGAGGCCAAGATCGTCGTCGGCGAAAACGTGCCCTTCATCACCGGCCAGTTCACGGGTGCCGGCGGCAGCGGCGCCACCACCAACCCCTTCCAGACCATCGAGCGCAAGGACGTCGGCATCACGCTGCGCATCCGCCCGCAGATCGGCGAAGGCGGCGCGGTGCGCATGACCATCTTCCAGGAGCAGAGCAGCGTCAAGCAGGATACGGCGGCCGGCACCACCAACGCCGGCCCCAGCACCACCAAGCGCAGCATCGAAGGCACGGTGGTGGTGGACGACGGCCAGATCCTCGTGCTGGGCGGCCTCATCGAAGACCGCTTCATCACCAACCAGAACAAGGTGCCGCTGCTGGGCGACATCCCCTGGCTGGGCGCGCTGTTCCGCAGCGAAAGCCGCGAGCGCCGGCGCACCAACCTGATGGTGTTCCTGCGGCCCATCGTGATGCGGGTTGCCGACGCCGCGAACCGCTTCTCCACCGATCGCTACGACCAGATTCGCGGCCAGCAGCAGGCCACGCAACCATCCCAGAGCGTGGTGATGCCGATCAACGAATCGCCGGTGCTGCCGCCGCGTCCGGCGGCCAGCGAGCCGCTGGCGCCGCTGCCCGCGCAGACGCCGACGACCAACGTGCCTGGGCCCGGTTCGGCGCCTGCACCCCGGCCCTGAGAGCACCCATCGCCATGGCCGTGAGACACCCGCTGCCCTACGCCTTTGCCAAGGCCCACACGCTGCTGCTGGAAGACGACGGCGAGCAGCTCTCATTGTGGGCCGCAGAAACCACCTCGCCCTCGGCGCTGGCCGAGGTGACGCGTCTCTTCGACGTGGCGAGCTTCGAGCGCGAAGGCAGCAGCACGCTGGTGCAGCGCATCGCCTCGGCCTACGCGGGCGGCGAGAGCAGCGCCGCTGCCGTGATCGGCGAGGTCGAGAGCGGCGTCGATCTCTCGCGCATGATGCAGGAGCTGCCGGCGGTGGAAGACCTGCTGGAAGCCGCCGACGACGCGCCCATCATCCGCATGCTGAACGCACTGCTGACGCAGGCTGCGAAGGACGGCGCCAGCGATATCCACATCGAGCCTTACGAGCGCAGCAGCAGCGTGCGCTTCCGCGTCGACGGCACGCTGCGCGAGGTGGTGCAGCCGAACAAGGCGCTGCACGCGGCGCTGATCTCGCGCCTGAAGATCATGGCCGAGCTCGACATCGCCGAGAAGCGTTTGCCGCAGGACGGCCGTATCAGCTTGCGCATCGGCGGCCGCGCCATCGACGTGCGCGTGAGCACGCTGCCTTCGTCGCACGGTGAACGCGCCGTGCTGCGCCTGCTGGACAAGTCGGAATCGAAGTTCACGCTCGAAGGCCTGGGCATGGACGGCGAGGCGCTGAGCAGCTTCGCGCGCTTGATCCAGCAGCCGCACGGCATCGTGCTCGTCACCGGGCCCACCGGTTCGGGCAAGACGACCACGCTGTACGCCAGCCTGGGCCGCGTGGACACCGCCACCACCAATGTGCTGACGGTGGAAGACCCGGTGGAGTACGAACTCGCGGGCATCGGCCAGACGCAGGTGAACCCGAAGATCGACCTGACGTTTGCCAAGGCCCTGCGCGCGATCCTGCGACAGGACCCCGACGTCATCATGATCGGCGAGATCCGCGATTACGAAACCGCGAGCATCGCCATCCAGGCCAGCCTGACAGGCCACCTGGTGCTGGCCACGGTGCACACGAATGACGCGCCGAGCAGCGTCACGCGGCTGATCGACATGGGCGTCGAACCTTTCCTGCTCTCCAGCAGCCTGCTGGGCGTGCTGGCCCAGCGCTTGGTGCGCAAGCTGTGCCCGCATTGCAAGAAGCGCGGCGAAGACAGCGAGAGTGGTGAAGACGGCGGCCACGCGCGCTGGCACCCCGTCGGCTGCGCCAAGTGCAGCATGACGGGCTACAAGGGCCGCACTGGCGTCTATGAGCTGATGCGCGTGGACGAGCACGTACAGGCCCTGGTGCACAACCGCGCGCCTGAACAAGAGCTGGTGGCCGCCGCGCGCGCCGCGGGCCTGAAGAGCATGCGCGAGGACGGTGAACGCCTGGTGCGGCAGGGCATCACGTCGCTCGAAGAAGTCATCCGCGTGACGCGAGACTAGGCACCACCAGCCCATGCCCGCCTACCGCTTCGAAGCCCTCGACACCGCCGGCAAGGCCCAGAGCGGCCTGCTGGAAGCCGACAACGTCAAGGCGGCGCGCCAGCAGTTGCGTGCGCGCGCGCTGGTGCCGCTGGCCGTGACGACGGTGACGATGACGGCCACCGACACCAGCACCACCGCCAGCTTCACGCGGCGCGTGTTCTCGTCCACCGGTCTGGCCGTGTGGACGCGCCAGCTGGCGGGCCTGGTGGGCTCGGGCCTGCCGCTGGAGAGGGCGCTCACGGCATTGGCCGATGAGGCCGAGAACCCGCGCCAGCGCGAGCTGGTGGCGCACATGAAGAGCGAGGTCAACGCCGGCAGTTCGTTCGCGCGCGCGCTGGCTACTGCGCCACGCGAGTTCGACGACATCTACCGGGCCGTGGTGGCTGCCGGCGAGCAGAGTGGTGCCCTGGGCGGTGTGCTCGAACGCCTGGCGGACGACCTCGAAGAGCGACAGGCGCTGAGGGCCAAGGTGCTGGGCGCGATGCTCTACCCGGCCATCGTCTCGCTGGTGGCGCTGGTCATCGTCATCGTGCTCGTCACCTTCGTCGTGCCGCAGATCGCCAACGTCTTCACCACCGGCAAGCGGGCCTTGCCCTTTCTCACCGTGGCCATGCTCGGCCTCAGCAGCTTCGTGCGCAGCTGGGGTTGGGCGGTGGCGCTGCTGGCGGTGGGCGGCGTCACCGCGCTGGTGCTGGCGCGACGCAACGAGGCCTTTCGGGAGCGCAGCGATGCCGCGGTGCTGAACCTGCCGCTCTTCGGCCGGCTGGCGCGCGGCTACAACGCGGCGCGCTTCGGTGGCACGCTGGCGATGCTGGCGGGTGCCGGTGTGCCCATCCTGAAGGCGCTGCAGGCGGCGGCGGAGACGCTGGGCAACCGCGCGATGCGCGCCGACGCGCTGGACGCGCTGGTGCAGGTGCGTGAGGGTGCGCCGCTGGCCAGTGCGCTGGCGGGCAAGAAGCGCTTTCCGGGCTTGCTGGCGATGTTCGCGCGCCTGGGTGAGCAGACCGGTCAGCTGCCGCAGATGCTGCAGCGGGCATCCACCCAGATGTCAGCCGAGGTGCAGCGCCGTGCGATGGCCGCCGCCACCATCCTGGAACCGCTGCTCATCGTTGGCATGGGCGGCGTGGTGGTCGTCATCATGCTGGCGGTGTTGATGCCCATCATCCAGCTCAACACTTGGGTGAAGTAGGGCGCCCGATCAGGTCGATGTCTTGGCGCCGGTATCAGTCTCGGGCGCCTTGGTGTTCTTGATCAGGAACTGCGCGGCGATGATGCCCAGCTCGTAGAGGATGCACATCGGCACGGCCAGAGCCAGCTGGCTGATGACGTCGGGCGGCGTCACCACCGCTGCGACGATGAAGCTGCCGACGATGAAGTAGCCGCGCCACTGGCGCAGCTGCGCGATGGTGACGATGCCCATGCGCGCCAGCACGATGACGGCGATGGGCACCTCGAAGGCGATGCCGAAGACGAGGAAAAGCGTCAGTACGAAACCGAAGTACTGCTCGATATCAGGTGCTGCCGTGATGCTGGTGGGCGCAAAAGCCTGGATGAACTTGCTCATGCCCGGGATGACCAGGAAGTAGCAGAAGGCCACGCCGGCGATGAACAGGAAGGTGCTGCTCACCACCAGCGGCAGCACCAGTTTCTTTTCATGCGAGTACAGACCCGGGGCGACGAAGGCCCACAGCTGGTAAAGCACCACGGGCAACGCCACCATGAAGGCGGCCATCAAGGTGATCTTCAGCGGCACGAGAATCGGCGAGATCACGTTGGTGGCAATCAGCGTCGCACCCTTGGGCAAGTGCGCCACCATGGGCGCGGCGAGCAGGTCGTACAAGCCCGCCGGACCGGGCCAGAAACACAGAGCACCGAACACGACGCCGATGGCGATGACGGCCTTGATGAGCCGGTCACGCAGTTCGACCAGGTGCGAAACGAACGGGGCTTCGGTGCCTGCGAGTTCGTCGGGTTTGTTGCTGTCGCCGCTCATCAATCTGTGGGCCGCAAGGTCAGCCTCTCAGGCTCTGCGGCCGGAACCGTGCCACGCGTGCAGCCCCTGACAATGCCTTGGTGCGGACACCGTTGCGCTGCTTGTACCACTGCGGTGTGGCACCGCGCTTCAGGCGCCAGTTCTTCTTCGGGTGCTGGTAGCTTGGAGGCGGCAACATGGCGGCCTCGTAGCCGATGGGGGTGCTGCCCGTGCTGCCCGTGCTGTTCCCGCCACCATCGAGCCCCGACGTCGCCGAGGCCCATTCGTTGTCGAAGGCCGCGCTGGCCGAGTTCACCTCCGAGCGCACCGTGTCTTCGACATTGCGCGCCGCGTCCTCGAACTGCGTCTTCATCTTCTTGAGCTCTTCGAGCTCGATGCTGCGGTTCACCTCGGCCTTCACGTCGGACACATAGCGCTGCGCCTTGCCGAACAGCGCACCCACGGTGCGTGCCACACGCGGCAGTTTCTCGGGGCCGATGACCACGAGGGCCACGGCGCCGATGAGCGCGATCTTGTCGAGGCCGAAGTCGATCATGGCGTCAGGACTGCGAATGCCGTTTCAAGCAGCTCAGCGTGAGCCTCAGCTCTTGGTCTTGGCGTCGACATCCACCGTGTTCGCGTCGCTGCGCTTCGCGGTGGTGACCTGCTGCGCGGGCGTGTCGGCCGCCGGCGTGTCTTCGCCGCCAGTCTTCATGCCCTCCTTGAAGCCCTTCACGGCGCCACCGAGGTCGCTGCCGATGTTGCGCAGTTTCTTGGTGCCGAAGATGACCACGACGACCAGCAAAACGATCAACCAATGCCAGATGCTGAACGAACCCATGATCTTTTTCTCCTAACGAGGCGAAGCCCTCGATTCTACGGTTGAAGCGTGAAAGGCCCGTTGGGCCGGCACGGCTGCCCGAGGGGCTGTTTCAGGCCCTCGCCCAGGGCCGGGGGCCACCCATTACGTGCATGTGCAGGTGGTAAACCTCCTGCCCGCCGTCGGGCCCGGTGTTCACCACGGTGCGAAAACCGCCGGTCACGCCCAGTTGCTGCATCAGGCGCGGTGCCAGGCCCAGCATGCGACCCAGCAGCGCGTCGTGTTCCGGCCCCACATCCGACAAGGTGGCGATGTGCTGCTTGGGGATGATGAGCACATGCACCGGCGCCCAGGGGTTGATGTCGTGGAAGACCAGCAGTTCCTCGTCCTCGAAGGCTTTTTTCGACGGGATCTTGCCGGCGACGATCTTGCAGAAGATGCAGTCGGGGTCGTGGCTGCTCATGCTTGGATGGCGCGGTTGCTGTTCAGGTTCATCCAGCCGCGCACCACGCGGTAGAGGAACCAGATCGAGATGCAGGTCCAGGCGATCCAGCCGGGCACCGCGAACAGCAACCACAGCGGCGCCGTCACCAGGTAGAGGATGGCCGCGATGACGACGCTGCGGATGCGCCAGGCGAAGTGCGACTCTTGCCAGGTGCCCGCGGCGTCACCCCGCTTGACGAGATCGATGACGAAGGCCACCAGCAGCAGCGCGACACCCGGCTGCGCGCCCGGAACCACCGCCCCCACCGCAACGATGGCATGCAGCAGATAGCTGATGTGGCCCACCGTCTTCAGGCCGTTGTCGCGTTCCACCGTATCGATGACTTCGCTCATGTGCCTTCTCCTTGTGCATCAGCTTCACGCGCGCGCCGCTTGCGCAGCGCAAATTCTTCCAGGCCCGACATACCCTCACGCCGTTCAAGTTCAGCCAGCACATCGGCCGGCTTCAGGTTGAAGGCAGCCAGTGTCAGCAGGGTGTGGAACCACAGGTCGGCCACTTCACCCACGAGCTTGGGGCCGCCCCCGTCCTTGGCCGCCATCACGACCTCGGTGGCTTCTTCCCCGACTTTTTTCAAGATGGCGTCGGTGCCTTTGGAAAACAAGCGCGCGACATAACTTTTGTCGGGATCCTGGCCGCGGCGCGATTCGATGACTTCGGCCAGGCGGGCGAGCGTGTCGTTGCCGTTGTTCATGCGCGCCCTTTCATCGATAGATGTCTTGTGGGTTTTTCAACACGGGCTCCACCGCCTGCCACTGCTCACCCTCCAGGCGCTGGAAAAAGCAGCTGTGGCGGCCGGTGTGGCAGGCGATCGACGGCGCGTGGCCGTGCTGGGTGACGGTGAGCAGCACCACGTCGGCGTCGCAGTCCAGGCGCATGTCATGCACTTCCTGGAAGTGGCCCGATTCTTCGCCCTTGTGCCACAGGCGTTGCCGTGAGCGGCTGAAGTACACCGCCTGCCCGCGCGCAGCGGTGGCCGCCAGCGCTTCGCGGTTCATCCACGCGAACATCAGCACGTCTTTCGTGCCTTGTTCCTGCGCGATGACGGGCACGAGGCCGTCAGCGTCCCACTTCACTTGATCGAGCCAGTCCATCTTGGCAGTCTAGTGGGTTGCGCCCGTGAACCCCTGTTCGGCGGCGAACCATGCCAGCACCGGCACCGTGCCGGGCAGCACCGGGCGCACCTGCACCGGCAGCGTTTGCCAGGCCATGGCTTGGCGCTCGCGCATCTCGAAATCGCCGGTCCACTGGAACACCTTGCAGAAGTGCAGGCGCACGCGGGCGTGTGGGTAGTCCATCAGCTCGATCTTCCACGGCTCGGCCGCGGCGATGGTGATGCCCAGTTCTTCGTGCAGTTCGCGGCGCAGCGCCTGCTCCACGGTTTCGCCGGGCTCCAGCTTGCCGCCGGGGAATTCCCAGTAGCCCGCATAGACCTTGCCGGCGGGCCGGCTGGTCAGCAGGAAGCGGCCCTGCGCGTCGATCAGCACGCCCACGGCGACGTCCACCGGTGTCCGTTGCTCGGGTTCAGCTGCCATGCCGGCCTGCGTAGTCACGCGCGAATTGCTGCGCCACGCGGCCGCTGCGGCTGCCGCGCTCCAGCGCCCACACCAGGCTGTCCTGCCGCGCGGCGGCTATGGCCTCCTCATTCACGCCGAAGTGGCGCAGCCACTGAGCGACGATGGCCAGGTACTCGGCCTGCGTGAAGGGGTAGAAGCTGATCCACAGGCCGAAGCGCTCGCTCAGCGAAAT
>JANMMD010000100.1:0-4410 GCA_031372905.1 Betaproteobacteria bacterium
GAAGCGCAGCGCGAGGTGGTGCGTGTCAACAAACTGGAAAGCTGCTACCTGCGCCCGCTGATCTGGATCGGCGACAAGAAGCTGGGCGTCAGCCCCAAGGGCAACGACATCCACCTGATGGTGGCGGCCTGGCCCTGGGGCGCCTACCTGGGCGAGGAAGGCCTGCAGCGCGGCATCCGCGTGAAGACCAGCAGCTACACGCGCCACCACGTCAACATCACCATGACGCAGGCCAAGGCGGTCAGCAACTACACCAACAGCATCCTGGCCAACATGGAAGCCACCGACGAGGGCTATGACGAGGCGCTGCTGCTCGACCCCAGCGGCTTCGTCAGCGAAGGCGCGGGCGAGAACCTCTTCGTCATCAAGAAGGGCGTGGTCTACACGCCGGATCTTTCGGCCGGCGCCTTGAACGGCATCACCCGCGACACCGTCTTCAACATCTGCCAGGACATCGGGGTCAAGCTCGTGGAAAAGCGCATCACGCGCGACGAGGTCTACATCTGTGACGAGGCCTTCTTCACCGGTACGGCCGCCGAGGTGACGCCGATCCGCGAACTCGACCGCATCGAGTTGGGTGAAGGTGAATTTGCAGGACGGCGTGGCCCGATTACGGAGAAGATCCAGTCGGCATTCTTCGACATCGTCAACGGCCGCAACCCCAAGTACGCCGAATGGCTGACGAAGGTGTGAGTGCCACCATGGCCGCTGAACCCAAAGCCGTTGTCGAGCTTGCCGCTGCAGAACTGCAAGGCCCGGGCGTGACCTTCTGTCCGAACCCGAAGATGGCGCTGTGGAGCAACCATCCCCGCGTCTTCATCGACGTCGCCACCACGGGCGAAGGGCGGTGCGCCTACTGCGGCACGGTCTACCGGCTGAAGGCCGGCGAGAAGGTGCACGGGCACTGAGCCGCAGCGAGTCCGCGGGAGCGGCCGTCACCGCCGGTCGTCAGATCGGTTTCAGCCCACCCTTGAATCGCTCTTTGAACGGCTCGTGGGACAGTGGCGGAAAGTCGAGGGCGGCCTCGGGTACCGCGTGGTCAGGCAGGCGCTTGAGCAGATCGCGGATCAAGGCCAGTCGTCCGCGGCGCTGGTCGTTGAAATCCACCAGCGTCCACGGCGTGTGCTTGCCGTGGGTGGCGGCGAGCATGGCGTGGCGGGCCTCGGTGTAATCGGCATAACGCGCGCGTGCCTCGATGTCGATGGGGCTCAGCTTCCAGCGCTTCAACGGGTCGACGCGGCGCTCGGCAAAACGCTCCTCCTGCTGCGCTTGGTCCACCGTGAGCCAATACTTGAAAAGCAGGATGCCGTCGTCCACGAGCATCTTCTCGAACACCGGCGCCTGCTTCAGGAAGGCCTGCACCTGCAACTCGGTGCAGTAGCCCATCACCTGTTCGACGCCGGCGCGGTTGTACCAGCTGCGGTCGAAGAGCACGATCTCGCCGGCCGCCGGCAGGTGCGGCACATACCGCTGGAAGTACCACTGCGTGCGCTCGCGGTCGCTGGGTTTCGGCAGCGCCACCACGCGGCACTGGCGCGGATTCAAGGTGTCGGCAATGGCCGAGATGACACCGCCCTTGCCGGCGGTGTCGCGGCCCTCGATCAGGACCAGCACGCGCTGCCCGCTGTGCTGCAGCCAGCGTGCCATGTCGTTGAGTTCCAGCTCCAGCGGCGCCAGCTGCTCGAGATAGGCACCCTTGCCCAGATGCGATGACTCGGCCGAGCCGCTCGCATTGCGCCTGGAGTTCTTGTCTTTCTTGGCCATTCGGCAGTCCCGTTCGGAGCCCCGGAACATCCGGGGTGAAGGCCTGCACTGTAGTTCCGCCCTTCAGAACCACCCCAGGTGCATGAAAAAACCCGCCGGGCCAAGGGCCGGGCGGGTCTGTGGTGGCGGCGCCGAGCGCCCTACTTCTTGCGCAGCTTCTGGATCGCCGCCAGCTGCGCAGCCATCGCCGCAAATTCGCCCGTGGCCGCGGCCAGGTCGATGTCGCTCTTGGCGTTTTTCATCGCCTCTTCAGCCATTTTCTTGGCCTCGACGGCCTTGGCTTCGTCCAGGTCCTTGCCGCGGATGGCGGTGTCAGCAAGCACGGTGACGGTGCCGGGCTGCACTTCCAGAATGCCGCCGGCGACGAAGACGAACTCCTCGCCACTGCCGTCGGCCTTTTCGATGCGCACCGCACCCGGGCGGATGCGCGTGATCAACGGCGTGTGGCGCGGCAGGATGCCGAGCTCGCCGTTTTCGCCGGGAAGCGCCACAAACTTGGCTTCGCCGCTGAAGATGCTTTCCTCAGCGCTCACCACGTCGACATGAAGGGTCGCCATGTCGGCTCCTTAGTTGATCTTCTTGGCCTTCTCGAAGGCCTCGTCGATGGTGCCGACCATGTAGAAGGCCTGCTCGGGCAGCGCGTCGCATTCGCCGGCCACGATCATCTTGAAGCCGCGGATGGTTTCCTTCAGCGGCACGTACTTGCCCGGGCTGCCGGTGAACACCTCGGCGACGTGGAAAGGCTGGCTCAGGAAACGCTGGATCTTGCGCGCGCGGCTCACGGCCAGCTTGTCTTCCGGGCTCAGTTCGTCCATGCCCAGGATGGCGATGATGTCGCGCAGTTCCTTGTAGCGCTGCAGCGTGGACTGCACGGCGCGCGTGGTCTCGTAGTGCTCCTGGCCCACGACGTTGGGGTCGACCTGGCGGCTGGTGCTGTCCAGCGGGTCCACGGCGGGGTAGATGCCCAGCGAGGCGATGTCCCGTGACAGCACGACCGTCGCGTCCAAGTGGGCGAAGGTGGTGGCAGGCGACGGGTCGGTCAGGTCGTCCGCAGGCACGTAGACGGCCTGGATCGAGGTGATCGAGCCCACCTTGGTGGAGGTGATGCGCTCTTGCAGGCGGCCCATTTCCTCGGCCAGCGTCGGCTGGTAGCCCACGGCGGAAGGCATGCGGCCCAGCAGCGCGGACACTTCGGTGCCAGCCAGCGTGTAGCGGTAGATGTTGTCGACGAAGAACAGCACGTCGCGGCCTTCGTCGCGGAAGCTCTCGGCGATGGTCAGGCCGGTCAGCGCCACACGGAGGCGGTTGCCCGGGGGCTCGTTCATCTGGCCGTAGACCATGGCCACTTTCGAGTCTTCGAGCTTCTCCAGGTTCACGACGCCCGAGTCGGCCATCTCGTGATAGAAATCGTTGCCCTCGCGGGTGCGCTCACCGACGCCAGCGAACACGGACAGACCCGAGTGCGCCTTGGCGATGTTGTTGATGAGCTCCATCATGTTCACGGTCTTGCCGACGCCGGCGCCACCGAACAGGCCCACCTTGCCGCCCTTGGCGAACGGGCAGATCAGGTCGATGACCTTGATGCCGGTTTCCAGCAGCTCCTGCGACGGGCTCAGCTCGTCGTAGGCCGGGGCCTTGCGGTGGATGGGGGCGGTGAGCGTCTGATCGACCGGGCCGCGCTCGTCGATGGGCGAGCCCAGCACGTCCATGATGCGGCCGAGTGTGGCCTTGCCCACGGGCACCGTGATGTTGGCGCCGGTGTTGCTGACCATCAGACCGCGGCGCAGGCCGTCGGAACTGCCCAGCGCGATGGTGCGCACGACACCGTCGCCCAGCTGCTGCTGCACTTCCAGCGTCAGCGCGGTGCCGGCGAGTTTCAGCGCGTCATACACCTTGGGCATGGCGTTGCGCGGGAACTCGACGTCCACCACGGCACCGATGCACTGGACGATCTTGCCTTGGGCTTGCGTGTTCGACATTTCAGGGGTCCTTAAAACGTAATCTGGTTCAGCCGCAAATAGAGCAGAAACATCAACCGGAGATGGCGGCAGCGCCGCTGACGATCTCCGAGAGTTCCTTGGTGATGGCGGCCTGGCGGGTCTTGTTGTAGATGAGCTTGAGCTCACCGATCAGCGTGCCGGCGTTGTCGGTGGCGGCTTTCATGGCCACCATGCGCGCGCTCTGCTCGCTGGCCATGTTCTCGGCCACGGCCTGGAACACCAGCGCCTCGATGTAGCGCGTGAGCAGCTCGTCGATGACGGTGGCGGGGTCCGGCTCGTAGATATAGTCCCAGCCGTATTGCTTCTTCTCGGCGTCGCTCTGCTCCAGGCGCGCCGCCGACAGCGGCAACAGCTGTTCGACAGTCGGCTCCTGCTTCATCGTGTTGATGAAGTTGGTGTAGCAGACGTAGACCGCATCCAGCTTGCCGGCGACGAAGGCATCCAGCATCACCTTCACCGGGCCGATCAGCTTGTCCAGCTGCGGGGCGTCGCCCAGCTGCGTGGCATGGCTGATGACGTTGGCGCCGATGCGGTTCAAAAAGCCGAAGCCCTTGTTGCCGATGGCCACGGCCTGGATGCTGCCGCCGGCCGCCTGCACGTCCTTCATCTTCTGCGTGACGGCACGCAGGATGTTGGTGTTCAGGCC
>JANMMD010000140.1:0-3179 GCA_031372905.1 Betaproteobacteria bacterium
TACGCCATCCCGCCGCTGAGCACGGTGCACCACCCGGTGTACGAGCTGGGCCAGGCTGCCGCGCAGGCCATGCTGCAGCTGCTGGCCGGCGAGGTGCCCACGGCCGCGCTGCCGGCGCCGCGCTTCATCTCGCGCGAAAGCAGCCGCGAGCTGCAGCCGGCCGCCAGCGCCCGCGCCCGCGCCTACGCCCGCGCTCGGCAGCGCTGAAGCGCGCGCCGGGCGGTCCGCACTAACCCTTGATTGACAGCCCGGACCCGTCACCTTAAATTCTGAAAGCGCTTTCATGGTCTTTCACAACGCCTGAGCCTCGTCCCTTTCCCTTCGGGATCTTCATGAACCCCCAGCCTCCCTTCCCCGCGCCGCAGCGCTTCCCGCAAGACTTCGTCTGGGGCGTGGCCACCAGCGCCTTCCAGATCGAAGGCGCTGCCACGGCCGACGGCAAGGGCTGGTCGATCTGGGACCGTTTCTGCCAGCAGCCGGGGGCCATCGCCGACGCCAGCAACGGCGATGTCGCCTGCGACCACTACCGCCGCTGGCCCGAAGACCTCGACCTCATCCAGAACCTGGGTGTGGATGCCTACCGCTTCAGCGTCAGCTGGCCGCGGGTGCAGGCTGCCGGCCGCGGCGCCTTCAACCCCGCCGGGCTCGACTTCTACGAGCGCATCGTCGACGGCCTGCTCGAGCGCGGCCGGCGCCCCGACCGCACGCTGAACCACTGGGACCTGCCGCAGGCCCGGCAGGAAGACGGCGGCTGGGCCCACCGCGACACGGTGCAGCGCTTCGTCGACTACGCCTGTGCCATCGACCGGCGCCTGGGCGCGCGCGTGGCAGCCATCACCACGCACAACGAACCCTGGGTGATGGCGGTGCTGGGGCATGAGACCGGCCTCTTCGCGCCCGGCCTGAAAAGCCGGGTCACCGCGATGCAGGTGGCGCACCACCTGCTGCTCAGCCACGGCCTGGCGCTGCAGGCACTGCGAGCGCAGGGTTGCAGCAGCCGGCTCGGCATCGTGCTCAACCTCTCGCCCGTGCGCGCGGCCACCGACAGCGCCGCCGACCTGGCGCAGGCGAGGCTGGAAGACGGCCGCGCCGTGCGCTGGTACATGGACCCGCTGTTCAAGGGCGAGTACCCGGCAGACGTCTGGCAGCACCTGGGCGCCGACGCGCCGCAGGTGCAGGCCGGCGACATGGCGGCCATCCGCACGCCCATGGACTTCCTCGGCATCAACTACTACACGCGCTCGGTCGTCAGCGCCGACGGCAGCTGGGACGTGAAGACCGGCGGCAAGGCCCTCACCGACATGGGCTGGGAGGTCTACCCCGAGGGCCTGACCGAACTGCTGGTGCGCCTGCACCGCGACTGGCAGCTGCCGCCGCTGTACGTGATGGAAAACGGCGCAGCCTTCAAGGATCAGTTCGTGCCGGGTGTGGACGGCCAGCCGGGCCGCGTTCATGACGTCGCGCGCACCGATTACATCGCCCGCCATATCGGCGCCGTGGCCGACGCGCTGGCATCGGGTGTGCCGATGGCCGGCTACATGGTGTGGAGCCTGCTCGACAACTTCGAGTGGGCATCGGGCTACGCAAAACGCTTCGGCATCGTGCACGTGGATTACGCCACCCAGCAGCGCACGCTGAAGGACAGCGCGCTCTGGTACCGCGATTTCCTGCAGGCGCAGAAAGACGCGCGCAGCCTGGCGCTGGCCAGCGCAGCCGCCTGAAGGGATGGCGCCGATGAAGCCCAGCAAGCCGACGAAGAAGCCCCCGAAGATCGCGGGCTGGAAGCTCGTCTGGCACGACGAGTTCGATGGCGACACGGTCGATCCCAAGAAGTGGGACTTCGACCTCGGCAACGGTTTTTACGACTACAAGAACCACGCCTGGGTGCCGGGCTGGGGCAACGAAGAACTGCAGTACTACACGCACGACCCCGAGAACGTGGTGGTGCGCGATGGCTGCCTGCGCATCCGCGCCGTGAAGGCGCCGTTGCACGGCTGCGGCTACACCTCGGCACGGCTGAAGACCAAGAAGCGCGACGGCACGGTCTTGTTCGCCACACGTTACGGCCGCATCGAATTCCGCGCCCAGGTGCCCTGGGGCAATGGGCTGTGGCCGGCGCTGTGGATGCTGCCGGTGGAAGACAAGTACGGCGGCTGGGCCGCCAGCGGCGAGATCGACCTGATGGAGATCGTCGGCGAGAAGCCGCACGAGGTGCTGAACAGCATCCACTTCGGCTCGACCTATCCGAAGCGCTCGCTCATCACCTTCGTGCATCCCTTGCCTGGTGGCAGCACGGTGTCGGACTGGCACGTCTACACCGTCGAGTGGGAGCCTGGCGAGATCCGCTTCTACGTCGACGGCGTGCACACCTGCACCTACGACCACTGGTGGAGCTGCAGCCGGCTCAAGGGCGGGCAGGGCGTCGAGGCCACCAAGGCCGCCGACCTGAACCCCTGGCCGGCGCCCTTCGATCAGCCCTTCTACCTGGTGATGAACGTGGCCGTGGGCGGCAACTTCCCCGGCGTTCCGAACGAGGCCACGCGCTTCCCGGCCGAACTGGTGGTCGACTACGTGCGCGTCTACGACAAGACCGGCGGTTACGGCGCCCCGAAACCCATTGGCAAGGGCAAGTTGCCTTGGCAGGCCAAGAAGAAGGCTTGAGGAAAGAACCATGTCCCGCCCCCCATCCGCCCCCTCCGCGCCTGGCAACGCCTTGCACACCGGCGTCACCCGCCACACCGAGCACGGCGAAACGCAGCAAGCGCGCCAGCAGCGGCATTCCGGCGCGGCGCCGCAGGCCACGGGGGTCGACCGCAGCACCTGGTCGCGCACCAGCCCGGAGGTGTGGACGACCGAGGCCCGAGGCGCGCTGGCCACCGACTTCCGCGCCACGCTGCAGCAGGGCGTGCACGGGCTGTGCTTCAGCCCCTACCTGGAAGGCCAGCAGCCGGGTTCGCAAGTCAGCGAAGCGCAGATTCGCGAACGCCTGCGCATCATCCAGCCGCATGTCGGCTGGGTGCGCACCTTCTCCTGCACCGATGGCCACGAGCAGACCCCGCGCGTGGCGCATGAGCTCGGCCTGAAGACGCTGGTCGGCGCCTGGCTGGGCACCGATGCCGAGATCAACGAACGCGAGATCCAGGGCGTGATAGACGTGGCCCGCGCGGGGCATGCCGACA
>JANMMD010000144.1:0-1532 GCA_031372905.1 Betaproteobacteria bacterium
AAGAAGTTCGCCGAAGCCGCCGGCATTCCGGTGCTCGCGACGATCCCGGCCAACGACGACATCCGCCGCAAGAGCGCCAGCTACGAAATCATCGGCCGCCCGGGCACGGTGTGGGCGCCGCTCTTCGAAGAACTCGCCACCAACGTCGCCATCGCGCCGCCGGTGCGCCCGAAGCCGCAGACGCAAGACCAGCTGCTGGGCCTGTTCAGCGCTGAAGTCACGGGCCGTGATTTCAAGATGGAACCGGCAACGATCTTCGACATGGTCGGCAAACACGAAATCGTGAAGCCGACCCTCGAAGTGGTCTACGACGCGGCCTGACCATGCAGGACATCGAGCCCACCGCCGAAACCAGCGGCATGCCAGCTGCCACGCCGCTGGCCGTGCCGGCCGCCGTGCAGGCCGACGGCCTGGGCTGCCATGCCGGCAAGGACGCCATGCTCGACGCGGCCAAGAGCGCCGGCAGAACCGAAGTGCTGGCGCAATACGCCCGCGACTACCCGCTGCCCGAAGGCGCCGGCCCGCACGAACAGCCGCAGAGCATGTGCCCGGCTTTCGGCTCGCTGCGCGTCGGTCTGCGCATGCGCCGCACACACACGATCCTGAGCGGTTCCGCCTGCTGCGTCTATGGCCTGACCTTCACCAGCCACTTCTACGGCGCCCGCCGCAGCGTCGGCTACGTGCCGTTCAACAGCGAAAGCCTGGTGACGGGCAAGCTGTTCGAAGACATCCGCGAAGCGGTGCACGAGAAGGCCGACCCGGCGCAGTACGACAGCATCGTCATCATCAACCTGTGCGTGCCCACTGCCAGCGGCGTGCCGCTGCAGCTGCTGCCCAAGGCGATCAACGGCGTGCGCATCATCGGCATCGACGTGCCGGGCTTCGGCGTGCCCACACATGCCGAGGCGAAAGACGTGCTGGCCGGTGCGATGCTGAAGTACGCCCGCACCGAAGCCGAAGCCGGGCCGGTCACCGCGCCGCGCAACGGCGTCAGCGACAAGCCCACCGTCACCCTGGTCGGCGAAATGTTCCCGGCCGACCCGGTGATCATTGGCGCGATGCTCGAGCCCATGGGCCTGGCCGCAGGCCCCGTGGTGCCGACGCGCGAATGGCGCGAGCTGTATGCCGCGCTGGACTGCGCGGCCGTGGCCGCCATCCCCCCGTTCTACACGGCCAGCGTGCGCGAATTCGTCACTGCCGGCCGGCCCATCGTGGCCTCGGCACCGGTGGGACACGACGGCACGGAAGCCTGGCTGCAAGCCATCGGCCAGGCCTGCAACGTCGGCCAGGCGCAGATCGACGCGGCGAAGAACCGCTTCCTGCCGGTGATCCGCGCCGTGCTGGCGAAGACGCCGATCAAGGGCCGCATCACCGTCAGCGGCTACGAAGGCAGCGAGCTGCTGGTGGCGCGCCTGCTCATCGAGAGCGGTGCCGACGTGCCGTATGTCGGCAGCGCCTGCCCGAAGACACCGTGGAGCGCGCCCGACCTTGAATGGCTGCAAGCCCGCGGTGTGCACGTGCAGTACCGCGCC
>JANMMD010000179.1:0-12806 GCA_031372905.1 Betaproteobacteria bacterium
CCAGTACGCGCAGAAGCTGGGCGTCAACCTGCAAGACCTGCTGATCAGCCAGCCCGACACGGGCGAGCAGGCGCTGGAAATCGTCGACGCCCTGGTGCGCAGCGGCAGCATCGACCTCATCGTCATCGACTCGGTGGCCGCGCTCACGCCCAAGGCCGAACTCGAAGGCGAGATGGGCGACAGCCTGCCCGGCCTGCAGGCGCGCCTGATGAGCCAGGCGCTGCGCAAGCTCACCGGCACGATCAAGAAGACCAACACCATGGTCATCTTCATCAACCAAATCCGCATGAAGATCGGCGTGATGTTCGGCAACCCCGAAACCACCACCGGCGGCAATGCGCTGAAGTTCTACGCCAGCGTTCGTCTCGACATCCGCCGCACCGGCAACATCAAGAAGGGCGAAGAGATCATCGGCAGCGAGACCAAGGTCAAGGTCGTCAAGAACAAGGTCAGCCCGCCCTTCAAGACCGCCGAGTTCGACATCCTCTACGGCGAAGGCATCAGCCGTGAGGGCGAAATCATCGACATGGGGGTCGAAGCCCGCATCCTCGAGAAGAGCGGCGCCTGGTACGCCTACAACGGCGAGAAGATCGGCCAGGGCAAGGACAACGCCCGCGAATTCCTGCGCGAGAACCCCGAGGTGGCGCGCGAGGTCGAGAACAAGGTGCGTGAAAACATGGGCATCCCGCTGTTGAACGCCGAAGGCAGCGAATAAGGCCTGTCGCGCCTGTTGCGGCGGCGGCATGGGTTTCGGCGCCATCTCGGTCAAGGGCCGGGCGCTGCGTTACCTCTCGCAGCGTGAACATTCGCGGGTGGAGCTGGAGCGCAAGCTCGCCCGCCATGTCCAAGACGCCGACGACGCCACGGCGCAGGCGCAGATTGCGGCCGCGCTGGACGACCTGGCCGCCAAGGGCCTGCTGAGCGAGGCGCGCACCGCCGAATCGGTGCTCAACGGCCAGGGCCGGCGCTACGGTGTGCGGCGCCTGAAACAGACGCTGCAGGCCAAGGGCCTGGCCCCGGAATTGGTGGCGTCCACGCTGCACCAGGCACGCGGCACCGAACTTGAGCGCGCGCAGGAGGTGTGGCGCCGCCGTTATGGCGAACCCGCCACCGACCCCGCGGCGCGCGCGAAGCAGATGCGTTTCCTCGCTGGGCGCGGATTTGAGGGCGAGGTGATTCGGCGCGTCGTACGCGGCGGCGACGGCGAAGCCGACAGCTAAAGCGGCGCGGTCGTAGCTGCCGGCCTGCGCTGTAAGCCTCTGCTGCGGTGCCGCATGCTAAATTCGCCGCCGCGCTGGCCCAGCGCCGCCGCAGTATTTGCCCTCGTCCCGACTCCCAAGATGACCCTCCCGCAAGCGGCGCCCTCGCGCCAGCTGAAGCACCGCCGTCAGATCGATGTGCAGGTGTTTGCGCGTGACGACGGTTTGTGGGAGGTGGATGCCACACTGGTGGACACCAAGACCCGTGTCGCCCATCTGGGCAGTGGCCCGCGCGAGGCCGGCGTGCCCATCCACGAGATGCTGCTGCGACTGGTGGTGAACGAGCAACTCGACATCCTTCAAGCGGGTTCCGAGACGCGCTGGATGCCCTACACCGGCCAATGCGCTGACCATGGCGATGTCTACCAGCGCCTGGTTGGCTTGAACCTGCTGAAGAACTTCCGCCTGACCTCGCGTGAGCGTGTGGGTGGCGTGAAGGGTTGCACCCACATCACCGAGCTGGCGCAGGTGCTGCCCACCGCGGTGGTGCAAGCGTTCGCTGGCGAGGTGATCGACACCCGCGGCAACACCGAAGGCGCGAGCCAGCCTTTCCAGATCGGCCGCTGCCATGCGCTGCGCAGCGACGGGCCGGTGGTGCAGCAGTTTTATCCCCGTTGGTACCGCCCGCCGGCCGGACTTTGACCGGACCCCGACCGCCGGCGCGAGCCGCATTTTCGAGACACAAGGAGCCCCCTCATGAAGATCCACGAATACCAGGCCAAGGAGCTCTTGCGCGCCCACGGCGTGCCGGTGCCACGCGGTTACGCCGCCTTCACCGTGCGTGAAGCTCAGGAAGCCGCGCAGAAGCTCGGCGGCTCGGTGTGGGTGGTGAAGGCGCAGATCCACGCCGGTGGCCGCGGCAAGGGCGGTGGCGTGAAACTCGCTCGCAGCATGGCCGATGTGGAAACCATCTCGGGCCAGATCCTGGGCATGCAGCTCAAGACCCACCAGACCGGCCCCGAAGGCCAGAAGGTGCGCCGGCTCTACGTCGAAGAAGGCGCCGACATCCAGAAGGAGTACTACGTCTCGCTGGTGACCGACCGCGCGACGCAGAAGGTGGCCTTCATCGCCAGCAGCGAAGGCGGCATGGACATCGAGGAAGTGGCGCACAGCACGCCCGAGAAGATCATCACCGAGTTCATCGACCCGCTGAGCGGCCTGGGCGACGCGCAGGCCAAGAAGATCGACGACGCCATCGGCCTGCCGGCCAACAGCACGGCGCAGGCCATTGAAATATTCCAGAAGCTCTACGCCTGCTACATGGCGACCGACGCCTCGCTGGTGGAGATCAACCCGCTGAACCGCGACAGCAAGGGCGGCCTGATCGCGCTGGACGCCAAGTTCAACTTCGACCCCAATGCGCTGTTCCGCCACCCCGACCTCGTGGCCTATCGCGATCTCGACGAAGAAGACCCGGCGGAAGTGGAGGCCAGCAAGTTCGACCTGGCCTACATCAGCCTGGACGGCAACATCGGCTGCCTGGTGAACGGCGCGGGCCTGGCGATGGCGACGATGGACACCATCAAGCTCTTTGGGGGCGACCCGGCCAACTTCCTCGACGTCGGCGGCGGCGCCACCGCCGAAAAAGTGACCGAGGCCTTCAAGATCATGCTCAAGAACAAGAGCGTGAAGGGCATCCTGGTCAACATCTTCGGCGGCATCATGAAGTGCGACACCATCGCCGAGGGCGTGATCGCTGCCTGCAAGGCCGTGAACCTGAGCGTGCCGCTGGTGGTGCGCATGAAGGGCACCAACGAAGACCTGGGCAAGAAGATGCTGGCCGAAAGCGGTCTGCCGATCATCGCGGCCAACACCATGGCCGAAGCCGCCACCGCCATCGTGGCTGCCGTCAAGTAATCCGAGGAATCACGCCATGAGCATCTTCATCAACAAAGACAGCCGCGTCATCACGCAGGGCATCACCGGCAAGACCGGCCAGTTCCACACCAAGGGGTGCCAGGCCTATGCCAACGGCAAGGCCTGCTTCGTGGCCGGCGTGAACCCGAAGAAGGCCGGCGAGAGCTTCGAGGGCATTCCCATCCACGCCAGCGTGAAAGACGCCAAGGCAGCCACTGGCGCCAACGTCAGCGTGATCTACGTGCCGCCGGCGGGCGCGGCCGACGCGATCTGGGAAGGCGTCGAGGCCGACCTCGACCTCGTCATCTGCATCACCGAAGGCATTCCCGTGAAGGACATGCTGATGGTGCGCAACAAGATGAAGCAGAAGGAAGCTGCCGGTGGCAAGAAGACGCTGCTGCTGGGGCCGAACTGCCCGGGCCTGATCACGCCGGAAGAAATCAAGATCGGCATCATGCCGGGCCACATCCACCGCAAGGGCCGCATCGGCGTGGTTTCTCGCTCCGGCACGCTGACCTATGAAGCCGTGGCCCAGCTGACGGAGATCGGGCTCGGCCAGAGCAGCGCCGTGGGCATCGGGGGCGACCCCATCAACGGCCTCAAGCACATCGACGTGATGCAGGCCTTCAACGACGACCCCGACACCGACGCCGTGATCATGATCGGCGAGATCGGCGGCCCCGATGAAGCCGAGGCCGCGCGCTGGTGCAAGGCGAACATGAAGAAGCCCATCGTCGGCTTCATCGCGGGCGTGACGGCGCCGGCCGGCAAGCGCATGGGCCACGCCGGCGCGCTGATCAGTGGCGGTGCCGACACCGCGGACGCGAAGCTGGCCATCATGGAAGAGTGTGGTTTCACCATCACGCGCAACCCGAGCGAGATGGCGCGCCTGCTGAAGGCGCTGCTGTAGCTTGAACGAGAAGGCCTGGCGCGCATTGGCTTGCGTTGCCCGGGCCCTCTGTAGTTTCCACAGTCGGCGCCTCGCGGGGCGCCGACTACACTTTTCGACCCCCCCGAACACGACAAGCCGCAGGAAGCGCCCAAGATGGAACAGTTCATGACCGCCGAGTTCTGGGTTGCCGTCGGGCAGATCATCATGATCGACATCCTGCTCGGCGGTGACAACGCGGTGGTCATTGCGCTGGCCTGCCGCAAGCTGCCGCCGGCGCAGCGCACCAAGGGCATCATCTGGGGCACGGCTGGCGCCATCATCCTGCGCGTGATCCTGATCTTCTTCGCGCTCACGCTGCTCGCCATTCCCTACCTGAAGATCGTCGGCGCGCTGCTGCTGGTGTGGATAGGCGTGAAGCTTCTGGCGCCCGATGAAGACGGCCATGGCGACGTTGCAGCCTCCGACAAGCTGATCGCCGCCATCAAGACCATCATCGTGGCTGACTTGGTGATGAGCGTGGACAACGTCATCGCCATCGCCGGCGCCGCCGAGAGCGCGGGCGGCGACCACAAGATGCCGCTTGTGATCTTCGGTCTCTTGGTGTCCATTCCCATCATCGTCTGGGGCAGCCAGTTGGTCATCAAGCTGATGGACCGCTTCCCGATGGTCATCACCATCGGCGGCATGTTGCTCGGGTGGATCGCAGGCACCATGGCTGTGACCGACCCCGCCGTGCTGGGCTACATGCCGACGCTGCCGGTCGAGCGCGCGGGTGCGTTGCCCGAAGTGGTGGCTGCTGTGCGCTATGGCGCCGGCGTGGCCGGCGCGCTGCTGGTACTGGCCATCGGCCTGCTGGTGAAGAGTCGGCGCAACCAGAGCCCCCACGCAACCGACGGCGGCGCCTGACCGCAGGCCGATGCAAGCAGGCTGGCGCCTCGGCCAGACCGTGGCCGGTTTCCAGCTGCAGCGCGCCCTCGGGCGCGGCGCGCACGGCGAGGTCTATCTCGCCCAAGGCGCTGCAGGTGCGCCCGTGGCGCTGAAACTGGCAGAGGTGCCCATCGGTGAAGCCGCGGCGGGCTGGACCGAGCGCTTCCTGTCGAGCGCACGCAGCGCGCAGAGGCTGGTGCACCCGGGCATCGTCGCCGTGCACGGCGCCGGCATCGAGGGCCGCCTGGCCTGGCTGGTGATGGAGCTCGTGCACGGCGGCGACCTTGCGCGGTACACCGAGCGCAAACGCCTCCTGCCCGAGGCGCTGGTGCTGATGCTGGGCCAACGCATGGCCACGGCCGTGGCCCACGCCCACCGGCAGGGCGTGATGCACCGCGACCTGAAGCCCGCCAATGTGCTGGTTCACCTGCCCAGCCACACCGTGAAGCTCGCTGACTTCGGCCTGGCGCGCGCCGCCGATTCGGCGCAGACCGACACTGGCGTGGTCGTGGGTTCTCCGGCCTACATGGCACCTGAACAGCTGGCCGGCAATCTGCCCACGCCGGCCACCGACCTCTATGCCCTGGGTGTGATGCTCTTTCAGCTGCTGAGCGGCCGGCTGCCGCACGATGCCCCGTCGATGGGCGCGCTGCTGCAGCAGGTGATGGCGGCCTCACCGCCCGACCTGCGCGAGCTGGTGCCCGACATCCAGCCCGGCTTGGCGGCGCTGGTGGCGCGCCTGCTGGCCAAGCAGGCGTCACAGCGCCCGAGCGACGGCGAGGCCCTGGCGGCCGAGCTGCAAGCCCTGGCTCAGCGTCACGTTGCCAGCGCGGGCCTTGCGGCCGGCGCGGACCTGGCGGTCGAGCGGCACGCCCCTTATTCCGATGCACAATCATCGAGCACCCAACCCCACGCGCCGACGAAGCACCCCGTGTCCATGATGATCGAGCTCTTTGCTGCGGTTGACCCCGGTCGGGCGCGCAGCAACAACGAGGATTCGGTGGCCACCGACGACGGTGTGGCATTGGCCGTGCTCGCCGATGGCATGGGCGGCTACAACGCCGGTGAAGTGGCCAGCAACATGGCCACGTCTTTCATCCGCACCGAGCTTGGGCGCTGGCTGCGTGAAGCCAGCAAGCAGGCCAGCGATGCCGAAGTGCGGCGGGCGATGGACATCTGCGTCGACAACGCCAACCGCGCCATCTTCAACGCCTCGAACAGCAACCCGCAGTACGCCGGCATGGGCACCACGCTGGTGGTGGCGGTGTTTCGCGACGAGCGCCTGCTGCTCGGCCACGTCGGTGATTCGCGCTGCTACCGCATCCGCGCCGGCCGTCTGCAGCAGATCACGCGCGACCATTCGCTGCTGCAAGAGCAACTGGACGCCGGGCTCATCACGCCCGAACAGGCAGCGTTCTCGTCCAACAAGAACCTGGTGACGCGCGCGGTGGGCGTGGAAGACTCGGTGATGCTCGAAACGCACCAGCACGACGTCGAGCCCGGCGATGTCTTCCTGCTGTGCTCTGACGGTTTGTCCGACATGCTGGACGACCCGGCCATCGCGCAGGTGTTGCAGACGCACGACTCGCTGGAAACAAGCGGGCGGGCGCTGATAGCGGCGGCCAACGACGCGGGGGGAAAGGATAATATCTCCGTCATTCTGGCGCGCGCCTCCGGCGGTGCGAGCGCGCCGGCATGGTCGTGGTGGCCGTTCCGGCGGTGAGACAACAGGCAGGGTACGCACGGCAAGTGCGCTACTTGGGCAGAACACAGACGCCGCAGGCGCTTATGGCTGCCGCGGTCGGCAGCAGATCGAATCGAGGGTAGGCATGGGCAAGTTGGTGGTATCGCTCGACGGTGTGGTCATCAAGGAAGTCCAGATCACCAAGGACAAGACCACGCTCGGCCGCCGTCCCTACAACGACATCGTCATCGACAACCTCGCCGTCAGCGGCGAGCACGCCGTGCTGCAGATGGTGGGTGCCGACGTCTTCATCGAAGACCTCAACAGCACCAACGGCACCTACATCAACGGCAAGGCGATCAAGAAGCAGCTGTTGACGCACAACGACACGGTCGAGATCGGCAAGTACAAGATCAAGTTCCTCGTCGACGAGAGCGGCGAGTACGAGAAGACCATGATCATGCGGCCGGGCACTGCCTCGGCTCATGGCGGCGCGCCCACCATGCCGGCGCCCACCTACGCCAGCACGCCGTCGAACTTTGGTGGCCTGCACAGCCCGCCACCCGCGCCGCCGGTGATGCAGCCGGCTTCCATCAAGGTGCTGAACGGCGCCGCCGCGGGGCGCGAGGTCACCCTGACCAAGGTCGTCACCACCGTCGGCAAGCCGGGCGTGCAGGTGGCGTCCATCACGAAGCGGCCCAATGGCTACGCCTTCGCCCACGTCGAAGGGGCCACGCGGCCCAGCATCAATGGCGTGGCGCTGGTCGGTGATTCCGTACCCCTGCGCAACGGCGACGTGATCGAGCTCGCCGGCACGCAGATGCAGTTCATCTACCGCTGAGCTGGCTTCGCGCCGGGCGCCGCGCCCGGTGGCCGTGACGGGCTTCACGCCCGAGCCGAGCAGCCGGCGACTGTCTGCCGTAAAAGTGTCACCTTGCCTTGCAGTGCAGGGCGGTGCCCTTCAGCATGCCTGTCCTGCCCGCCGCTGCGCGGACCCCTGACGTCCTCCCCATGCAGATTCGCGTTCTCGGTTGCTCCGGTTCGATTGCCGCCGGCAACCGCACCACGTCTTTCCTGCTCGACGAGCATGTGCTCATCGACGCAGGCACTGGGGTGGGCGACCTCACGCTCGATGAGCTGGCGCGCATCGATCACATCCTCATCACGCACTCGCACCTCGACCACGTGCTTGCCATCGGCTTGCTGGCCGACAGCGTGACGCGCCGCCGCGTTGCCGCCCGTCGCCCGCCTGTGGTGGTGCATGCCCTGCCGGCCACGATAGAAGCGCTGCGCAAGCATGTGTTCAATGGCGTGATCTGGCCCGACTTCACGCGCCTGCCCGACCTGCAGAACCCCATCCTCGCGTTCGCCGAGCTGGCCGTCGGGCAGGTGCTGAGCCTGGGCGGGCGGCGCATCGAGGTGCTGCCGGCCAGCCACACCGTGCCAGCGGTCGGTTATGCCGTGCTGGGCGGCGAGGGCGCCTGGGTCTTCACCGGCGACACCGGCCCGAACGCCGCGCTGTGGCAACGCCTGCGCAGCCTCGCCGTGGCCGTGCTCGTTATCGAGACGGCCTTCAGGGACGACGAACATGCGTTGGCCACCATCAGCCAGCACCTGTGCCCCGCGCAGCTGCAGCGTGAACTCGAAGCCTTCGATCAAGTGGCCGACGTCTACATCACCCACATCAAGCCCGGCGAAGTGGATGCGGTGATGACCGAGATAGGCGCCCAGGACAGCCGCCACCGCATCCACGCCCTGGCCACGGGGCAGGTGATGACGCTGGCTGATTGATCGCCACGATGGCCTGACAAAATTTGTCAGGTCGAGCGAATTGCGACAGGTGGCCCACCGTGAAAGTGACCGAAAGTGTCAGCTGGTGTGTGAAATTTCGCAGCGAAGGGCAGGTGATGGGCTGGCACGGCCCCTGCATTCAAGGGGATGTCTCTCCACCAACCTGCTCGCCTAGGAGCCCCCACATGAAGCGCGTCCAACAAGGTTTTACTCTGATCGAACTGATGATCGTCGTTGCGATCATCGGCATCTTGGCGGCGGTTGCACTGCCGGCTTATCAGGACTACACGAAGAAGGCCAAGATGTCCGAGCTCATCCTCGCAGCATCGGCGTGCCGCACAACCATCACTGAAGCAGTCCAAACTGCGCAGTCTGCTTCGCTTCCTGCCGCTGGCGCGTGGGGTTGTGAGTCTGCTTCGTCGACGTCAAAGTACGTGGCAAGCATTGCAACAAGCGGCGCTGGAGTTATTACCGTTACAGCCCAGGCTTTCGGTGATGCGACGATTGATGGGCAAACCATCACCCTGACGCCGAGCAACTTGTCGGTCGGCGCAGCGATTCAGTCTTGGACATGTGGCGGTTCCATCCCTGCAAAATTCCGTCCGGGCTCTTGCAAGTAATTTCGCGACCGGTGAATGTACAAGGGCAGCTTCGGCTGCCCTTTTCCTTTTTTGCTTAGGGCTTGCGGGTGTCCGCCTCGTTGATATTTGTCGGTGCCATTCCTCTGGCCTGGCTGATACCTAATCACTATTTACCTTGGGCATCGGCCTGGCAGGACGGGGCAGCGCTCTTCCTGCTTTTTGCCGCAGCGGTATGTGGCAAGACGCGCGCCATCATCCCGGTGCCATGGATAGCCGCAATCGCAGTTGCTGTCGGCAGCGTCGCCATGCAGTGGATAACCGGCCGAATCATTTTCGCCGGCGATGCGGTGATCGTACTGCTCTACCTTGGCGCGTTCTTGCTGTCCCTTGCGGTCGGTAGCGGTCTGAACACGCAACGCAAAGAGATCAGTACCTTGGTTTTGAATGCTGCCATGCTCGCTCTGGTGGTATCGGCCATGGCTTCGGTGGGTATTGCACTTTTGCAATGGACGGGCAACGCAGTGCTTGGCCTCTGGAGCGCCGACTTACCGCCCGGTGCGCGACCGTTTGCTAACGTTGGGCAGCCCAATCACCTGTGTACGCTGGCGTTCCTCGGACTCTGCGGGCTGCTATTGCTTCGTGAGACCGCGTGCATTGGTGTCGTCGGTTTCTGGGTAGGCGCAACTTACATTCTTGCTGGGATGGTGCTGTCGGGATCCCGTACCGGCTGGGTACAAGTGACTGTACTCGTGCTGCTAGCGCTGACTTTTCTGGGTAAAACGTCATCGAGGTTACGGGGGTGGCATCTCATTGCTCTTTCGTTGATTTACGTCGCTGCTACCCTGGCCTGGCCCTTGATCAACGAAGCTTTGCTACTCTCAGGCGGGCGGGGCGTGATGAAGCAAATTGAGGGCGGTGCTCGCCTCCCGTTGTGGATCGCGCTGCTCGATGCCGTTGGCCGGGAGCCGTGGTCGGGCTACGGCTGGCAACAGGTAGCGGTTGCGCAGCAAGCTGTATCCCTGGATTACCCGCCCATTCAGCGCCATTTCGAGCACAGCCACAACATTGCTCTCGATTTGCTTTTGTGGGCCGGAATTCCAATGGGTGGCGCCATTATCGTGTTCGGCGCGCTCGCCTTGTGGTTGCAGGTTCGTGCGATCAGAGATCCCCGTGCCCTTTGGCTGGTCGCAGCCGTTCTGGGAGTGATATCTCACGGATTCCTCGAGTTTCCAATTGAATACGCATATTTTCTGATTCCGGCAGGCCTTGCGCTAGGCGCAGCCAACGCTCTGGGAAATGCCGGGCCTCAGGTCAACTTGGGGGTGTGGATGCACCGGGTCGCCGCCGTGGCGGGGCTTGTAGTGCTCGCTGTGGTGGGGTTGGAATACCTACAGGCTGAGCAAAGCCACCGGCTGCTCCGTCTTGAATCTGCGCGAGTTGGCACAACTGGGATCGAATCAAAGGCGCCCGATTTGCTGGTACTGACGCAGTTGGGGGCAATTCTCGAATTTGCGCGCACGGAGGCCCACACAGCGATGAGCCCGGCTGAATTGGAGCGAATGCGCGCCGTCGCGCAGCGTTATCCTTTTCCACCCATCATGCTCAGGTATGCGTTGGCAGTGGGGTTGAATGGGAATCCCGCTGAGGCTCGGTTGACTCTCGCCCGACTTTGCAGTGTGCATCCACCCGATCGATGTGACGAAGCTCGCGAGAGCTGGACGCAGCTTCGGGACCGCTTTCCGACGCTGACAAGCGCTCCGTTGCCCTAGCTGCTGCCAGCAGCAGGGCGAAGAGGCCAAATGGCATCATCACAGAGTCCCTTTGCCGACTTAGCGTCTGCTCAATTTTGACCCTAGCCCCCCGTCTAGTCGTTGGTTCTGCAGCAGTCGCTTGTGCTGCGGCGTTGCCGTCGCTTCTGGCCTACAGCCTCAGCCCCTCCCCCACCTACCTGAACCAGGCCCTGGCCTTCGTGCTGTGGGCCGTGTTCGTGCTGGTCACCACCCCTCGCGCGCCCAACCGTGGCCCGTGGGCGCTCTGGGCCGCGCTGGCCGCGCTGGCCCTGTGCGCCGCCTGGTCCTGGGGCTCCGGCGCCTTGCCTGCCAGCCTGGCCCTGTCGGTGCTGGGCACGCTCTTCGCCGCCGCCGTGCTGGTGGCCGGCGGTGCCGGAGCCCGCGCGCGACCCGATGCCGAAAGCCTCTTCATCGCCTTCGCCTGGGCCTGGGTGGCCTGCGGCACGCTGAACATTGCCATCGCGCTGGTGCAGGTCTTCGCGCCCTCCTGGCCCGATGGCACCTGGCTGGCGGCCTCGGGCATCCCGGGCCGTGCCGTGGGCAACCTGCGCCAGCCCAACCATCTCAGCAGCTTGCTGCTGTGGCACTGCATCGCCGTGGTGGCGCTGCTGCAGCTGGGCCAGCTGCGCCGGGTCTGGGCCGGTGGGCTGCTGGCGCTCGGTGTCTTCGCCGTGGTGTTGACGGCTTCGCGCACCGGTCTCGTCAGCGTGCTGCTGCTGGCCGGCTGGGGCCTGCTCGACCGTCGCCTGTCGCGCCCCGCCCGCACGCTGCTGGTGGCCGCCCCCGTGGCCTACGCGCTGTCGTGGCTGGGCATGGTGCAATGGGCAGAGCTCACGCAGCACACCTTCGGCGGTGCGCAGCGCCTGGCGGAGGCCAGTGTCGGCGGCTCACGCACGGCCGTCTGGCGCGACACGCTCACGCTCATCGCCCAGCAGCCCTGGTTCGGCGTGGGCCTCGGCGAATTCAATCTCGCCTGGACCTTGACGCCGCTGCCGCAGCGCCCGGTGGCGTTCTTCGACCACACGCACAGCCTGCCGCTGCAATTGGCGGTGGAACTGGGCCTGCCCCTGGCCGCGCTGGTGATGGCCTTGCTGACGTGGGCGCTGTGGCGCGGCCTGCGCGCGGCCTGGGCCACACCGGGCAACCTGGGCACGGCGCAGCGCTGCGCGATGCTGATGGTGCTGATGATCGGCCTGCACAGCCTGCTGGAGTACCCGCTCTGGTACAGCTACTTCCTGCTGCCCGCCGCCTGGGCCTGGGGTTTTGCGCTGCAGGCCGATGTGATGTCGCCACCGCCGCCACCGCTGTCTCCGCTCACGGCGTCAACCGCACCGCCAGAACCGGTGCGCATCTCGCGGCCCGTGATGATGTTGGCCGCGGTGGTGGTGGCCGGCGCGGCCTTCTCGGTGGTGGATTTCCTGCGCGTCGCCAGCATCTTCACCACCGCACCGGGTGATGCCCCGCTGGCCCAGCGTGTGGCACGCGGCCAGCGCAGCGTCTTCTTCGCGCACCATGCCGACTACGCCGCCGTCACCTCGGGCCTGCCCGTGGCCGACCCCGAACGGGCTTTCGACCGCGTCGTGCACTACCTGCTCGATGCCCGTTTGATGATGGCCTGGGCCGACTCACTGGCCGAACGTGGGCAGGTCGATGCCGCCAGGCACATCGCCGAGCGGCTGCGTGAATTCCGCAAGTCGGATGCGGTTGAATTCTTCGCGGCCTGCGAGCCTGCCGCGCCCGCGGCCCTGAGCGCGCCCGCATCCGCTTCATCGGCCGTTGCTGCGGCCAGCGCGCCGCCCTTCCAGTGCACACCACCCTCGGTGGTGCCGGGCTGGCGCAGCTTCCTGCGCGAAGGTTTCTAACGCTGCGGCCTCAAACTGCCGCCACCCACTCGCCGCTCTTGCCGCCGCGCTTTTCCAGCACGCGGATGTTGCTCATCACCATGCCGCGGTCGGCGGCCTTGCACATGTCGTAGACCGTCAGCAGGCCCACCTGCACGGCGGTCAGCGCTTCCATCTCCACGCC
>JANMMD010000185.1:0-5846 GCA_031372905.1 Betaproteobacteria bacterium
AGCACGTCCACGCCGTCGGTCCAGTTGGCGATCAGCGGCACCGTGAAGCCGAGGATTTCACCCAAGCGTTGGGCCACCGGCGCCAGGCTGTCGGCGGGCTTGAACTCGCCTTCGGTGGGGCGGCCCAGGTGGCTGGTGACCATCACCGCGGCGCCTGCGGCCATGGCCATCTGGATGCACGGCACGCTGGCACGGATGCGGGTGTCTTCGGTGATGTGGCCGGCATCGTCTTGCGGCACGTTGAGGTCGGCGCGGATGAAGACGCGCTTGCCGGCAACGGCACCCTGGGCGATGAGGTCGGTCAGACGAAGCACGTTCATGGGGTCTCCGGTGGTTTTGCGTTGGTTCACCGATTCTAGGAAGCCCGCCCACGCGGGCCGAAGTTCCCAGCCCAGCGCAGCGCTGCCAGCTCGGCACTACCAGCCCAAGCCCAGCCGCAGCGGCAGCAGCACCGCCATGCCCACGAGGATGGTGCCCAGGATGCCGCGGCGCCACCAGAACCAGGCCGCGCCGGCCGCCACCGCAAACAGGCGGGCGTCTTGCCAGGTGTGGATGAGCTGGCCCTGCAGCATCACGACCTCGGGCACGACCACGGCCGCCATCGCCGCCAGCGGCGCGTAGCGCAGCCCCTGGCGCAGCCACTCGGGCAGCGGGATCTCGCGCTTGCTGATGAAGAAGAAGGCGCGCGTGACCACGGTGATGACGCTCAGGCCGACGATGGCGACGATGGCCTCGGCCGTGCCCATGGCGATGCCGGCGCTCATGTCTTGTCGTCCAGCGCATCCACCCGGCGCGGTGTGCCGTGGTCGATCAACAGGCCCATCGCCACCGCCGCGGCGATGGCCACCACGATGTTCAGCTTGAACGGCAGCGCATAGGCTGCCACCGCTGCACAGGCCGCCACGCCCGCGGCCACCGAAGTGGCGCGGTCGCTCACCAGCGACAAGCCCACGCCCAGCAGCGCCAGCGTGCCGGCAAAGCCGAAGCCCCAATGCACCGGCACGGCGTCGGCCAGGAAGATGCCGGCCAGCGAGGGCAGCTGCCACGCCAGCCAGTTGCAGACCACGCCGCCCCAGAAGTAGGGCAGTTGTTCGGGCGCGGGCTTGGGCTCGGGAAAGCGCCGCATGAACATCACGTAGTTCAGGTCGGCCGTGAGGTAGCCCATGCGCAGGCGCTGGCCCAGCGGCATGTGGATGAAATAGGGCCGCCAGCCGGCGCTGAAGATCACGAAGCGCAGGTTCACGCACAGCGCCGTGGCCCACACCACCCACAGCGGCGCGCCGCTGCTCATCAGCGGCAGCACGGCCAGCTGCGCGCTGCCGGCGAAGACCATGAGTGACATCAGCACCATCGCAGCGATGGGCAGGCCGCTCTTGCCCATCGCCACGCCGGTGATCAGGCCCCAGGCGGCAATGCCGATGGCGGTGCCCAACATGTCGCGGGCGCCGCGGGCGAATTCAGGGTGCTGCCAGACAGGCGGCGCGGTCGTAGCGGAGGGGCTGTTCACCCGCGCATTGTCTCCAAGGCCCCGTCGCGGCTGCGCGACGAAGGCCTCGGGCATCAATTCACTTGCGGCGCACGCTGCCGCTGCCGGCCACCGAACTCTTCACCTGGGCGTCGCCGGTGTAGCTGACATCGCCGCTGCCGGCGATGCTGACCGACAGCGCCTTCTGCGCGTTCACGGCGGCGTCGCCGCTGCCGGCGATCGACACCGACACGTCGTCGGCCCGCATCTCGCTCAGGCGCACATCGCCGCTGCCGGCGATGCTGATCTTCACCTTCGCCGCACTGCCTTTGCCGGTGACGTCGCCGCTGCCGGAAACACGCACGCCGAGTTCGTCGGTGGTCAGTCCCTCCAGGCGGGCGTCGCCCGAGCCCGACAGCGACAGCTGGAGCGAAGGCGTGCTGAAGGTCTCGACGCGCACATCGCCCGAGCCGGCCACGGACACCGCACTGAGCTTGGGCACCACCACCGTGATCAGCACCTTGCTGCGCGTCTGGATGTAGTTCGAGCTGTTGCCCCAGCCGCCCATGCCGGCCGAACCACTTTCGCGCTTCCAGCGCACCTTCAGCGTGTTGCCGTTGCGGCCGGGCTCGACCAGCGTTTCCAGCAAGGGCAGCAGGTTGTCGTCGGCCTGCACCTGCACCGACTGCTGCGCGCCCTGGCGCACCACCAGGTCCATCGCGCCGCTGAGGGCCACGGCGTCGAAGGCATCGAGCGTGCGCGTTTCCGTGGCGACCTTGCCCGAACCCTGCACGCCGGCGGCGTGCACCGTGCTGGGCACGAGCACCGGCACCAGCGCGGTGGCCAGCGCCACGGCGCCCAACAAGGTGGCGAAAAGCGTGGCCCGGCGCGAACTGGCGTGGGCGGGGTCGGCGAGGTCGGCGGACGTGCGGCTGTTCATGGAAGGCTCCGTGTGTCTGGAGCCCGCAATGTGCCGATGCCGGCCTGCATTTGCCACTGCGGCGCGACGTGGTGCGACTGGCGGCGACGAATTGCGCGGGCGGCAACCTGCCTTGCTGCCCGGGAGGGCACCAAGGCCTAGTTTTTGCCCTTGGCCTTGTCCTTGGCCGCTGCCGGCGCAGGTTCAGCGGCTTCTTCATCGACCATGGCCACGTCCGGTGCCGGTGGCATGGCCTCGATCTTGTTTTCGCGCATGTAGTCGTTCATCTCGCGCCAGCCCGCGAACACCGCGGCCTTGTCGGCGCGCTTGTTCAGTTCATAGCAGGTCTCGACCGACCGCGCCGCGTGACGGCAGCCGCCGCCGATGGCCTTGCCTTCGGCCTCGCGCTTGGCGGCCTCGACGGCCGGCGTGGGTATGCCGAGCTGCTCGCAGCCCGTCAGGCCCGGCAGGGCGGCCATCAAGGCGGTGAGCGTCAGGCGGTGAAGGTTGGGCTTGGGCATGGGCGGGTTCGGCTTCTCCCCCAGGATATCGGCCCGTGCGCGGCCGGCTTGAGCCCGCCGACCATGGTCCACCCGCCTCCGTCAGCGGTTTCAGGCCGCTCTGCGCGGCAAGCGCTGCAGAAATTCACGCGCGGCCATGCGCCGGCCACCCGGCGGCTGCACTTCCAGCAGTTCGAGCGCAGCCTCGCCGCAGGCCACCACGAGACCGCCCTCGCCCATCGCCAGCCAGGTGCCGGGTGGCGCAGCGCCTTCCACCACCCGCGCCCGCCACACCTTCAAAGGCTGGCCCTGGAACTCGGCGCTGCCTCCGGGGAAGGGGTCGAAGGCGCGCAGCCGGCGCTCCAGCACCGCGGCCGGCTGCCGCCAGTCGAGCGCGGCTTCGGCCTTGTCGATCTTGCTGGCGTAGGTGGCGCCCACCGCGGGCTGGGGCACGGGCCGCAGCGCACCTTGTTGCAGGTGGTGCAGCGCCTGCACCACCAGGCGCGCACCGATGGCGGCCAGCCGGTCATGCAGCGAGGTCGTGGTGTCGTCAACGCCAATGGGCGTGGTCTCGCGCAGCAGCATCGCCCCGGTGTCCAGGCCCTCGTCCATCTGCATGATGGTGATGCCGGTTTCGTCGTCACCGGCCTCGATGGCACGCTGTATGGGCGCCGCGCCGCGCCAGCGTGGCAGCAGCGAGCCATGGATGTTGAGGCAACCGTGGCGCGGTGTGCCCAGCACCCAGACGGGCAGGATCAAGCCGTAGGCGGCCACCACCAGCACGTCCAGCGCGGCGGCCTGCAGCGCGTCGCGCGCTGCCGCGGCGTCGTCGGGGAACTTGCCGTCCAGGCGCAGGCTGCGCGGCTGGGCCAGCTCCAGCCCGTGCTGCAGCGCCAGCTGCTTCACCGCCGAGGCCTGCAGCTTCATGCCCCGGCCGGCAGGGCGGTCGGGCTGGGTCAGCACCAGCGGCACTTCAGCGCCAGCAGCCAGGATGGCGGCCAGCGCCACCTGCGCAAATTCAGGGGTGCCGGCGAAGCCGACCCGCAGGCCGTGCAGGTTCAGCGGGCCCGAGGCCTCAGCGGACACGCTGCTCTTCGCGCAGCTTCTTCAGCATCTTGGTCTTGATGCGGTCGCGCTTCAGGAAGCTCAGGTATTCGACGAACACCTTGCCCATCAGGTGGTCCATCTCGTGCTGCACGCACACGGCAGACAGGCCTTCGGCGTCCATCTCGAAGGGCTGGCCGTCGCAGTTCAAGGCCTGCACCTCCACGCGGGCGTGGCGCTCGACCTTGTCCCAGGTCTGCGGCACCGACAGGCAGCCTTCTTCGGACAGCGCCATCTCCCCGCTTTTCCAGGTCAACACAGGGTTGATCAGCACGAGGGGCCGGTCGTGCTCTTCGCTGGTGTCCATCACGATGAGGCGCTCGTGCACGTCCACTTGGGTCGCTGCCAGGCCCACGCCCTCGGCGTCGTACATGGTCTCCAGCATGTCGTCGGCCAGCTGGCGAATGCGGGCGTCCACCTCTGCCACGGGCTTGGCCACGATGTGCAGACGCGGGTCGGGGAAGCGCAGGATGTTCAGGCGGGCCATGGCGATGGGACGAACGGGAAGAAGGGACGAAGTGAAGGCGCCGAGAAACAGCTGGCAACAGCTGTGGAATGTCCACAACGCAGGCCGATAAGGACAAGTGTGGCGGCCTGCGCAGACTGGCAGTTTGTTTGCGGCATCAAGGGTTTACCGGCAAAATCTGTGAAAGCATATGAAGACCGTCAGGCTGCAAACGGAGGGCCATGACAGTGCAGTTTGTCGCCACTTTTTGCAGCGTTCCGCAGGTTTCAGCGCCATCATGCGCCGAGCCTTTGTTATCTCAAGCTGCGCCGCATTTTCGCACCGCGCGCGCCTGAGCATCTGTCCGGAGACCATCAGCGCCATGAGCCATCGCATCCGCCGCCACTTCCCCGAGGGCCTGCGGGGTGCTGCCCGGCATGCCGCCCTGCATGCCGCCAGGCTGCCTGTGCTGCTGTCCTTGTCGGCGCTGGCGGTGCTGGCCGGTGTCGCAGGCCCTGCCAGCGCCCAGACCAGCCGCTTGCCCATCACCCCCGAGCAGCGCGAAACCGCGCAGCGCGTGGCCCAGGCCGGCGTGCCACTGGAAGCCCTGGCGCCCAACGCGCCCGATTCGCACACCGTGCAACCGGGCGACACGCTCTGGGGCATTTCCGGCCTCTTCCTCAAGAGCGCCTGGCGCTGGCCCGAGCTGTGGGGCATGAACCTGCAGCAGATCCGCAACCCCCACCTCATCTACCCCGGTCAGGTGCTGGTGCTGGAGAAGATCGACGGCCGCGCGCGTCTGCGGCTGGCCAACGGCGAGATGGGCGTGCCCACCAACACCGTGCGCCTGTCACCGCGCGTGCGCAGCGAGTTGCTCGACAACGGCGCCATCGCGGCCATTCCCGTGCACCTGATCGGGCCCTTCCTCACCGAGGCCGTGGTCTTCAACACCGACGAACTCGACAGCGCACCGCGCATCGTGGCGGCGCAGGAAGGCCGCGTGATGATGGGCCGCGGCGACACCGCGTATGTGCGGGGCGACCTGGCCGGCGCGCGCGATTTCCGCGTCTTCCGCCAGCTCGTGCCGCTTGCCGACCCACTGACCAAGGAAGTGCTGGGCTACGAAGGCCGCTACGTCGGCACCGCCGAGTTCACGCGGGCCGGCGAAACACAGCTCGCCAGCGCCGGGGGCGCGCCGGGCATGGTGCCCGACACCTTCCGCATCACCAACACGCGGCTGGAAGCCAAGGTCGGCGACCGCCTGAGCCCGGTGCCGATGCAGGAGCTGGTGGCCTATGTGCCGCGCGCACCGTCGTCACCCGTGGACGGCCGCATCGTCAGCATCTACGGTGACGGCCTGCGCGCAGGCCAGAACCAGGTGGTCAGCATCAACAAGGGCGCGCGCGATGGCAT
>JANMMD010000355.1:0-1952 GCA_031372905.1 Betaproteobacteria bacterium
GCGGGTGTCGTGGGCCTGGCCTGGGGCAAAGCGGGCTTGAAGCTGGGCAGCGACGGCATGAGCCCCGCCCTGGGCATCGCTGCCTGCGTGGCCGCCACCGTGCTGTACGGCCTGGCCGCGAACTACACGCGCAAGCGACTCACCGGCGTCGCGCCCATGGCGCTGGCTGCGGGCAGCCAGCTCAGCGCGGCCACCATCTTGCTGCTGCCGGCGCTGTGGGCCTGGCCGGCGGTGGCGCCATCGGCCACGGCCTGGGGCGCGGCGGTGCTGCTGTCGCTGCTGTGCACGGGCCTGGCCTACATGCTGTACTTCCGGCTCATCGCCCACGCCGGCGTCACCAACGCCATTTCGGTGACCTTTCTCATCCCCGGTTTCGCGATGATGTGGGGCTGGTTGATCATGGGCGAGACGCCGACGCTGGCGATGTTGCTGGGCTGCGCCGTCATCCTGCTGGGCACTGCGCTGGCCACGGGCCTGTTGAAACTGCCTGGCGCCGCCGCGGCAGCAGCACGGCAGAGGCAGCCCCCATGAAGAACGGCCGCCAGGTTGCCCCGGCGGCCGTCTTGCCATGAAAGCTCGGCTTACTTGAACTTGAACTTGGACTGCGGCACGGTGGCCAGCTCACCCGGCAGCGAACCGATGTAGGCCGCCATGGCCTTCAGCTCATCGGTCTTGAACTGCTTCACCTGCCCCGCCATGATGGCGTTGCCGCGGCCTACCTTGGGGTTGCCCGTGGTGGCGTAGGCGCGCAGCGCGACGCTCAGGTAGTCGGCATGCTGGCCAGCCAGCTTCGGATAGCCGGGGTCGATGGGCTTGCTGAAATTCGCGCCATGGCAAGAGGCACAGGCCCCCTTGGTCAGCAGCGCACCGACCTCGGCCGAAGGGGCCACAGCGGGCGTGTCGGCGACGGGTTTGACCAGCGAGGCGCCGTGCTTTTCGTAATAGGCGGCCAGGTCGGCCATGTCGGCATCGCTGAGCGTCGCGGCGATGCCGCGCATCGTCGGGTGCTTGCGCTCGCCCTTCTTGTAGGCCTGCAATGCCGAGACGAGGTACTTGGCACCCTGGCCCGAGATCATCGGCACCTTGTGGACTTCCGGAAAGCTGGCCTGGTAGCCCTTGATGCCATGGCAGCCGATGCACATCGCCGCCTTCTTCTCGCCAGCCGCGGCGTCCTGGGCCTGGGCGGCCGGGGTGGCCAACAGCAAGCCGGCCAAGCTTGCCAGCACGGTGATGGGGGTGATCGCTTTGCTCATCATCAAAAGGGGTGGAGTCTTCAAACAGGGCTGGCTGGCTGGCTGCCGGCAATGCCGGTTCGCGCAACACGCGCGGCAGCCTTTGATTATAGGGTGCCCCCTTATACTGGGCCGAGCACTTTGCAGCGCCCGCATTCCCCCCCAAACCGGCCACCCCGCACGATGAAGTTTCACGGTTCCGAGCAGTACGTCGCCACCCCTGACCTGATGCTGGCCGTGAACGCCGCCGTCACGCTGAAACGCCCGCTTCTGGTGAAGGGCGAGCCCGGCACCGGCAAGACCATGCTGGCCGAAGAAGTGGCCACGGCCCTGAAGCTGCCGCTGCTGCAGTGGCACATCAAGAGCACCACCAAGGCGCAGCAGGGCCTGTACGAATACGACGCGGTGAGCCGGCTGCGTGATTCGCAGCTCGGCGACGAGAAGGTCAAGGACATCCACAACTACATCGTCAAGGGTGTGCTGTGGCAGGCCTTCACCGCCGAGCAGCCGGTGGCCTTGCTCATCGACGAGATCGACAAGGCCGACATCGAATTCCCGAACGACCTGCTGCGCGAGATCGACCGCATGGAGTTCTACGTCTACGAGACGCGCGAACTCGTGAAGGCGAAACACCGGCCCATCGTCTTCATCACCAGCAACAACGAGAAGGAACTGCCGGATGCTTTTCTGCGCCGCTGCTTCTTCCACTACATCAAGTTC
>JANMMD010000225.1:0-5914 GCA_031372905.1 Betaproteobacteria bacterium
CGCGCGGGCGCGTTATCGTGCGGGCCCGGGGCGCGTGTGTGTGCCGGGCGGGGCGGCGCTGGGGCCCCGCAGCGCCACGGCATCACTTCGCTGCTTGTCAGCCGCCGTCAGTTGCCGCCACGCTCTGCCGAGGCGCGTGCCGAGCCTTGGGCCTGCACCTGCGTGTTGCCGCCCTGGCGTGAGGCCTGGGCCTGCGTGTCGCCGTCGGCGGCCACGCTGCCGCGGCGGCCGCTGGCCTGCGTCGCAGGCGTGCCGCGCGTGCCGCGCGTGCTGCCGCTGGCTTCCGCCGGGGCGCGGCCCGGGGTGGCGGCGGGCGCCGCGGTGGGCGTCGTCGTCGCCGGCGTCGTGCCGGGGCTGGTCATGGCCGGCGCCGGGGTGGCGGGCGTGGTCCCCATGGTGGGCATCGCAGGCATTGCAGGCGTCGCGGGCATCGCCGGGGCCGTGGCTGCAGGCCTCTCGGCCGGGCGCATGGCGCCGGCGGTGGCCTGGCCGGTGGCGGCGGCCTCGCCCTGGGCGCCCACACCCGCAGAACTCGCGCGCTGGCTCAGGCTGCCCAGGGCACCGCGGCCGCGGCCGGCGGCGTCGTCGGCGCGTTCACCGCCGTTGGCGGCGGCGTCGGTGGCGGCCTGCGTGCCGCGGTCGCGCAGCTGCACGGCACGGTCGGCCACGGCTGGGCGGCGCAGCTCGGGGCGCGTGGCCTCCAGCCGGCCTTGGCCGCTGGTCATGCCGTCCAGGCCGCCGCGGCTGAGGCTGCCGCCCAGGCTGCCACCGCCTTGGCCGAGCAAGCCGGCGTGGGCCGGCGTGGCCAAGGTGACGGTGGCGGCCAGCCCGGCAGCGAGGATGGCGTTGCCGATGGCGGTGCGGGTGCGGATGAATTGACGAGCGTTCATGGTGATGTCCTTCTCTGAGGTGAGGGCGCGGCCCATTCCGGCCCCTTCATCAACGACAACGCCAGGGCCCCGCACTTCCTTCCGTCGATTCACAAATGCTTGCGAATTCGTGCGCCGGGCTCGTGATGGCTCAGCGCCGTGCCTGCGCTGCCAGGTCGGCGCGCAGCCGTGAACCCACGAGGCCGTGGCCGAAAAGGGTGTCGCGGCCGGGTTCACCCAGGTCGGTGGCGCTGGATATGAGGGCGCCGATGGCCACACCTGCCGCGGCTGGGTCGGGCCGGGGCAGCTGGGCGGCCAGCAGTGCCGCCACCAGCGGCGCCGCGAACGACGTGCCGCGCACCTCGGCATGGCGGCGTGAACCGGCGCGCGCGGCCGGCAGCGCGGCGCCGGGTGCCGCCAGCAGCACGTGCAGGCCGCGCGCGGCCTCCGGCAGCACGGCGTCCTGGCTGTTCACGGCCGTCACGCCCACCACGCCGGGATAGGCCGCCGGGTAGAGCGGCGGCGCGGCAGGCCCGTCGTTGCCCACCGCCGCCACCACGATGTGGCCGCGTTGCAGCAGGGCCGCCACGCTGCGCTCCAGCACGCGGTTGGCCGGGCCGACCAGGCTGAGGTTGATGACCCCGACCTGCTCTCGCGCCAGCCAGGCCAGCGCCTGCACCACGGCGGCGACGTTCCCGCCCTCGGGCCGGCCGCAATACACGTCGGCAGCCAGCAACTGCGTACCCGCGGCGCTGGCGCCCAGCAGCAGAGAGGCCACCGCGGTGCCGTGGTCGGCCGGCACGGGCTGGTCGTCGCAGCCCCAGCGCTGCACGCGGGCGCTGCCGTCCCCGCCGGCAAAGGCCGGATGGCGGATGTCCACGCCGCTGTCCACCAAGCCCACGCGCGCCGGGCCGGTGATGGCCGGTCCGGTTGCTGCGCCGACGGCCGCGCCCGCCAGCAGCCCGCTGGGCAGCAGCACGTGGTTGAAATCGGCTTCCACCTCGGGGTCGATGCGGCGCAGCAGCTGCAGCGCCTGGACCGCGCTCAGGCCGCGCGGCGTGCCCAGCACCACGGTGCGCAGTTCCAGCCCGGCCTGAAGCTCGTCGCGCAGTACCGCGTAGCCCTGGGCCACGGCCGCTGCCAGCGTCTCGGGCCGGGGTGCCACCAGCAGCAGCTGCGCGCGCACCACGGCCTCGCCGGCGGGGTCGGCCTCCAGGCGGTCGCCGTGGCGGCGCAGCAGTTCGCGCCGGGTCTGGGCGCGCAGCTCTTGCAGCGGTACGCGGTCGCGCAGGGTGTCGGTGGCCGGGCCCGCGGTGTCGCGCAGCTGCGCGCCGAGGGGGGCTGTGAGGGGCTGCAGGCGCTCGAGCGTGCCCCCCACGCCGGGCAGGCGCACCTGCGCCGCGGCGCTGCAAGTGACGGCAGACAGCAGCAGGCCGGCAATCAGGTGGCGGGGTGTCATGGAGGAAATAACGAACGAGGCAGGGAAGATAATCCACCCGCCGTTCGTTATTGCAGCAGGACATGACTTCCGCCACCGAGCGACTGCGCCATGAAATTGTCGACCTGCTGCCCCGGCTGCGCCGTTTCGGCCGCGTGCTGGCCCGCCACCGTGAAGACGCCGACGATCTGGTACAGCTGGCACTGGAGCGTGCGCTCACTCGCGCCGATCAGTGGCAGCCGGGCACTCGGCTGGACAGCTGGATCTTCCGCATCATGCAGAACGCGTGGATCGACGAGCTGCGCTCGCGCCAGCGCCACGACGCGCTGTTCGCGCCCGAAGAGGAGGGCGAAAACGTCGGCGTCTCGCCCACCGATGCCCAGATCGACGCACTGGCGCTGCGCAAGGCCATGGCCGGTTTGAGCGACGACCACCGCGCCGTCATCGGCCTGGTGCTGGTGGAAGGCCTGTCCTACCTCGAAGCCGCCGAGGTGCTGGGCGTGCCCGTGGGCACGCTCACCAGCCGCCTGGCGCGTGCGCGCGAAGCGCTGCAAGCCGCTCTTGGCGGTTTCGGCGGCACTGGAGCAAGACCATGAACACCGCCCCCGATGATTTGACGCTGATGGCCTACGCCGACGGCCAGCTGGACGCCGCCGCGCGCCGCGAGGTGGAAGCGGCGCTCGCCGCCGACCCCGCGCTGGCCGCGCGCGTGCAGCAGCACCAGGCGCTGGGCCGGCGCGTGGCCGCGGCCTTTGCCCCCGCGCTGCAAGAGCCGGTGCCAGACCGGCTGCGGCAGCTGCTGCAAGCGGCGCCTGTGCCCGCGGCCACACCCACACCCGCGGTCACACCCGTCGCGCGCTGCGCCGAGGCCGCGAACGACGGCTGGGCGCGCTGGGGCGGGATGGCGGCCTGCCTGGTGCTGGGCCTGGCCTTGGGCTTGGGTGGCGGCACGCGCCTGGGAGGGAAGACGCCCGACGGATTCGTCGTCAGCGGCGGCGGCCTCATGGCCATTGGTGCGACGGCGCAGGCGCTGCAGACGCAGCCGGCTGGCGCCGCGCCCGCGATCGGCGGTGTGGCCGTCACCCTCAGCTTCGTCGACCGCAACGGCCGCTACTGCCGCGCCTTCAGCACCGCCGGGCAGGGTGGCCTGGCCTGCCGCGAAGGCTCGGGCTGGTCCGTCGCGGCCCTGGTGGCGCAGGCGCCCGCCGCCGCCGCCGAGGGCGCCTTGCGCCAGGCCAGCACGGCGCTGCCCGCGGCGGTGCTGCAGGCGGTGGACGAGCGCATCAACGGCAGCGCGCTGGACGCCGCCGCCGAGGCTGCTGCGCTGCAGAAGGGCTGGGCGCGCTGAAGCCGCCGCGCCCGACCACGGGCTTCAACGCAGCGCGAGGTCCAGCGCCACGCCGGCAAACACCGCAGCACCCAGCCAGTGGTTCTGGCGGAAGGCCTTGAAGCAGCCCTCGCGCGTGCGGCCGCGGATCAGCGTGTAGTGCCAGCCTGCCTGCGCCGCCGCCAGCGCGATGCCGGCCAGGAACCACGCGCCCAGGCCGAGTGAACGGCCGAGCCAAGCCCAGCTCAGCAGGTAGACGGCATAGCAGGCCATCACCACGGCCACGTCGTAGCGGCCCAGCGTGATGGCGCTGGTCTTCATGCCGATCTTCAGGTCGTCGTCGCGGTCGACCATGGCGTACTCGGTGTCGTAGGCCAGCACCCAGAACAGGTTGCCCAGCAGCAGCCAGCCGGCCTGCGGCGGCACCGCGGCGGTGACGGACGCCCAGCCCCATTCCGCGCTGCCCAATACCGCCGCAAAGGCCATCGGGATGCCGAAGCTGAAGGCCACGCCCAGCACCGCCTGCGGCATGGCCAGCACGCGCTTGGCGTAGGGATAGGCCAGCGTCACAGCCAGCGCAAGAAAACTCAGCTGGATGGCCGCTGGCGTGGTGGTGAGCACGAGGCAGAACGCAACCAAGGCGAGGGCCGCGCCCAGGGCCAGCGCCTCGGCCGGGGCGATGGCACCGCGCGTCACCGGGCGCTGCGCTGTGCGCTTGACGTGTTTGTCGAAATCCCGGTCGGCCACGTCGTTGGCGCAGCAGCCGGCGCTGCGCATGAGGATGGTGCCGGCGACGAAGACGATCAGCAGGTGCCAGCCCGGCCAGCCATCGGCGGCCATCCACAGCGCGCTGAGCGTGGGCCAGAGCAGCAACAGCCAGCCTGCCGGGCGGTTCCAGCGGATGAGGTCGAGGTAGAGCGAAAGACGCGCCTGCATCGCCGGGATTATCCGCAGCGTCAGCCACTACATCACCGTGGCATGCGGGTGGCCGGGGTGGTCCAGCGTCTCGGCCACCAGGCGCAGCGCGGCGTCGCAACCTTCACGGTTCATCGGCCCGCCCAGGCAGATGCGCACGGCATCGGGCGGGTCGGCATCCGTCGCAAACGCCGCACTGGCCACCACGCCCACGCCGCGCGTGCGCAGATCGCTGGCCAGCTCCATCACGCTGAAGCGCGGGCCCAGCGGCAGCCAGAGGTGAAAGCCCTCGGGCGGTGCCTGCAAGCCGTGCCGCGCCAGGTGCTGGTGCGCCAGCGCCTGGCGTGCCTCGCTCTCGCGGCGGATGGCCTCCAGCACGGCCGCTGCCGTGCCGTCCTGCACCCAGCGTGTGGCCAGTGCCACCGTCAGCGGGCTGGCCATGACCGTGGTGGCACGCAAGGCTCCGGCCAGGCGCTGGGCCTGCCGCTCGCCCGGTGCGCTGACATAGGCTACGCGCAAGCCAGCGCCCAGGCACTTGCTGAACCCGGTGACGTAGTAGGTGAGCTCGGGGGCCAGTGTCGCCAGCGGGGGGATGCCCGCGCGCGGCAGCATGCCGTAAGCGTCGTCTTCGACGATGGGCACGGCGTAGCGCAGCGCCACGTCGGCCAGGGCCTCGCGACGCGCGAGCGTGGTGGTGAGCGTCGTGGGGTTGTGCAGCGTGGGCGTGAAGACCAGTGCCCGCGGCTTCAAGGTCTTGCACACCTGTTCGAAGGCATCCGCACTGATGCCTTCTTCGTCCAGCGGCAGCGCGTGCAGCCCCACGCCGAGCTGCGTGGCCAGGGCCTTGAGCCCGGGGTAGGCCAGGGCTTCGACGCAGACCAGTTCACCGGGCCGTGCCAGCATCGACATCAGCGCCGCCAGCACGCTGTGGATGCCCGGGCACACCAGCAGCCGGCGCGCGTCGGCGTGCGGCAGCAGCGGCCGCAGCCAGGCCACGCCGGCGGCCTTGTCGGCCGCGCTGCCGCCGAAGTCTTGATAGCGCAGCAGGCTGGCGAGGTCGGCCTGCGCCATCACCGCCGCGGCGCTGTCGTGCATCTGCGCCAGCAGGTCTGCGTCTTCGGGCTCGGGCGGCATGTTCATCGTCATCTCGGCGCCGCTGCCGCCGCGCAGCGGCAGGCCGGGGCTGGCGCCGCGCACGCGCGTGCCGGTGCCGGGGCGGCTGTCGATGAGGCCGCGTTTGCGCGCTTCGGCATACGCGCGTGCCACCGTCGTGTAGTTCAGGTCGAGTGCCAGGGCCAGCTCGCGCAGCGTGGGCAGGCGGTCACGCGGGCTCAGGCGGCCGGTCTTCAGGTCTTCGGCGATGAG
>JANMMD010000236.1:0-3262 GCA_031372905.1 Betaproteobacteria bacterium
CGGCGGCTCGAAGCCCGGCTGGGCCTGCGCGTGATCGTCGATCACAAGCCCGGCGCCGGCGGTGCGGTGGCCATGGAGGCCTTGTCGCGCACCCGCGCCGATGATGCCGAGCTGTGCTTCTCGGCGATCACGCCCTTGCTGCAGCTGCCGCAAGCCGGCCCTGCGCGCTACGACCCCGAGCGCGATATCGCGCCCGTGGCGGCGATCATGCAGACACCGGTGCTGGTGGTGGCCACGCCGGTCCTCCAGGCCGCGACCCTGGCCGACATGATCGCCCTCGCGCGGCTGAAACCCGGCGCGCTGCGTTGGGCGAGTTCGGGGCATGGCACCACGGGCTCGCTGGTGCTCGAGCAGGTACGCGCGACAGCCGGTGTGGACATCACCCACGTGCCCTACGCAGGTGGCGGACAACAGGTCAACGACGCGCTGGCGGGGCACTTCGAACTGCTCTCGACCAACGTCGCTGCGCGGCAGCTGGCTTATGTCCGCGAGGGGCGTCTGCGCGCTCTGGCCGTCGGGTCGCCGCAGCGCCTGGCCGTGTTGCCCGAAGTGCCCACGCTGGCCGAACTGGGCTTTCCCTCGGCCAACCTGTCCTCCCTGTTCGGCGTCTTTGCATCGGCCCGCTGCGGCCCCGACCGGCTGGATCACTGGCACAGCCATATCGCTGCCGTGCTGCGCGAGCCCGAGTTCAGGCAGCGGCTGCTGGCCGTCGGCAATCTGCCGGCCGACATGTCGCGGCAGGACTTCGCGCGCCGCATCGCCGTCGAGACCAAGGCGGTGCGCAGCTTGTACGAAGGCGTGTCGATACCCCCGCGCTGAAGAACTCCCTCAAGCCAGCGCAGCACTCACCACTTCACGTCGCCGCGCCCCACGTCCATCACCATGCGCGTGGCCAGATACAGGCGCGGCACCACGTTGGACACCAGCACGTATTCGTCGTCGTTGGAATGCGCGCCGGCGCCCCGCAGGCCGAAGCTCTCGAGCACACCGCCCTTGGGGCGCAGGCCGGCGAAAGCCGCGTCGGTACCGCCGCCCGTGGCGCGGTCGCGCACGCTCAGCGGCAGCTCGACCTCGCCCGCCACCCTCACCGCGTGCTGGGCCAAGGCCAGCGACGCTGCATTGGCCACGAATGCCGGGCGGCTGCGGTAGAAGCTGAGCTCGATCTTGGTGTCGGGGATGAGCTTTTCCTCGATGGACTTCTTCAAGGCCGCTTCCATCAAGTCCAGGTCCTGGTTGGTCAAGGAGCGCACGTCCGCAATGGCCGTGGCCTCGGCCGGAATGACATTGCGCGATGCACCCGCGTTGGCCACCGTCCAATGGATCTGCAAGCCCTTGGCCGGATCGCCAAACTGGCGGGTCTTCAGCATCTGGTGCGCCAGTTCGTACAAGGCATTGCGCCCGAGGTGAGGCGAAGAGCCGGCATGGCTGGCCTTGCCGGTGACCTTCATCTCGACGATGGCGATGCTGCTGGTCGCCAGCCGCACCATGTCGCTGCCAGGCGTGGCGGCCGGGCCGCCGCCCTCGAACGAGAGCACAGCGTCGTACTCGCTGCCCAGTTGGGTGAGAAAGGCCGCGGATCCGGGCGAACCGATTTCCTCGTCACCGTTGATCAGCACACCCAGCTCGGCGTAGCCCGCAAATCCGGTACGCGCCAGCAGGTCCACCACATGCAGGATCAGGGCAACGCCCTGCTTGTCGTCGGCAATGCCCAGCCCGTAGGCGCGGTCGCCATCGATGCGGAAGGGCTGCTTCGCACCCATGCCCTTGGCATAAACGGTGTCCATGTGGGCAATGAGCAAGACCTTCTTGCTGCCGCTGCCGCTGCGGGTGGCGTAGACCATCGGCCCGAGCGGGGCGCCCTTGAGTTGCGGGTGGAAATCCGGTGCCTGGGTCGGCTTCACCTGCACCTGCATGCCCGAGCTGCGCAGACGGCCCGCGAGATGGTCGGCCAGCTTGGCCAGACCTTCGAGGTCGCGGCTGCCCGACTCCATCCCGACCAGGGTCTTCAAGGTCTCCATGTACGCCGGCAACTCGGCTTGCACGTGGGCGTGCAGGGCCGGGTCTTTTGGGCGAGAAGGCGTGCTGGCCACCACGGCAGGCGCAGGGGCCGCTGCGGACGTGGGCGCCACCACCGCCGGTGCGCCTGACGGCGGTGCCCCCGTGGCGCAGGCGGCGAGCAACAAGGCTGCGAGCAAGGGGACGGCGCCCGACAGGTTGCTGAAGCCGAGCTTGGACGTCATGACAGGGGGCTTTCTTCGCGTGTGTGTGCGCTCGACTCTAAGCGAGGCTCAGACCCGCAAGCACCCGGTGTCCACCTCGGTGCGGCTTGTGGAGGCCATGCTTGGCGGTGGTGGCCACGGGTGACGGCATGACCAAGGCACGTGTCGCGGGCCAGCGCGTGGGCGCCGTCGAGGTGCCTGGCGAGGTCAAGCCGGCCGACAGGCTGAAGCTGGTCGAGCAGCTGCTGTCCGAAGGCCGTGTCGTCGCCAACAGGACGCAGAACCTGGCTTTCGCTTTCGCTGCGTCGCCGCCATGGCACGGCAGTTCGGGTTGTGCTGCAGGCCCCGTTTCTTGTGCCGACTTCACCGGCCCGGCGCGCCGCGGGCGCGACCTTCCGCAAGCGCACGTTCCAGCCGCGCGCTCAGCGCAGGTCGCAGTTCCTCGGCGGTCATCAGCGCGTCGAGCGAGCCCACGTCGAGCGCGCGCGCCACGTTGTGCACGGCGTCGAACTCGCGCGCCACTTCGGTCTGCACCTGTGCGGAGACATCCGCCAGAACCCTTTCGTAGTCTTCTTCGGTTTGCCGACGAACCGCAAGGCCGGCGTCGGCGAGTGCCTTGCGTGCAGCGCGCACGCGCGGGTCGGCCTGCGCCCTTTCGCGGACGAGCCGGGTGAACACCACCGCGGCCGCAGCGCCGCCGCCGATCACGCTGGCGTAGCTGCCCTCGAGTGCGACGGCATCGAGGCGGCTCGACAGCCGGCGCGAGAAGACGACATAAGCACCGCCGTGGTAGCGCGCGACCACGCAGAACAGGATGGGGCCGTCGAACTCGACCACTGCCTTGCCGATCTCGGCACCGAATTCGAGCTGACGCTCGCGCATGGATTCCGGTGACCCGTCGAAGCCCGACAGGTTGGCCAGCACCACCACCGGGCACAAGCCGTTGGCCGCGCGTATCGCTCGCGCCATCTTGCGCGACGACTGCGGGAACAGCGTGCCGCTCATCCAGCCGGCCGGCCCGTCCACCGGCCGCGGCCCGCGCC
>JANMMD010000237.1:0-4466 GCA_031372905.1 Betaproteobacteria bacterium
CGCGCGGGCCGCCGGCGCCGCCGAGCGCATGGCTGATCGGCCCACCGCGGGGGCGCGGGCCCTGGCGCTGGCCGCGGGGGGGGGTGCGCAGCCCGACCGCCTCGCCATGGCGCAACGGGCCCGCGCCTTCTCGCAGGCCCACCGCGGCGCTGCGGCGCGAATGGCGGCCGCGGTGCTGGCCCTGCAAAGGCCTTGAGCCTCTGGACGGGCCTGTGCCTGCGTCAGAAGCGCTGGCGGCCGTTCAACGCTCTTTCGGCAACTCGGCGGGAATGCTCTTGGCCCAGTCCTGGTCGAGCGCCCTGCGCTTGTCGACCTCGGTGTGTTCGCGGCACTTGGTGACGGAAACGCGCAAGCCGGTGGGAATCTCGCGCGTGCAGACGATGCCCGCGTCAGCCGCGGCGCCGGCGCTGGCCAGTTGCTGGCCGGCATAAGAAGGCGGCTGGATGAGTGTCGGCGGCGTGTGCGTGCAGCCCGCCAGCACCACCACAGTTGCGGCCAGGGCGGCGGCGATCAAGGTTTTCATGGCATGCCCTTCGATGACTTTCCCGCAAGCATAGTGCTGCGCTGAGGCGGTAGGCCGGCCTGCCGGGGCACGCACGCTCGGGATGCGTGCCGGGCAGGGTGCGGCGGCGGTGCTCAGGCGCGCAGCAGGTCCAGCGAGGGCAGTGCCGCGCTGCCGGGCAGCACGCTGCGGTCGAGTGCCGGGCGTGCGATCTGCAGATGATCGGCCAGCACGTTGCGCATCACCGCGCGCAGGTCGGTGGTGATGCGCAGGTCGCGGCCTTCGAAGCGGTTGGCCTTGGCCAGGCCCGGCCAGTCGGCCAGCACCCGGCCGCCGCGCACTGCGCCGCCCAGCACGAAGGCCGCACCGCCGCTGCCGTGGTCGGTGCCCTGGGTGCCGTTGGGTGCCACCTCGCGGCCGAACTCGGTGGCCACCAGCACGACGGTGCGGCCCCAGGCGCCACCCGCCTGCAGGCCCTCACGCAGCGCAGCCAGCAGCGCATCCAGCGTGCGCAGGTTGTTCGACAGCGCGCCATTCGGCTGCGCCTGGTTGATGTGCGAATCCCAGCCGCCCATCTCCAGCACCGCCACCTGCGCGCCGCGCTGCAGGAATTCGGCGGCCTTGTGCGCCAGCTGCACGGGCGCATTGCGCGCGCCGCCAGGTGCCATGCCGCCCATGCCAGCGGCAGCGCCGGGGCTTGCGCTGTCTGCCATGTCGGAGCGCAAGCCGCGCGCCCGTGCCAGCGCCAGCGCCAGTTCGGTGTCGCCCCGGTAGAGCACCTCCAGGCGCGCCACGAGGTCGGCCGAGGGCTCGGGCAGCACGCTCGGCGCCCAGGTGTCCACCGCCGCCGGGCCGCGCAGCACCAGCGGCACGGCGGTTTCCAGCGCTACCGCGCGCAGCGCCGTGCCGGGCAGGGCGCGGCCCAGCCAGCCGGTGCCCAGTTCGTAGGGCCGGCTGCCGCCGCTTTCCAGCACCTGCTGGGCGTCGAAGTGGCTGCGTTCCTTGTAGGGCAGGCCGGTGGCGTGCACCACCGCGAGTTCGCCCTGGCCGTACATGGCGTGCATCTGCGTCAGCACCGGGTGCAGCGCGAAAGTGCCGTCCAGCATCAGCGGTGCGTTGGCGAATTGGCCGAACTGCGCCAGCGCGCCGCGCGCCTCGGCAAAACCGGGGTCGCCGACGGCAGGCACGGCGGTCAGCCCGTCCAGGCCACCGCGCAGGATGACGAAGACAAAGCGGCGCGGGTTCTCGGCGCCGGCCGCGCCCGCGGGTGCGGCGATGCTCAGGCAGGCCCACGGGGCGGTGACGCCGGCGGCGGCGCCGGCCAGTGCGGCGCGCAGCAGGTGGCGGCGGCTGTAGATCGAGAGGGCGGTAGGGGCGGTCATGGCGCAGTCCTTGACGAGGTTTCAGCGGCGCTGGAATTCCGGCGCCAGCAGCAGCAGCGCCAGCGCCTGCGGGCCATCGGCGGCGCGTTCGATCTGGCGCGCGGTGTCGGGCTGCAGCAGCGGCCCGAGGCTCGCCAGCGCAAGCCGGCGGGCGTCGACCTGGCGGCCCACGCGGTCGGCCACGCGCGTGGCCCATTCCACACGTTTCCACACCGCATCCGGGCCCAGCCATTCTTCGGCCCGGTCGGGCCAGCCGGCGGGCGAGGGCGCGCCCTGCACACGCTGGCCCAGGGCCGTGATGCCGCCGTCGGCGGCCCGCTCGAAAGCGCGCTCGCCCAGGCCGAGCAGGCGCGCGCTGCTGATGACGAACTCTTCCGGCGTCTTCAGCTTGGCGGGCTGCGGCGCCCAGGCTTCGGGGGCGTCGATCAAGCTGCGCAGCACCTCGGCCAGGTCGCCATCGCTGCGCTTCCACGTGGTCTCCAGGCGCGCCACCAGCCCCGGTGGCGGCTCGTCGGCCACGAAGTGCCGCGCAAGCTTGGTGCAGACGAAGCGCGCCGTGGACGGGTGCTGTGCCAGGCTGCGCAGCACGGCGGCCAGCGCCTCGGGCCCCTCGGCATAGGGCCGGCCCAGTACGGTCTTGGAACCGGGCTGGTGAAAGGCGGGTTCGAAGCGCGTCGGCGGCGCGGCAGCGCCTGACGAGCCGCCTGGCGAGCCGCCTGATGACGCGCTTCCCGAGCCGCCGTCCATCAGCTCCCGAACCGGCACACGCCAGCCTGTCAGCACGGCCGCGAAGGCCGTCACGTCGACCTGGGTGTAGCCGCCCCAGCCGCCGTAAGCCGCGCCGCCGCCACTCACGCCCAGCGTGTGCAGCTCCAGCACCTCACGCGCTAGGTTTTCGTTGAGGCCGGTGATGCGTGGGCCGGGTTGGCCGTCTGCGCGCGGGCGCAGCGACTGGCGCCGCACGATGGGCGAGTTCGGCCCGGCCGAAAGTTCGTTGTCCAGGTAGCGCAGCATGGCCGGGTGGGTGACGGCGGCCTGCAGCAGGGTCTCGAAGCGCCCGCTGATGTGCGGGCGTATGGCCTCGCGCTCGAAGGCGCCCACCAGGCCGCGCGTGCTGTTCTTCGCCAGCGACACCGTGAAGTGGTTGGACCAGAACAGCACCAGCCTTTCGGCGAAGGGCCGCTGGCTGCTGGCCGCCGTGACGAGGCGGGCGCGGGTGTCGTCCTGCACGGCACGGCGCAGTGGTTCGTAGGGCACGAAGTTGGCTGCGGCGGCCGGCATCGCGGGCATGGCCTCCATGCCGGCTTCGGTCATCGCAGCCGGCTGCATGGCCGGTGCTGGCGGGCGGCGCTGGCGCTGCAGGAACTGGGCATAGAGCCGCACGCCCTCGGCGCTGTTCACGAGGCCGCTGCCGCGCTGCGCGTCGGCCGGCCCCAGCTGGGCCAGCAGCCAGGCCCTGGCATCGGGCCCGATGGTGTGCAGGTCGGCTTCAGCGAGGCCGAAACGGTGGGCGGCTGTGGCGGCCGCTGCAGTGGGGCTGGGGGTCATGGTGTGGGCTCCATGCGCCCAGTGTCGCGCAGCGTCGTGAGCCCAGCGTGTACGCGCTGTCGGCCTTGCGTTAAGGCCGGGTAAAGACCGCTGTGGGCGAGGCCTTACTTGGCCAGCAGGCGGTTCACCGAATCCACGTCCGCCGGCGCCAGCTGGCCCGCCGCCTGGCGCAGCCGCAGATTGCCCACCAGCACGTCGTAGCGCGCCTTGGCCAGGTCGCGCTGGGTCTGGAAGAGCTGCGTTTGCGCGTTCAGCACGTCCAGGTTCACGCGCACGCCGACCTTGTAGCCCAGCTGCGTGGCCTCCAGCGCCAGCTTCGATGAGCTCTCGGCCGCTTCCAGCGCCTTCACCTGCGACAGCCCCGACTGCACGCCGAAGTAGGCCGCGCGCGTGCCCTGCACCACGCCACGGCGCGCGGCTTCCAGGTCGTTGCGCGACTTCTCTTCCAGGGTCAGCGTTTCCTTGATGCGGTTCTGCACGCTGCCGCCGGTGTACAGCGGCCAGTTCATCTGCACGCCCACGCTGGCGGTGGCCGTGTTGCCCACACTGCGGTTCAGGCTGGGGCCGCTGCCGCGGTTGTCGGCGGTGCCCAGCGAGGCCACGGCATCCACCGTGGGCAGTTCACCGGCGCGCGCCTTGCTCGTCTCCAGCTGCGCCACCTCCAGACCGATGCGCGCACGGCGCACGGCAGGGTGGCCCTGGTCGGCCAGCGTCACCCATTCTTCGGGGTTGGCCGGCACTGGCCCGGGCAGCACCACGGGCACGAGCAGGGGTTTGGGCTCGACGCCGGCGCGGCCCACCAGCGTGTCCAGCGCCAGGCGCTTGATGCGCAGGTCGTTCTCGGCAGCCAGCTCTTGCGCGGTGGCGAGGTCGAAGCGGGCCTGGGCTTCGCGCGTGTCGGTGATGGTGGCGGTGCCGACCTCGAAGTTGCGCTTGGCCGAGGCCAGCACCTCGGTGATGCCGGTGCGGTTGGCGCGTGTGCTGGTCAACGTGTCCTGCGCACCCAGCACGTCGAAGTAGGCCAGCGCGACGCG
>JANMMD010000238.1:0-12432 GCA_031372905.1 Betaproteobacteria bacterium
CGAACTGGCATTGAAGGTGCCGCCGACGATCTCCAGCTGCCCACCGAAGTTTTTGACGTTGGTGTTCGTGACGGTGCCGCTGGCGGCGAGCAGCCGCCCGCTGGCCGTGCTGGACAGGGTGCCGCCCAGCGTGTAGTCGCCACCAGCGAAGATCAGTGCCGTGCCGCTGGCGATGTTGATGGCGCCGGCGTTGCTGCCACCGCCATTCAGTTCCAGTTGGCCCGCATTGACGTTGACGGTGCCCGTGGCCGTGTTGTTGAAGCCGATGTTGATCCGGGTGATGCCCGCGGCGCCCTTGGTGTAGGTGCCGGCGTTCGTGAAGGTGGAGGACGGGCCGCCGAACTGGTTGCTGATGTCGTTGTTGAAGGCGTTCTGGTCGAGCCAGGTGCCGTTGTTGTTCAGCGTGGCGGCGCTGCCGGTGCGGAAGGTGCCGCCGCTGGCGGAGAGGTTGGACCAGGTGGTGGTGCCGTTGAAGTTGACGACACGGCCGTTGGTGATGTCCTTCAGGCCGTTGGTGTTGACGGTCAGGTCGCCAGCGAAGGTGGTGGTGCCCGCGGCGGTCATCGTGCCGGTGGTCCAGGTGGACGGCCCCGTGAAGCTCACGGTCTGCGTGCCGCCGATGGTGCCGGCCGGCATGGTGAGGCTGGCGAACTGCACGCCGGCGCTGTTGCTGAAGTTGGCCGTGCCGCCGCTGGCATTGAAGGTCAGGACGCCGCCGCTGTTGGCCACGGTGCCGGTGAAGTTGGCGGTGCCGCCGGTGAAGGCGGTGGTGCCGCTGGCGTTGTACGCGCCGGCCAGGTTGGTGATGCCGCCGCTGAAGACAACGTTGGGATTGCTGACGCTGGAAGCCGCCTGCAGCGTGGCCGTGCCGCCGCTGAATTCCAAGGTGCCGGCCCCTGCGAAGCTGCCGTTGCTGGTGCCGCCACCGCCCAGTTGCAAGATGCCGGCGTTGACGTTGACCACGCCGGGGTTGTTGTAGCCGATGCCGATGCTGGTCGTGCCCGCGCCGCTCTTGGTGTAAACGCCGGCGTTGACGAAAGTGGAAGCCGGACCGCCGAAGTCCTGGGTGATCGAGTTGGCAAAGGCGTTCTGGTCGAGCCAGGTGCCGTTGTTGTTCAGCGTGGCGATGCTGCCGGTGCGAATGCGGCCGTTGGCGGCGGTCGCGTTGGTCCAGGTGGTGGTGCCGTTGAAGTTGACGGTTCGGCCGCCGGTGATGTCCTTCAGGCCGTTGGTGTTCAGCGCCAGGTCGCCGGCAAAGGTGGTGGTACCGGCGCCGGTCATCGCGCCGGTGGACCAGGTGGACGGGCCTGTGAAGCTCACGGTCTGGGTGCCGCCGATGCTGCCGTTCAGCATGCTCAGGCTGCTGAACTGCACGCCCGCGCTGTTGCTGAAGTTGGCCGTGCCGCCGCTGCCGCTGAAGACCAGCGCGCCGCCGCTGTTGGCCACGGTGCCGGAGAAGTGGGCGGTGCCGCCATTGGCGAAGGTGGTTGTTGCGCTGACGTTGTAGCTGCCGGCCATCGTGGTGGTGCCGCCGCTGAAAACGACGTTCGGGTTGGCCACGCTGGAAGCCGCCTGCAGCGTGGTCGTGCCACCGCTGAACTCCAGCGTGCCGGCGCCCGCGAAGCTGCCGTTGCTGGCGCCGCCACCGCCCAGTTGCAAGGTGCCGGCGTTGACGTTGACCACGCCAGTGCCGGCGCCGCTGCTCGTGTTGTTGAACGCGATGCCGATGGTGGTGGTGCCCGCACCGCTCTTGGTGTAGGTGCCAGCGTTGACGAAGGTCGAGGCCGGCCCGCCGAAGTCCTGGGTGATCGAGTTGGTGAGCGTGTTCTGGTCGAGCCAGGTGCCGTTGTTGTTCAGCGTGGCGGTGCTGCCGGTGCGGATGCGGCCCTGGCTCGCGGCCGGGGTCGACCAGGTGGTGGTGCCGTTGAAGTTGACGGTGCGGCCGCTGGTCACGTCCTTGAGTGCAGCGGTCGTCAACGCCAGGTTGGTGTTGAACGTGGTGCTGCCGGCGCCGGTCATCGTGCCGCCGTCCCAGGTGGACGGGCCGTTGACGAGGACCGCCGACGTGCCGGCCAGCGTGCCGCCGTAGAGCGTCAGGCCGTTCGTCGTGACGCCACCGGTGTTGTTGAAGGTGAGCCCGCCGCCAGCGTTGGTCAGCACCAGGCTGGACACGTTGAAGGCCTGCGTGTTGTTGAACACCCCGACGCCGCCGCTGGCGGTGATGGTCGAGCCCACGCCCGAGACCGCTCCGGTGAAGGTGGTGGTGCCACCGCTGAAGCTGGTGCCTGTGGCTGCGTTGTAGGCGCCAGCGAGGTTGTTGGTGCCGCTGCTGAAATCCACCGACCCCGCGGTGTTGATGCTGGAGGCGACCTGCAGCGTGTGATTGCCGCCAAGGCCGAGCGTGGTGCCCGCCGCCCCCGCGAAACTGCCGTTGGACGTGCCACCGCCCGTCAGCTGCAGCGAACCGGCGTTGACGTTGACCACGCCAGTGCCGGCGCCGCTGCTGGTGTTGTTGAAGGTGATGCCGATGTTGGTCGCGGCGGTGCCGCTCTTGGTGTAGGTGCCGGCGTTGACGAAGGTGGACGCCGGGCCGCCGAAGTCCTGGGTGATGGAGTTGGTGAGGGTGTTCTGGTCGAGCCAGGTGCCGTTGTTGTTCAGCGTGGCGGTGCTGCCGGTGCGGATGCGGCCCTGGCTGGCGGCCGGCGTCGACCAGGTGGTGGTGCCGTTGAAGTTGACGGTGCGGCCGCTGGTCACGTCTTTCAGTGCCGCGGTGGTCAGAGCCAGGTTGGTGTTGAACGTCGTGCTGCCGGCGCCGGTCATGGTGCCGCCGTCCCAGACGGACGCGCCGTTGACGACGACGGCCGAAGTGCCGGCCAGCGTACCGCCGGTCAGCGTCAGGCCATTGGTGGTGACGCCGCCGGTGTTGTTGAAAGTCAGGCCGCCGCTGGTCAGCACCAGGCTGGCGACGTTAAAGGCTTGCGTGTTGTTGAAGACCCCGGTGCCGCCGCTGGCGGTGATGGTCGACCCCAAGCCTGAGACGGTGCCGGTGAAGGTGGTGGTGCCGCCACTGAACGTGGTGCCCGTGGTGGCGTTGAAGCTGCCGGCCACGGTGTTGGTGCCGCCGCTGAAATCCACCGAACCCGCGGTGTTGACGCTGGAAGCGGCCTGCAGCGTGTGGTTGCCGCCGAAGCCGAACGCGGTACCGGCGGCGCCGACGAAGCTGCCGTTGGACGTGCCGCCACCCGTGAGCAGCAAGGAACCGGCGTTCAGGGTGACCACGCCCGTGCCCGCACCGCTGCTGGTGTTGTTGAAGCCGATGCCGATGGTGGTCGTGGCCACACCGCTCTTGGTGTAGGTGCCGGCGTTGACGAAGCTGGACGCCGGGCCACCGAAGTCCTGGGTGATGGAGTTGGTGAACGCGTTCTGGTCGAGCCAGGTGCCGTTGTTGTTCAGCGTGGCCGTGCTGCCCGTGCGGATGCGACCCTGGCTGGCTGCTGTCGTCGTCCAGGTGGTGGTGCCGTTGAAGTTGACCGTGCGGCCGCTCGTGATGTCCTTGAGCCCGACCGTGCTCAATGCCAGGTCGCCGGCGAACGTGGTGACGCCCGTGCCGCTCATGGTGCCGGTGGTCCACGTGGAGGCCCCTGCCACTGCCAGCGAACCCGTGCCCGTCAAGGTGCTGCCGGTGAGGTTCAGCGAACCGATGCTCGAAGCCGCGCTGAACGACAGCGTGCCGGCGCTGGCCGTCAACGAACCCGTGCCGATGAAGCTGTTGATGGTGAAGCTGGTGCGAATCTCGGTGTTGAAGCCGCCCAGGATGGCGTCGTCACCCGCGCCGGGCAGGATGCCGCCGGTCCAGTTGGCCACCACGTCCCAGAAGCTGCCGGGGCCGGCGAAAGTACGTGGCGCGGCGTTCAGGCCACTGGTGCCCACGGCCATCAGGGCGGCCAAGGCAATGGGCGTCAGGCGCTTCTGGAGACGTTGTTGCAGGTGGCGTGAAGACATGGCGGAACTCCGATTTCGACGTTCGAACTTCGATCGAACCGCACCTTATGCCGCCAGGGTGCGCCGCCGCCTCCGTCAAACAAGGGGGACTGCGTGCACCCCGCGCCAACCAGCGCGGTTCGCCCGGCCGCTATCGCCACGCCCGAAATCGGGCCCGGCCATAGCGAACTCACCCATGGAATATGACCATGGAAGCGTTAAGTGAGCGTTATCGGAGCGCGCCGAAACAGCCCGCGCCACCCCCTGGCTTGCGGGGGTGGGCGGCTGTGGGTGGGCCGGTGTGCGCGGCGCCCGGCCGCGTCAGGCGCTCAGGACGGCAGGAAGTCCACCGGCCAGGTGACGACCATCTGGTCGACGTCCTTGGCACCGAAGTCGAACTGGCGGATGCGTGCCAGCAGCTTCTTCTCCAGCTCTTCGGCCTTGAGCTCGCTGCTGACGATGCGCAGGCCCTCCACGGTGCCGCTGGGCGCGATCATCAGCTCCAGCACCACCTTGCCCTGCAGCGCGGGGTCGTCGCGCAAGGCACGGTTGTAGAGCGCGTAGATGGCGCCCTTGTTGCGTTCGAAGACGAGCTTGATGTCCTCGATGCTGCGCGTGGCCTTGCCGCTGCTGCCGCGGTTCAACGTGCCGCCTTTGCCACTGCCGCCGCCGCCACCCACGCTGCTGCCGGTGCCGCTGCCATCGCGCGCACCGCCGCCGCCCGGGCCGCCACCGCCGCCGCCCCCGGCCACGCCTTCCACCAGCGTGGTGGCACGGCCTGCCAGGCCGCCGCCGCCGGTGTCGCGGCTGTAGGCCGCGGTGTTGATGCCGCCGCTGCCCCGGGTGGCGTTGCTGGTGATCAGCGCCCGCACCGGCACGCCGGCTTCGGTGCCGGCCCCCACGCCGACGCCGATGCCGCTGCCCACGCCGGGGCCGGGTTTGATGTCCTGCTTCAGCTGCACCGCCGCGGGCGCGCCGCTGAGCTCGGCGAGCTCGCTCTTCATCGCCAGCAGGCCCACGCCGCTGGCCTTGCGGCGCGCGTTGTCCAGCGCCACTTCACCGGGCGGCTTGCCCTCCACGGGCCGGCGCGCCTCGGGCACCGGTGCGGCTTTTTTCGGCGCGGTTTCGGGTTTCGGTTTGGCCGCAGTTTCGGGCTTGGCCGGCGTCGGCGCCTGCGCCAGCTGGGTGGCGGCCTCGGGCGGCGGTGGCGGCGGCGGCTTGGACGGTGTGGCCGGCCGTTCCAGCAGCAGGCGCGCCATCGGTGGCGGCAGGGCCGGTGCAGCGCTGCGCTCGGGCGTGCGCAGCGGGATGAAGGGCAGGGCCACGGCCAAGAGCAGCATCACCGCCAGCAGGCGTTTGAGGATGCGGCGGAAGCGCTGTTCGTCCTCGGCCGACACGGCCCAGGGCAGCACGGCCGCATGCTGGCGCAGGCGCTGCAGCTGTTCCAGCACCGCCACGGCGCTGGCCGGCAGCGCAGGGTGTGGCGAGGCAGGGAGCGCGAAAGAAGACACTGCGAAGGCCGCATTCATGTCAGGCCTCCAATCGTTGACGCACCGCGAAGGACACGTCGCTGAAGTTGGCCCGCGCACAGGTGGCCATCACCTTGCGCAGCAGCTGGTAGGGCACGGTCTTGTCGGCCATGATGGTGACGGCCTGGCCGTCGCTGGCGATGCGGTCGCGGTTCTCGGCGCGCACGGCCTGGCGGCTGGCCAGCAGGTCGAGCTCGGCCTTCAGGCCGGGGATCAGGTCGTCGGGGCTGGCCATCACCTCGCTGACCAGCGCCACGCGCCGGCCGCCGGCCAGGATCTCGTCACCCGCCACCACCAGCACCACCGTGTCCTTTGGCGCCTGGTTGGTGTTGGCCAGCGGCAAAGACACCGCCTTGGGGCTGACCAGCGTTTCCACGCCGCTGGCACTGCTGAGCAGGAAGAAGATGAGGATGGTGAAGACGTCGATCAAAGCGACGAGATTCATGTCCATCGCGGTGTTGTTGCGCGCCTTGCGCTGGGCGCGTTTTTCCAGCGGTGTCAACGTGGCCATCAGCGGCGCCCCTTCACCGGGGCATCACCCACCGAGATGCTGGGAAAGAGCTCAGCCCGCACGAGCTTGGCACCCTGCGCGGTGACGGTGCCGCGCACCGCGTCCATCACCTGCACCAGCTGGTCATACGAGGTGTCGGGCTCGGCCAGCAGGGTGGCTTCGCGCTTGTCGGGGAACTTGCCCTTCACCAGCACCATCAGCTGCTGCAGCGCCTTCACGTCGTGTTCGGTGCCCTTGATGTCGATGCGCTGGATGAGGCCGCCGATGCGGTCGCCCACCTCCAAAGCGTCCTTGCGGATCACCACCTCGAGCTGCAGGTCTTCGATTTTCAGTTGCTCCACCGCCGACTGCTGCGCCGGCAGTTGCAGGTCCATCACCGCCAACCGCGTGAAGACCGCGGTGGACAGCAGAAAGGGCACCAGCACCACGATCAGGTTGATGAAAGCCGTGATCTCGAGGTGCGGCACTTCTTTGCGCAGACGGCGCGTTCGCATGGCCGTGCGCCTCGTCAGTCGGCCAGGCCGGCGCTGGTGCGCTGCTCGCGCGGCTGTTCACCGGCCAGGCGCTGCACCAGGTTCAGGAAGGTGATCTTGGCGGCCTCCAGGCTGTCGACGATTTCGCTGGCACGCGCCTGCAGGAAGGCGTGGATGAGGAGGAAGGGGATCGCCACCATCAGCGCAAACGCGGTGTTGTTCATCGCCACCGAAATGGAAGCCGACAACAGCTCGGCCTTCTCCGCCGGGTTCACCTGCGCCACCGCGGTGAAGCCCTTGATGAGGCCGATGATGGTGCCCAGCAGGCCCACCAGCGTGATGGTGTTGGCGAAGGTGGCGATGTAGTGCGTGCGCTTCTCCAGGCGCGGCACGATTTCCATCATGCCTTCTTCCATCGCGTGGTCGATGTCTTCGCGGCGGCGCGCGCTGGCCATGCGCGCCAGGCCGTGCGAGACGATCTTGCCGATGGCCGCGTCGCTGCCCGCCACCGCGCCCGCGGCTTCCTTGAACTTGCCGCCTTGCAGCATCGGCAGCAGCTGGTCCCAGAGCTTGCGGTTCTCGCTGCGCGCGCGGCGCAGGAAGATGAAGCGTTCGATCGCGATGGCCAGGCCGATGGTCATCATCGCCAGGCTGGGGTAGAGGAAGGGACCGCAGTCGACGAAGAACTTGACGACGGTGTTGAAGGTGTTCATCGGGGGGCTCCGGCAGGGGCGGGGGTGGGGGATGCAGATGTGATGGCGGAATCGGGTGCGGCCGCGGCGGCGGGCGCCGCGGCCACGGCAGTGCTGCGTGCGCGCAGCTGCGCGCTGTAGTCGGCCTGGCGCTTGAAGACCTCGCGGTCCACCGGGGCCAAGGCTTCGTCGAGCACGCTGTGCACGGGGCGGCCGCTGAGCTGGCCAGGCAGCGGCTTCTTCCAGGGCACGATGTAGAGCACCTTGGGCAGCTCGCGGTTGCCGATGATCTGCGTGCGGTCGATGTCGGCGCGGTCTTGCGCGCTGGCCGTGCCAGCCACTGTCAAGGTGGCCAACAGCAGGGCGACAGTGAAGCGAGGTTGGAAGTTCATGGCGCCTCCTTGGGCTTGTTGGGCGCGGCCGCCACGTTCGGTAAAGCCGCCGCTCCCGGCGCGGCCACCACGGCGGGCTTGCGGGCCTTGATCTCGGCCACCCAGCGGCCCAGCGCCGGCGCGTCGGCGGGCGAGAGTTCCAGGCAGCGCTGGTAGAGCGCCAGCGCGAGCGCCGGCTCTCCCAGGTACAGGTCGCTGAGGATGGCCAGGTTCAACACCGGCGCAACGGCCGCAGGGTCGGCGGCGATGGCGTCTTCGTAGCTCTGCCGCGCCTCGGCGAAGCGGCCCTGTTGGCGCTGCAGCACACCTTGCTGGTTCAAGAGCGGAACCCGCGCCACGCCTTGCAGTTGGGCCAGTGCTGACTGCAGCGCCGGCAGCTCTGCGGGAAGATTCGCCTCCAGCCGCTCGGCCTTGCCGTAGCGCACCGGCTTCAGCTTGGCGAGTGCCGCGAAGCTGCTCTGCACCCAGCGGTCATAGAGGCCCGCGCTGGTGCGGCGCGCATTGGTCTCGTGCAGCTCGATGGCCTTCTCCTCGAACGGGAAGGCCTGCTCCTCGAGCATCACGTTGTACTGCTCGAGTTCGTCCTTCTTCAGCTTCTTCGGCCGTGCGGATTCCATCATCGCCTTGCCGAAATCCTGGTACAGGCTGGCGGTGTGGAAGGTGGCGGCCGTCGTCACTTCGGCCACGCCGGCTTCGCTGGCCGCGGTATAGGCGCGCAGCACTTCCTCCAGGCGTGCCTTCTTCAGCTTCAGCTGCGCGGCCAGCGGCTCCACCAGTGCCACCTGCTGGTAGGCCGCGCGCACCGGCTCGGCCAACGCCAGCGTGGCCTGGCCGCCCAGGCTGCGTGTGCGCGGGGTGCGTGCATCGCCGGCTTCGGCATCGGCTTGCTGCACGGTGCGCAGCCACGCGAGCGATCGCGCCGATTGACCGTCGGCGCGCAGCAGTTCGGCAATGCGCCAGCGCGCCTCGATGGCGGTTTCCAGCGGCTGCGGGTAGCGCTGCACGTAGCGTTCGTAGGCTTGCAGCGCGGTGCTCATCAGCGGGGTGCGGCCGGCCAACGGCGGCTCTGCGGGAGCCGGCGCCAGCCCGCGTGCCGCAGCACGGCGCGCCGGTTGCGCGGGTGCGGCTGGCGCGCGCGCCGCGGGTTTGCGCAGCAGCGCGGCAGGCGCGGCCGTGACAGCCGGGGGCGCCTCGCGTGCGGCCTTCTCGTGCAGCTCGGCGGCCTGCCACAAGGCGCCGCGGGTCAGCGTGGTGTCGCTGCCCGCGGCCAATGCGGCGGCGCTGACCTTCTCGAACTCGGCCGCAGCCAGGCTGTGCCGGTTCTGCTCCAGATAGGCCAGTGCCAGGCGCGGTGCCACCTCGGCCTGCAGCGGGTGGCCAGGCTGCTGGCGGCGGAAGTCTTCCAGTGCGGTGGCGGCGCGGCCCCAGTCCTTCAGGCCGATAAGCGCGGCGGCGGCGTCGAACTGCGCGCTGGCGCGCACCGCCGACGTGGCGCTCAGCACGCCGCTGGCACCGAGGGCGGCGACACGTTCGAAGTGGCCGACGGCGGCGCGTGCGTCGCCGCTGCCGCGTGCGGCTTCGCCTTGTTTGTAGATGCTGGCGGCCAGGCGCTCGGCAGCTTCGTTGCGGCCGGGGCTGCTGGCGGCCGACAAGGCCAGCACTTCGCGATAGGCGCTTTCGGCCTCGGTGTGGCGGCCTTGCTCGAAGGCGTGGTGGGCCACCACGGTCCAGGCCGTGCGGCGCTGCTCGGCCGCAGGCGGTGGCTGCAAAGCCAGCGCCTGACGCGCCACGGCGCTGGCGGCTTCGCTGTCACCCAGACCGAAGAGTTGTTCGGCCGCACGCGTGAGCACCGGGCCGCCGCGCAGATCGGCGGGGAAGGCTTGGGCGAAGCGCAGCGCGCTGGCCACGGCGTTGCGTTGCAAGGCGCCGCGCGCCGCAGCATCGGGTGCCGCCTTCTCCTGCTCGGCGTAGCTCAGCAGCGCGGCATAGCCGGCATCGCTGCCGCGCGGGTGGCCGGCGTTGGCATAAGCCACGGTTTCGTATTCGGTGGCGGCCGCCGCCCATTGCTGGTCTTCGTAAAGCAGCTCGGCCAGCAGAAAGCGCTGCGCGGGTGCTTGTGGGTCTTGGGGGAAGGAGCTCAGCAGCGTGCGGTACCAGAGCACCGCTTCCTGCACATCGGCGCGCGCCTTGGTCTTTTGTGCCAGCGCGTGATGGTGCTGGGCCAGTTGCGCCAGGTGGGTCTGCACCAGCGGCTGCACCCGCTGCCAGCCAGCCGGGTTGGCGCGGCGGAACTCGCTGTCCACGCCATAGCGCAGCACGTGGTCCTTCTTGGCCTGCAGCGCCAGGGTGTCGAAGCCGTTCTTTTCGTAGAGCTCGATCACGCGCGCCTGCAGCAGCGGTGCCTGCACGTGCAGCGGCTGGCGGCGCACGAAGAGCGCGTAGGTGTCGGCCGCGTCCTTCACGCGCTCTTGTCGGCTGTAGAGCTCGCCCAAGGCGCCATAAACGCGGAACTGGTATGCCTCGCGCTCGGGCGTGGTGATGAACCTCGCCACGGTCTCGGCGCCCTGCAGGCTGGCCAGGCTGATGCTCATGACGCGGAAACTGTCTTCCACCAGCTCACGGTCGGCGCGCTTGAGCGCACCGATCTCGGCCAGGTCGGCCTCTTCGCGCGCCGGTCCCTCCAGGCTGCCGAGCTTGAGATCGAGCACACCGAAGAACGGCGGCAAACCTTCTTCGAGCTTGCCCTGCTTGAAGAGCGACCAGCCCTGCATGTAGAGCGCACGCTCCTGGAAGGCCGAGCCCCCGCCTGCTTGCTTCGCGGCCTGCAGCACGGCGGCGTAGGCGCCTTCGGCCTGCGCATAGTCGCGCATTGCAAACAGCAGCTCACCGCGGCGGAACTGCGCTTCTTCGGCGTGTGGCGTGCCGGGGTAGGTGGCCACCAGGCCGCTGAGGGTTTTCAGCGCCGCTTCGAGCTGGCCGCCCTGTTCCTGCGCACGCGCCAACTGGTAGAGCACGCGGTGGTTGCCGGGGTCCTTGGGGTGGGTCTGCAGGTAGTCTTGATAGCGCGCGATTGCGGCCTTGTAGTCGGGCTCGCTGCCCGCGCCCTCGCTGGCAATGCGGTCGGCGCGGTCCATTTCCAGGTCGCCCAGGCGACGCAGCGCCTCGGCGCGTTGCGGCGCCTGGGCCGCCTGCTGGGCCTGCGGACCGAGCGTCGAGCTGGCGAGGAATTGGCGGTAGGCCGCGATGGTCTGCTCTTCGGCCAGCACCGGCAGGCTGTCGGGTTTGACGGTGATGGTCTTGTTGCCCAGGCTGGCCAGCGTGAGCTGGTCATCGCCCGGCAATTTCTTGGGGCCGGAACAGGCGGCCAAGAGCGATAGCAGCAAGGCCGCGGCCAGCGCCGGTGCCGTGCGCTGGAACAGGGGTACCGAAAGCGGCACCGCGCGTTTCGACGCCAGGCTCATTGCGCGGCCCCCGCCGGCGCGGCGTCGCTGCGGCGCGCGAACTGCGCCTGGTCGTGGATCTGCGCGATGGCCAGCCGCGCCTGCGCGGCGTAGACGGCCAGGCGCTCTTGCTGCACCTGCAGTTCGGCCACGGCGATGTCCTGCAGTTGCGCTTGCACGCTCAGGGCCACGGTCGTGACCATCGGCCGCATCGCCACCAGGCGCCCGCCCAGCTGCGCGATGCGCGCGGCAAAGTGCGCGTGGCGTGCCGGTTCTTCCTGCTGCGCGCGCTGCAGTGCGGCGTCGCGCTCACGCGCCTGGGCGAGGGCCTGGTCGGTATCGCGCAAGGCCTTCTTCGCCTCCCAGACCCGCGCGCTGAAGTTCTGGCTCAGTTGCCATTGCAGCGCACCGGCGGCGCGGCGCAAGCGCTCGTTGGCCTCGGTCAGTTCGGGGTTACCGAGCGCGCCGTCCTTCTGGGCGCCAGCGGCCTTCAGCGTGGCTACGCCGCGCGCGATGCGCTGCAGCAGGCCCCGTTCGCGTTCATCGGCAAATGCCATGGCGTCGTTGTCGGTCTGCGCCTGGCCCAGGGCGCCGGCCAGGGTTTCGCGGCGCTGCGCCAGCGCGGCAACGTCGGCAGCACCGGTGTTGGCGCGCACGGCCGGCAGCTTCTGCTCGAAAGCGCGGCGGCGGTTGTCCAGCATGTCGGCAAAGGCGCCCAGCTTGTCTTGCCACTGCGCCAGGTTCGCGTCGAGAAACTGCAGGTCGCGCAGGTTCTTGAAAGCCTCTTGAAACGCATGGCCGGCCAACAGCGGCGCCAGGTGGGCCGCGTGCGGCATCTCGGGCAGCGTGCGGATGCCGCTGGAACGGCCCAGAGAGGTGCCCAGACTGCCGACCGCGTTCTCGGCGTTGCCCGCCAGCAGGCCCTGCACCAGCTTGCCGGCGTGGATGGCGGCGATGCTCTCGGCCAGTGCCCGGTGTTCCTGCTCGAAGCCATCGGCGGCTTGCTGGTAGCCCTGCAGCGCGCTTTGGTAGGCCCGCAGTTCGGCCATCGCGTAAGGCACCGCGATGCGCGCTTCCAGCACCGCGGCATCGGCACCCCCGGCGCTGCCGCGGGCCGCGAGTTCGGTCCACGGCACCAGCGCCAGTTGTGGATCTTTCAGCTCGGCCGCGGCCCAGCCGAAGCCGAGCAGCGCCTTGTTCGATTGCGGGCCCTGCAGGCGCACGCGCTGCAACGCCAGGCGCGCCTCGCGCGGCTTCTTGTCGGCCAGTGCCGAAAAGCCCAGCGCGACGTTGGCGCGGTCGCGCAGGCTGCGCAGTTCTTCGTCGGGTGCCGGCGTCTGGCCGACGGCGTCGAGCACACGTTCGCCGCCGATGGAGTCGCCGGCACGCACCATCGCGACGCCGAGGTTGAAGC